>DBAU01000080.1:0-41933 GCA_002291845.1 Alphaproteobacteria bacterium UBA1002 | reverse complement strand
CACCGTCACGCGCAGCGGTGATACCAGCATTGCTTCTTCAGCACAGTGGAGCGTGCAGTCGGCTAATGCGAATGCCAGTGATTTCTCCGGGGGCGTCTTACCATCCGGTGTGGTGGAATTTGCAGAAGGCGAAGCAAGCAAAACCATTACGGTAGAGATTGCCGGGGACAGCTTCTTTGAGAGCGACGAATCGTTTGATGTGGTCCTCAGCGATGCAACCAACGCGACGCTGGATAACGCCAGCGCCACGGCGACGATTACCAATGATGATCCGCTACCGACGCTGTCCATTGCGGCAGATGCGGCCAGTGCCTTTGAAGGTAATGCAGGCCCGATGGAACTCACCTTCACCGTCACGCGCAGCGGTGATCTGGCTCTGAGCAGCACGGTCAACTGGTCTGTGCAGGCGGATGAAGCGAATGCAGAGGACTTTGTGGGAGGCGCACTGCCAACCGGGGCGCTCACCTTTGCAGAAGGCGAGGCAAGCAAGACTATCACGGTGCAAGTATCGGCAGATACGCGTTTTGAGGCAGATGAATCCTTCAGTGTTACGCTGAATTCGCCATCCAATGCGACCATCGCAACTGGCTCCGCCAGCGCCATCATCCTGAATGATGATAGCTTGCCGGAATTTGCTATTAGTGCCGATGGCACGGCCAGCGTGAATGAAGGCGATGCGGGAAGCCGTTCGGTGAGCTTCACTATCACGCGCTCCGGCGATTTGAGTATTGCCAGTGATGTCGATTGGGCCGTGCAGGCTGAGACAGCCGATGCTTCGGATTTCCTCAATGGTGTTCTTGCGTCAGGAACAGTCTCGTTTGCTGAAGGCGAAGCGACAAAAACGATCTCTGTTGATGTGGCCGGGGACACACGCCATGAGGGGGATGAAACCTTTAGCGTATCGATCAGTAACCCTGTTAACGGCAGCATTTCTTCTGCTTCAGCGCAGGCCACGATTGTGAATGATGATCCGCTGCCGACGCTGTCGATTACGACGCAGGGTCCTGCCAGCCGCGCCGAAGGCAATACAGGCACGACGGCCTTTACGTTTGTCGTTACTCGCAGTGGTGACACGACGCTGGCCAGTACGGTGGACTGGGCAGTGGCCGGTGCCGCAATCTCGGCAGAAGATTTTGCGGGAAGCCTTTTGGGCTCAGGCACGCTGGCTTTCGCAGCAGGCGAGGTGAGTAAAGATATCACCATTCTGGTAGTAGGTGATACGCAGGTAGAAGGCCATGAAAGCTTTGAGATCCGTCTGAGTAATGCTCAAGGTGCAACCATCGAGACGGACGTGGCACTTGCCACGATTCTGAATGACGATACGCCCCCACCGATCGCCGATCGTATTATTAACGGAACCTCGCTGGGTGAAATTCTGCGGGGAACTGATGGTAATGATCTGATCAGTGGTTTTGGTGGTAATGATACCATCTCTGCCCGTAGCGGAAACGATACGGTTGACGGTGGTGACGGGAATGATCGAATTTCCGGCAGCTTTGGCAATGATTCGCTGATCGGTGGCCTTGGAAACGACTCCATCTATGCTGGCGCGGGTAACAATACGCTGGACGGCGGCGAGGGCAATGACCTGCTGCATGGCGGACAAGGCAATAATACCATTCTTGGTGGTGCCGGTGACGACATCATCGTCGGTGGACTTGGCTCAAACTCTATTGAGGGTGGGGATGGTAATGACCGGATTTCTGGTGGACGTGGTCAGGATACGATCGATGGTGGATCAGGAAACGATACCATCAATGGCAATATTGACGATGACACAATCTTTGGCGGGGATGGAAATGACCGCATTGCCGGATGGCTTGGCAATGATATCATCGAGGGTGGCGCTGGTATCGACACCATTCATGGTGGGGACGGGAATGACGAACTGAACGCAGGCGACGGCAATGATTATGTGCGCGGAGGCAATGGTGACGATACCCTGACCGGTGGTAGCGGCAATGATGTCCTCTACGCCGATAACGGGGTCGACTTTGTTGATGGCGGAGAGGGGGATGACTTGCTGCGAGGCGGTGCCGGGGATGACACCCTGATCGGCGGTAGCGGCAATGACAGGCTTCATGGCGACGGAGGGGCTAACTGGCTCGATGGCGGGGATGGCGACGATTTCATCTTTGGCAATGTCTCGCATGACCGTCTGATTGGTGGATCGGGTAACGACAGGCTTTCAGCGAGCGATGGGAATGATATTCTCATTGGCGGAGCAGGTCGTGATATTATGACCGGTGGTAATGGGGCAGATATCTTCGTGTGGGAGCATATTAGCGATACTTCAACCCAATCCTCACTACGCGATATAGTGACGGATTTCCGGATCACGCAGGGTGATAAAATTGATCTCAGTGCGTTGGGAGATCTGGTTTTTGCTGGCTCTAGCTTTGCCACCACGGGCGTGGGTTCTGTATCTTCTGTCGTCTTGGGGCGTAATACCTTTATCAATATCGACATTGATGGTGACCGCGCCTCAGACGGTACGATTCAGATCTCAGGTGTGCATGCACTGGGGGTAGAGAATTTCCTGCTCTAAGCAGTCAATCCATCCGAAGGCTTTATCACGCCGTGGCGTGGTAAAGCCTTCCGGTTTCCTGGAAGTCGGCACCAGCCAATGTCACAAACAGGTCGGTGATGTTTTCTGGCGATGGATTTTGTCCTGACGGTTCCCCGGGAAATGCTTCCCGCCGCATGGCCGTGTCAACGACGCCCGGATCAATGAGGTTGGCGCATATCCGTGTTTTTCCGGTTTCTGCGGCATAGGTGCGCACCAGCATTTCCAGCGCAGCCTTGCTTACACCGTACGGCCCCCAGTATGGAAAAGCCGCCCGCGCCGCGCCGGAGGTCACAAAAATAGCCCGCCCCGCCTCCGAGGCGGCAAGCAGCGGATGCATGGCGCGGATCAGCCGCCAATTGGCGGTCAAATTCACCTGCATCACCTCATCCCATAGCTTGGGATCGGCGTGGGTGAGGGGTGTCAGCGCCCCTAGCATCGCCGCATTGCCCACTAAAATATCCAGCCGTCCGAAGCGTTCGTGCAGAATCGCGCCGAGCTGGTCGAGCATCTGCGGGAGTTTCAGATCCGTGGGAACCAGTGTTGCCGGCGCATGGCCTGCGCTGCGGATGGCATCATCCACCTCCTCCAGTGCCCCCACCGTGCGGGCGACCAGAATCACCTGCGCGCCCTCGGCGGCGTAGCGCTTAGCCACCGCCGCGCCAATGCCGCGCGAGGCACCCGTAATCAGGGCGATACGTCCATGTAAAGCAGGCTGCGTCATGCCCCGGCTATAAAGCTATGCTCGGGCGAGGTAAAGGAAAGATTATTAGCGACTTCGACTGCCTTGTTTTGAGCGGGCCAGTCCACCGGGTAAGCAGAGTTGCGCCTGAGCATCAGGAGCTAGTATGCAAGCAAGGCTCTCTTCCAAATTGAGATTCCATGGAAGGTCGTGAACCTGCAGATGGCCGCCAGGTGTGGAAAGCCTCCCCAATGCACCGTGATCTAACGTGGGACGCGCTAGGTGACCTTTCAGTGCTTGTGTGCGTGCATCAGGCTCTGAAACGCGATCACCCAGGCGGGCCAGCTCCCGGGCGTCATGATTCAATCTTCCGTCAAATACCTGACCAGCAACCGTAATTTGCGTATCATGTAAGGCAGCGTGGATGATTTGTCGAAACTCCTCGTTGGTCAGCCGCGTGGGCGAGAATTCAGACATGTACCTCTCCTGCATGTGCAAAACTAAATTCATAATATAGTCGACATTTCTTAAACTTAGATTAAACAGTAGGCACCTCATTCTTAATGAAAATCGGACGGCTTGCGATGGATACGGCTTCCTCTTCCTGGCAGGGCATTGAAAAAACACCGGAACAACCGGATGCCGCGCCGTTAGCGGCGGGGGAAAAACGCCCGCTGATTGGCCTGTCGCGTGAGGAGCTGGCTGAAGCGCTGCAGGGGATTGGCCTAGAGAAATTCCGCACCAAGCAAGTCTGGCAGTGGATTTATCACCGCGGTGCCACCCATTTTTCCGAGATGTCCAATATCGCCCGCCCGGCTCAGCAGAAACTGGCCGAGCATTTCACCCTGACCCGCGCCGGGGTGACGCGTGAGCATCTCTCGGTGGATGGCACGCGTAAATGGCTGCTCACCTTCGGCGATGGCAATCAGGCGGAATCGGTGTTCATTCCCGAGGAAGACCGCGGCACGCTGTGTATCTCCAGCCAGGTCGGCTGCACGCTTTCCTGCACCTTCTGCCATACCGGCACTCAGCGGTTGGTGCGCAATTTAACCGCGGCGGAGATTGTGGGGCAGGTGATGGTCGCCCGCGACGCGCTGGGTGAATGGCCCTCGGCGAAGGATGGCCGCCTGCTCTCCAACATTGTGCTGATGGGCATGGGCGAGCCGCTCTACAATTACGACAATGTCGCCAAAGCGATGCGGATCGTGATGGACGAGGAGGGGATTTCCCTCTCCAAGCGCCGCATCACGCTCTCCACCTCCGGCGTGGTGCCGATGATCCGCCGCTGCGGCGACGAGCTCGGCCTCAACCTCGCGATTTCGCTGCATGCGGTCACCGATGAATTGCGCGACGTGATCGTACCGATCAACCGCAAATACCCGCTGGCCGAGCTAATGGATGCCTGCCGGAATTACCCGACCCTCTCCAATGCGCGGCGGATTACCTTTGAATATGTGATGCTCAAAGGCATCAATGACTCCGATGCGGATGCACGGGCGTTGATTCAGCTCATCAAAGGCATCCCCGCCAAGGTCAATCTGATCCCCTTTAACCCCTGGCCAAACTCGCCTTATGAGCGATCTTCTAACAACCGGATTCGTGCCTTTGCCGATATTATTTATGCCGCCGGGTATTCCTCGCCGATCCGCGCCACACGGGGCGATGACATCATGGCCGCGTGCGGGCAGCTGAAATCCGACAGCGAGCGCCAGAGTAAGTCACGGTTGAAGAAGTCGCCTGACGTGGCAGTGTAGATGCCATAAGCGGCGGGCTTTACACAATCTTAAGCGTTTTCGGGTTTAGTGATATCTTTGAGCAGGGGTGTCATGGACGCACAACTGGACATGTACGCGGAGGACTGGCATCATTTCCTCGTGGCCAGCGAGAGCCTTACGGAGCCAGGCCTGCGTGAGATGCAGCCTCCCGCCCTCCGCGCTGATTTTTCAGCTATTCTCGCCTCTGGGAGCCAGCCGCGCCGCCATTATCACACCATCGATCATTACCGGGACGTCGCCACAGCCCCGACCTCGCTAGATGAAATGGGTGTGCATTGCTCGAACCTGCAAGAAGCCCTGCATACCCACAAGCTCATGGCGCAATACCCCTTCATCACCCAAGTTATGACACGTGCCGGCTGGCATCACGATGTGGTGTACGCGCATATTGATGAAACCATCCTTCCAGCAGTGGCAGAGATGCTCGCTCCGTTCATTGAGGTGGCAGAGAGCACCTTCCGGCTACGCGCAGATCCTGCACTGCCAGAAGAGGTGCAGGCGATTTACCAGCAGGCGCTAACCATTTTTGGCCTTTCTGCTGGGCAGGTACTCGATCCGTTTGGTGGGCAGAATGAGTTTCTCAGCGCCCTGTATGGTGCGTTGCAAGGCCAGCGTGCCAGGCTATGGCCCAAGGCTATCCTTGCTGAGATGGCGATGATTGAAGCCACCATCCCGTTTCGCCTGCCCGTTCGTGTCGGCCAGCTACGCCAGCGCGTGATAGAGGCCAACGCCAGCCTTGGCATTGACGGATTGAGTGATGAGGAAATCGAAGCGGTGATCCTCGGTGCGGTATTCATGGCTAACCATGACGTGATCGGCTTCCGCAAGCCTTTCGAGCAGTTCAACCGGGGTAGCCATCAGCTTTTGATGGAAGGCGCGCCGACGCTGCAGACCCCGGAAGGGATGTTCCACGCATGTAGCCGCTTGGCGCATTTTCTGGCACGGGTGGGAACACAGGAAGAAGGGGGTATTGCCTCGGTCTTTCACAGCTATCGGGGCTTTCCTGCGCAGGAGACACGTGACCAATGGGACCGTATTGCACAGATTAACTGCGAAGTGCAGCGTGACCGGATGCGTAGCTATGCCGCCACCGCCATACTGGTCGCTGCGGGGGCATTTCATCATGGCCATGCTGAGGGAGCCGTCGTGCCGTTTGCTGAATTATTCGCCGACGCGACGCTTGAGCCGCCAGACCATGTGTTTCCCCGCGTGATGCATGATATGCGCCTGATGTTGGAGAAGTCCGATATTGAGTGGCTTCTTGGCGAAGACACGGTTTCGAATTTTCCACGTACCCCTGCTGCAGCAGAGCATTTGCTTGCCAGCATTCGCCCGGCGTTGCGTGAGGCGCTATTAGCTCGCCTGACCATGCCTTCTGTTTCCAGCCGCAACCAACAGGGCGCGGCCTAGTAGTCCTAGCGAATCCGCACAGAACGCTGCAGGCTTCCCGCCTGTTCTCGGGCGCTCTGATTGCGCGACAGCCGGAAGGTATCCTCCGGTGCTTCCATCCCGAGCACCCCGGCGAGGTCCTGGCCCAGCTGCGCGCCAAACACCCCGGCGACCCGGCGCAGAATGGTACGCGGGCGCACCTGTCCCCGTCGCACGCCGCCGGAAATCACCGCGCCGAGCGAGGCCTGCAAAGCGCGACCGATGACGGAATCCCCTTGATTTTGGATGGCAATCTGCCCGAGCCCATCCTCCACACGGCTAGCCAGGCTAAGGCTCGCTGCCTCGGAGAGCAGCGCATCGCCCTGCTGGTCAATCAGCTGTTGTTGTTGCTCGGTGAGCCGGGCGACCAGGCGGCTGAAATCCGCCTCCACCTCCTGCGCCAGCTGATCGAAAAAGCGCCGCACCTCGGCGGCGAACTCTTCAAGCTTGGCGCGTTCGTCCTCAATCTGGCTGTCGGTCGTGATGTCGCTCATGCCGCCAGAGTGCCAGCTTCGCCTGCTGTCGGGAAGGGGTATAATTAGCGCTGCTCGCGTTCTTCAATGGCCTCGCCCATGGCGATCTTCAGCTCATAATTCAGCTCGGCACCGAAGATGAAAATGATGTTCATGATGTAGAAGAACAGCAGCGTGGCGATGAAACTACCAAGGCTGCCGTAAATCAGGTTCACCTGGTCGAAATTCTCCAGATACCCGGTGAGCAGGCTGGCGGCTTCAAGCCAGAGCAGCACGGTCACCACCGCGCCGGGCACCACAGAGAGCACGCTTTGGCGGATATTCGGCAGAACGGTGTAAAGATAAGACACCATCAGAAACAGCGTACCTGCCGACACCAGGAAAATGAAACGCTCCCAGCCCAGGCTGTGGTCATCGGGCCATGTCAGCACAAAGATCGCTTGTAGTTTGGCGATCAGGAACGGCATGAATACATAGACCGTCATCACCACCAGGATGATGGCGATGATGACCAGCAGCTGCACAATCGAGAGCAGCCTACGCAGCCAGTAGGCGGGCGGTGTGTGTACATGATAGGCGCGGTTGAGCACGGTACGCATGCCCTCCACCATCGAGGAGGCGGTCCATATCGCCCCCAAAATCGCGACGGTGAGGAAGCCCTGCGGCGGACCGCCAACAATCTCTGCGATGCGTGGACGCAGAGCTGCCACCGCCTCGGCCGGCAGGTTGGTAAACATCAGCTCAACAAAGCGGGTGCCGAGCTCGCCCTGCCCGAAGAATCCTGCCAGCGAGACGATCAGCACGAGGAACGGAAACAACGCCAGCAGCGCGAGAAAGGCCAGATAGCCCGCGTGCTCGATGCCATCATGCTTGATGATACCGTTATAGCCCGCCCGGTAGAGGATGCCAGGCAGGCTCTTCAAAAAGCCAATCATCTTTCTTTTTGTCATGCGCTGCGTTAGGTATAGGTTCTGACATATCGTCATTCCCTAGGTTTTGCATAGCAAAACTATCAGGAGAATCCATAGAGCGAAACAGGCCGTATGGATTGCCCTATCATCGTTGCGCCGACGGGTCATGACGAACATTTTTTTGGAGAGATTTATGGCCCTGCATGCCCACGCGTCTGCGACCCCAACCCTGGTGATTCACGGCGAGATGCGCCCGGAGTGGCAGCCCATCTTTTCGCCCGAGGCGCTGGCCTTCGTGGCGGAGCTGGTGACCCGCTTCGATGGGCGGCGGCAGGCGCTGATGAAAGCCCGCATCGAGCGGCAGGCCCGCATCAGCGCGGGCGAGCTGCCAGATTTCCGCGCCGATACCAAGCATATCCGCGAAGGCGACTGGAAGGTGGCGCCGATCCCCGCCGCGCTGCAGGACCGCCGGGTGGAAATCACCGGCCCCGCCGAGCCGAAAATGATCATCAACGCGCTGAACTCCGGCGCCAAAGTGTTTATGGCCGATCTGGAAGATGCCCTCTCGCCGACGTGGCAGCGTGTTGCCGAGGGGCAGGTGGCGCTGTTCGAGGCTGCCCGCCACGCCCTGCAATGGCAAAGCCCGGAAGGCAAGCTGTACACACTGAATGAACAGATCGCCACGCTCATCGTGCGTCCGCGCGGCTGGCATCTGATGGAAAAGCACGTCACGCTGCAGGGCCAGCCTGTTCCCGGCGCGCTGCTCGATTTCGGCCTGTTCTTCTTCCATAGCGCCAAGGAAATGGCGGCGCGCGGCACCGGCCCGTTTTTCTACCTGCCGAAGCTTGAGAGCATGGAAGAGGCGGCGCTGTGGAACGATGTGTTTGCCTTCGCCGAGGAACGCATGGGCATCACCCACGGCACCATCAAGGCTACCGTGCTGATCGAGACCATTCTCGCTGCCTACGAGATGGACGAGATCCTCTATGCGCTGAAGGATTATTGCTGCGGCCTGAATTGCGGGCGATGGGATTACATCTTCAGCTTCATCAAGAAATTCCACATGCGCCCGGATTTCGTGCTGCCGGACCGCGCGCAGGTGACCATGAAGGTGCCCTTCCTCACCGCCTATTACCTGCTGCTGATCCAGACCTGCCATAAGCGTGGGGCTTTCGCGATGGGCGGCATGGCGGCGCAGATTCCGGTGAAGGGCGACGAGGCGGCCAACGAGAAAGCCTTCGCGGCTGTACGCGCTGATAAGGAGCGTGAGGCTTCGGCCGGCCATGACGGTACCTGGGTCGCGCATCCGGGGCTGGTGCCGGTGGCGATGGAGGTCTTCAACCGCTTCATGCCGAACAAGAATCAGGTGGACAAGCAACGCCCTGACGTATCGGTCTCGGCGGCTGACCTGATCGCCATCCCCGAGGGCAGCATCAGCGAGGCAGGCCTGCGCAACAACATCAACGTGTCGCTGCAATATATCGCGGCATGGCTTTCGGGCTTCGGTGCGGTGCCCATTCACAACCTCATGGAAGATGCGGCGACGGCGGAAATCTCGCGCAGCCAGCTCTGGCAATGGGCGCGCCACGGCGCGACACTGGACAGCGGCGAGCCGATCACCCATGCCCTGATCCGCCGCATCCAGGCGGAGGAGCTGGCCAAGGTGACGCCGCAGGAAGGCACGCCCTATTACGCCGCCGGTTCTTTTGACAAAGCCGCCGCGCTGCTCACCGAGCTGGTCGAGGATGCGGAGTTTAAGCCGTTCCTCACCGAACCTGCGTACGAGCGGCTGAGCTAGTTCTTCCGTCATCCTCGGGTCACGCCCGAGGATGACAAGACGGTTGAGGCATGGGCTCCGCCCTGCTACACACGCCCCCATGGTTGCTTTGCCCATTCGCTTACGCGTGGCGACGCTGGAGGATTTCCCGGCGATCTGGCCCTTTTTCCGCGATATTCTGGCGGAGGGGCTGACCTATGCGTATCCGCGCGAAGTCACCTTTGAGCAGGGGCGCGACATCTGGTTTGAGAAAGGCCGCACGGTCTTTGTGGCGGAGGATGCGGAAGGCCAGGTGCTCGGCACCTGCTACCTGCGCGCCAACCGCGACGGCCCCGCCCGCCATGTCGCCAACGCCGGTTTTATGGTGGCGCCGGAAGGGCGCGGGCAGGGGCTGGCCAAGCGCATGGGCCTGTTCATCATTGAGCAGGCGCGCGCCCAGGGCTACCGCGCCCTGCAATTCAACTTCGTCGTCTCCACCAACACCCATGCGGTGAAAGCCTGGCAGGCTATCGGCATGGAGATCATCGGCACCATTCCGGAAGGCTATCAGCTTCCGGATGGGCGGTTTGTCGATGCGTATGTGATGTATCGCAAGCTTTAGTGATCGTCTTGGCAAGCGCCATGACAGCGGAGAGAAATACTCACCCCGCGGCCGCGGCAGCCTGTGCTTGCGCGATGCGCTCCTGATAGAAGCGATAGAAATCCACCGGCTCAAGGAGCAGCGGCGGGAAGCCGCCATCGCGCGTGACGTCGGCAATCACCCGGCGGGCGAAGGGGAACAGAATAAACGCGCCATCCACCATGAGCACCGGCTCGAGGTTCTGCTCGGGGATGCCTTCTACTGCGAACAGTCCGGCATAGGTGAGGTCCACCATAAACAACGTGCGCTCACCAAGGGCCCGCACATTGATGCGCATCATCAGCTCAAACAGATCATCCTGCACCTTCTGTGCGCCCAGGTCGATGTTCAGCTCCACCTTCGGCGGCTGTTTTCCCGCTGCGATCAGGCTGGCCGGTGCATGCGGATTCTCTAACGAAAGGTCTTTGATGTATTGGGAGCGCAGCATGAAGCGCGGCTGGGTATCGGCGTCTTGGTCGGCCATGGAATCCTCGGCGGTAATTTGCTTTCGTATAACAAGCCGGGCTTGGCACGCCAAGGTTTTTTGCAATTCTCCTGCTTGCGTATTGCAATTTCTGCCGATTTCTCCCACATTACGCCCATGCCTGCCGATCTAATAGTCCTCGCTGCCATCGCTATCTTTGTCCTGCTACGCCTGCGCGCGGTGCTGGGGCATAAAATCGGCCATGATCAACCGCCCCCTGTACCCCGCGATTTGCCCGATGAAAGCGACCGCATGGTGCAGGTACCGCCCCGCCAGCAGCCCCTCACCATTGAGGGGGAGGCCGAGCGCATTGAGCCGTCGCCGGAGGCACAAGCCGCCATGGCCAAGCTGCCGGAGGATGTGCGTCAGGGTATCGAGGCGATGGGCAAGATCGACGCGCTGTTTTCCTTGCCTGAATTTCTGGGCGGCGCGCGCGGAGCCTTCGAGATGGTGCTGGAGGCCTACTCGCGCGATGATCGCGATACGCTCAAAATGCTCCTTGCCAAGGACGTATTTGAGAATTTCAAAAAGGACCTCGACGATTCGCACAAAGCAGGTCGCCGGGTGGAAACAACACTGGTCTCCATCCTCTCTGCGGAGGCTATTGAAGCGCGGCTTACCCGTAATGTTGCCCACATCGTGGTGAAGTTTGAAAGCGAGCAGATTCAGGTGGTGCGCGATACGCAGGGCACTATTGTGGAAGGCGACGCTTCGGACATTCAGATTGTTGAGGATGAATGGGCGTTTGAGCGCGATCTGCGCTCCAGCAATCCGAACTGGAAAATTGTCGCCACTTAAACTCTCTCTTGTCAGCTCGCGGTGCTCGGCGCGAGGGTGACAGCCGTCACCGCATCGCCTATACCTTTCTGTGAACAAGGAGAATGCATGAAGCGGCTGGGGCTGATGCTATGTCTGTGTCTTTCCGCCTGCTGGTGGCAGGCGGCGGATCGCCCGACGCTTTATCCTGCCCAATTTACGCATCTGCCCGGCTGGGCGGAGGACAACCATGCCGCCGCGCTGGAAGCGTTTCAGGCATCGTGCGCCGCATTGTGGAAATCGCCAGCGACGTGGGAAACCTCCTTTCACATCACCGGAGGACACAGCCTCTCTGTGCAGGCGGAGGATTTACGCAAGGCCTGCGGCGCACTGCCGAAGGAGCGCACAGCGGCCACGGCGCGCCGCTTCTTTGAGGCATATTTCACGCCCTACCAGCTCACCCGCGACGGGTGGCCTGCCGGGCTGATTACCGGCTATTACGCCCCCGTACTAAAAGGCTCCGAGCGGCGCAGCGCCCGCTTCGCCTGGCCGGTGTATGGTCTGCCGCCGGAATTTGCCACGGGGGCCACTCCGGACACCGCTCCTGACCGCGCGGCCATCGAGGCGGGGGCACTGCAAGGGCGTGGGCTGGAGCTGCTCTGGCTCGAAGACCCGGTGATGCGCTTCTTTCTGCATGTGCAAGGCTCCGGCTATGTTGAGATGGAGGATGGGCGGCGTGTGCAGCTGCGCTATGCGGGCAAGAATGGCCTACCCTATGTGGCGATAGGCCGCGTGATGGCCGAGCGTGGCTTGATCCCGCTGGAGCAGGTGACCATGCCTGCCATCCGCACCTGGCTGCGGGCCCATCCCGACAAGCAGGCCGAGCTGTTCGCGCAGAATCCGTCCTATGTGTTCTTCACCCGTGAAGAGGATGCGCCCCCGGTGGTTGGCGCGCAGGGCACCCCGCTATTTGCCGGGCGGTCACTGGCGGTGGATAGCACCCTCTACCCGTATGGCATGCCGCTGTTTCTCACCACCGCTGTGCCGCAGGGCGGGCTCTGGCAGCGCCTGATGGTGGCGCAGGATACCGGTAGCGCCATCCGTGGCCCGGTACGGGCGGATATTTACTTTGGCGAAGGCGCCGCGGCGGAAGCGCAGGCGGGCCATATGAATCAGCCGGGCAGCCTGGTGATGCTGATCCCGAATGCGGCGGTGGAGCGCTCCCATGGCACGCCGTGATCTGCCGCCCCGCCCGCTGCGTGAGGAAGAACGCCATCTCTGGCAGCAGGCGGTGCAGGATGTGCGTCCACTGGGACGCAGCCATGCCATGCCGTCCTTACCGCCGGCCCCGCCGCCGCCCCGCCGCGCCAGCATCAGCCCGCCGCCGTTCTCGGCGGATAGTCCGGAGCGCGCGGCACCCTTGCCACTACGCCACAGCGTACCCGCCCCCGAGGCGGCGCTGGATCCACAGCTGAAGCGTCGTCTGCGCCGTGGGGTGCTGACGCCGGAGGCACGGCTTGATCTACACGGGCTGCATGAGGCGGCAGCGTTCGCCCAGCTTTCCCAGTTCCTTGAGCACTGTGCCCGTGCGGATCGCCGCTTTGTGCTGGTCATCACCGGCAAGGGGGCTGGGGGCCATGGGCGGCTGCGTGCATCCTTCGCACGCTGGATGGAGGTCGCCCCGCTGCATGCGTTGGTGCAGGCGTATGAGCCGGCGCAACCACGTGATGGCGGGACAGGAGCGTTTTATGTTAAGCTCCGCCGCGCGCGAAAAGACTGAGAAGGACTGGGCAGCCAATGGATGCGCCACACATATTGCTAGTAGATGATGATGAGCGGCTGCGCCAGCTGCTCACGCGGTTCCTCAGTGAGCAGGGGATGCAGGTGACCGCCGCCAGCGATGCGGCCGATGCGCGCCGCAAGCTGAGCTATTTTCTCTATGATGCCGCCATTGTGGATGTGATGATGCCCGGTGAGAATGGCATCCAGCTGACCCAGTCGATCAAGCAGTCCGGCGATCTTCCAGTGCTGATGCTCACTGCGATGAGCGAGGTGGAAGACCGGGTGGCTGGCCTTGAATCCGGTGCCGATGATTACCTCCCCAAGCCCTTTGAACCGCGTGAACTGATCCTTCGTTTGCGTAATGTGATGAAGCGAACCACGCCAATCGCGGGTGCTGGCAATACAGATGATGCAGCGTTCGGTGAATACCTCTTTGATATGGATCGTCTGCAGCTCACCCGTCGTGGTGACGTTGTGGCACTCACCATGAGCGAAGCGATGCTTCTGAAAGAACTGGCGCGCCGCATGGGAGAGGCGGTCAGCCGCAGCGAGCTGGCACGCAGCACACAGGGCGAAGCTGCCAATGAGCGTAGCGTTGATATGTTAATCACCCGGCTGCGCCGTAAGGTGGAGCCGGACGCATCCCGTCCGGTGCATATCCTCACCATAAGGGGTGAGGGCTATATGCTGCGAGGCTGATGATGCTCCCGCTTTATCCTTCCTTCATCCATGTGCTAAAGCGCTTCTTGCCGACCAGCCTCTTTGGGCGCGCGCTGCTGATTTTCGTGGTGCCGATCCTGCTGGTGCAGGCAGTGGCGATTTATGTGTTTTATGAGCGCCACTGGGAGAGTGTGACGCGCAATATGTCCGCCTCGCTGGCGGGGGAGGTGGCGCTGCTGGTCTATCAGATGCATGGGCCGGATGAGAAAAAGCGTGCCCAATGGTCGGCCCGGGCCAAGCAGATGCTGGGGATTGAGGTGAGCTTCTCGCCCTATCCGGTCAGCGCGCCCACCCGGCCCGATCCGCGTTTTGATGCGCTCTATGCGGATTTACAAAAGCGCGTGGGCATCCCGGCGGAGATTGAACAGCTGCCGCGCAATGGTGATGTACGCATTCGCCTCGCCCTGCCGGATGCCACGATGGAGCTGCTGGTGTCAAAGAAGCGGCTGGTGAGCACCACCACGCTGATTTTCATGCTGTGGATGGTGGGCTCCGCGCTGGCACTCTCGGCTATCGCTATTTTGTTCCTGCGCGGGCAGATTCGCCCCATCGGGCGGCTGGCGCGGGCAGCGGAAGGCTTTGGCATGGGCATTGAGGATCCTACCTTCCGCCCCCACGGCTCCCGCGAGGTACGCCAGGCGGCGCGGGCATTCCTTACGATGAAAGGACGTATCAGCCGACAGATCGCGACGCGCACCGCGATGCTCTCCGGCATCAGCCATGATCTGCGCACGCCGCTGACGCGCATGAAGCTGCAGCTTGCCATGCTGCCCGATTCGGAGGAGGTCCGCGCCATGGGACGCGACATCCGCGAGATGGAGCAGATGATCTCCGAATACCTCGCCTTCGCCCGGGGTGAAGATGGGGAAGCAACGCAGCCGGTTCCCCTTGGCGCATTCCTGCGCGAGATCGTCGGGCCGCATCAGGCGGTGGGGGAGCCGGTCACGTTGGCCATCCTTGGTGATGGCACCTTGCCACTGCGCCGCCGCCAGATGAAGCGTGCGCTCGATAACCTGATCGTCAACGCGGTACGGTATGGTGCCTCGGCGGCGGTGACATTGGAAGCCACGCCGCGCCAGGTGTTTATCGTGGTGGAAGATAATGGCCCGGGCATTCCCGAGAGCGAGCATGATACGGTCTTCCAGCCCTTCCGGCGGTTAGAATCCTCCCGTAATGCGGCAACCGGCGGTGTGGGCCTCGGCCTCACCATCGCCCGCGAGGCGGTGCAAGCCCATGGCGGGGAGATCGAGCTGAGAAATCGCGTGGTGGAGGGTGCCATCACGGGCTTGCGCGTGACGGTGCGGCTACCGGTCCCGGTGGCGGGCAGCTAAAGTATTACCGCGCGTCCTCTCATGCCTGCACATAGACGTTCTGCCGCTCTGCCTTCTGGTTCAGTCTTCGTCTTGGGATTGCCACCATCTTTATTTAGGGATTCATAGAATTTGTGCCTTGGGCTTGATTCTATTCGTTCAATCGCCTGAGAGAGCGCTGCGTTTAACCTTTCTAAATATATCCCGAAATTCCCTTTTTCTAAGGGAATGCATAACTCTGCACAGGCTGGTAATATAGTTTGATCTAGGATTTTTCTAAATTCCTCGGAGGTAGAGCGCCCTTCGCCATCGTGAAATGGATCATGGGTCAGGTTTTCTGGCTGCAGCTTCTGCCAATGCGATCTAAAAAAATCATGTTGAAGAGGATGCTTGGAATAGTAATCCGAAGGGCCAACACAGTATTCCTGTGTTTCTATGTCTCTACCCAGTGTTCCGCCAACAATAGAGATTCCAATTTGCTGTCGACCTCGTCTTTTAAATAAGTCTTTTCTGAAAGAGGTGGTTGGTTTCGGGTCATTAAATCTATCAATATTAAATACCGACCCCAGGGAATCTGGCTCTTCCTGAACAAACTTTTTGTAAAGTTCTTTTACATCTTCAAGGTAAGTTCCAAAAGATTTCTTGCCTATACTGTACTCGAGGATTTCGTGCAGTTTGCTGAACGCATGAATAATGCAACAAGTTTGATTCTTTAAAAAAATACTCATTACTTGTTCAGCATTCTCGGCCGCTGGCCCATAAAAACCATTCTCCCACAGCCGATATTTTCTATAAATATTTGTTATATTATGAAGTTCCTTGAGACGACGAAGAAACTGTTTTTCAATTTCAACCGGGCTTTGGTCTAATCGAATTTGATCATCAGTCAAGGGTGCCTCAATTTTATATTGGCTAAAAAAAGTTGCAGGCGAACATTTATTAAGATTTGGATGTTTATATCTAATACCTAGAACACTGAGAGCGCCAATTTCTTTAATCTTTTCAGCCATTTCCTTGCCTATTTGCTCGGCAGTTTTTATGTACCTACTGAAATCTGAACCCGCAAATGCAATAGGAGATAAAAAACTAAAAAGTATTTGGGCGTTGTTCAGTGCCCTATTTTCACCATAAGCCCCTTCTCTAGAAAAATGTTTTGAAAGATATTGCTGAATCTGTGCATTCATGGCGTGACTGTCGGCATTTACCTTTTCTTGTGCCTGCTGAAGGCCCTCAAGTCTCAAGGCATCCTCCAATAAACCCTTTGCGATGGATGGTACGCCGTGAATGATCAAACCTGCAGGGAGGCTGGGATGGTAAATTTTCTTCAGGTGTCCGTCTGTCAGCCGAGCGAGGCTTTCCCGTTCTTTTGTGAGAAGTGCAGAATATTTTTCTTTTGCGACTGTGATTTCTTTCATAAGGCTGCCTAGCTGCCGCGGCACCTCACGCCAAGAATATTCTTCCACGAGATCGGAAAAAGCATCATTCTGTTCGTTCAAGAAATGGACCATATCGGTCAGCTGGTTCACTAATTCCAGAGACAGCTCTTCTGCCAGTATCAACTCTTTCGCCGCGTTTATTGATAGATCAGAGGGAATAACAGGTGCGTTGGGCATGCCCCTATCAGCCGCGAATGCATCCTCACCTGTGGCCCGCAGACGCACGCGCACGGGCGATTGCGCCCATCTCTCATTCAGCTTATGCTGATGCTTCGCTGCCTCGTGTAGTAGGGGCGTTGTCTCCCTCGCGATCTCCTGCTGCCGTTCACCCGCCCTTCGTATGCGATCAGAGAGCTGCGCCAGTTTTTCCTGACGCGTGAGTAACCCGCCGATTAACTCTTCCTGCTGTTGCTTAAATGCGCGTTCCGAATCTGTCATTGGCTCGTACATCGGCGCTTACTTGTCGTAAAACGTTAATAAAACAGGCGACAACATACCATTTTCCAGAAATGGTAATATTAAGATTTGGTTAATTTGGTGTTTTGGAGCGGCCTATCACCGATAGACGGGGGTCACACGGCCCCCCAGATGGCAGAGCACTTCGTAGCCGATGGTGCCGTATGCATCGGCGAGGGTATCGACCGGCTGCTGTGGGCCCATCAGGGTAACACGGTCTGCGCCCTCCAGCACCGAATCAGGGACGGCCGTCACATCGTAACAGGTGAGGTCCATGGACACACGGCCCAGCATGGGGCAGCGGTGGTCCTCGATCCAGGCAGCCAGCACGTTACTGGCGGTGCGGTGCAGCCCGTCCGCATAGCCCGAGGCGACGGTCGCCACTTTCATGTCACGCGTGACCGTCCGCGTGGCCCCATAGCCGATGGGTTGGTCACGCTCAATGGTGCGGATTTGCAGAATGGGGGCGCTCCAGGTGGCCACATGCTGCATTGGATTGGGCAGATCGGGATTCGGCGTGATGCCATAGAGCGCGCAACCGGGGCGGCCCAGATCAAAATGGAAATCGTGGCTGAGGAAATGGCCTGAGGAATTGGCAAGACTCGCAGGCAGTGCAGGGAAAGAACGGCGCGCCTCGGTGAATAGACGCAACTGCTCCGCATTGAGCGGATGCGCTGGCTCTGAGGCGCAGGCCAGGTGGCTCATCAGCAGGGTGAGGCCGCATTCACGCACCAGCGATTCAGGATCGAGGCGCGGCAAGTCTTCCATGGAAAGCCCAAGGCGGCACATGCCCGTATCAACATGGAGCGCCGCCGGCAGCGGCGATACTTCCCCGGTGTGCTGCCGGAACGCCCGCCAGCGCTCGAGGTGCTCCATGCTGTTGAGCACCGGGCGCAGGCGATGGACGGCGTAGTCGGCTTCCTCGCCCTTCAGCGGCCCGGCGAAGACATGGATGATCGCGGCGGGCAGGGCTTCCCGGAGCGTTACGGCCTCGCTGAGCGTAGCGACGAAAAACACCGTGCAGCCTTCACGCTCCGCCAGGGCCGTGGCCACCGGCACCATGCCGAGGCCGTAGGCATTGGCCTTCACCACGGCGGCCACTTTCCCGGCGGCATGGCGCTGCTTCAGCAAGCGGTAATTAGCACACAGTGCGGCGAGATCGACGGTGAGGGTAGCGGTGATGGCGGGCATACGGATCTTGTAAATGAGCGAGTGTGCTCTCGCAATCCATACCCTTCATTAAATTGACATAATGATGAAATACAACGCCAAGGGAAAAATTATCAGCACGAGAGATTATGCGCGATAACTTGAGAAAAAGGGGTTGGAGAGCGCATTTTGAAACAGAATTACCCCAGTATAATGAAGTTCCAAGGACTCTTTTTCCTCATGAGATCTTTGCGAAAGCAAAAATTGGCATGCTGCCGAATAGTCGACCTTGCAGGAGAGATTCTGAACAAATTCAGGTTTTTGATGAACGTGATGCTACCGCCAGCAGAAGTGAAGTAGTCGCGATGATAAAGGATTGGATGGGCATCCTTTGCCATCACTATCCGGGTCTTCGCTTCACAGGTATAGGGTACTCAAAATCTGAGAAAGCCTATAAAGCTTATTTTCGTTTGGACGGGACGAGTGGCCACGATAATGACAAAACTCGCTTAGCGTTATCCGTGGACTTGGTTAAGCCTTTGCGAGTTCTTGGAATCGGCGCACACGTGGACGATTCTGGCCGCTCACCTGTGGTCTCATTCAGTAGCAATTTTTTAATGACCGCAACTGATTTGGCCATTCTACGAAACGCTATAGATATGATGAAAAATCAGCCCATTAGTCAGAAAGGCCATGCCCTGTAACGTGCGCTATTCGTACACTTCCGGGAGTTTTTGATCGGCTGCCACGTCGGTAAAGCGCGTGTGATCGGGGATGAACTGGGTAAAGACGGTGCCGATGGGGCCGTTACGCTGCTTGGCGATGATGACCTCCGCCAGACGGAAAATGCGCTCCATCTTTTGCTGCCAGTCGGCGTAGGTCGGGTCGTCCTCGTGCGGCTTTTTGCGCTCTAAGTAATATTCTTCGCGGAAGATGAACATCACCACGTCGGCGTCCTGCTCGATGGAGCCGGATTCGCGCAGGTCAGAAAGCTGCGGACGCTTATCCTCGCGCTGCTCAACCTGCCGGGAGAGCTGTGAGAGAGCCATGACGGGGATATCCAGTTCCTTGGCAATGGCTTTCAGCCCCTGCGTGATTTCGGACACTTCCTGTACGCGGTTGGATTGCGAATTGCTGCTCGACGGGCGTACCAGCTGCAGGTAATCCACCACCAGGAAGCCGAGATTGCTTACCCGCTTCAGTCGCCGCGCGCGGGTGCGTAGCGCAGAGATGGAGAGCGCGGGCGTATCGTCGATGTAGAAGGGCATCTCCGCCAGCTCGTTAGACGCCTGCACCAGGGTCGAGAACTGATCATTGCTCAGATCGCCGCGCAGGATGCCGGAGGAGTTGATCTCAGCGCGTGCCGAGAGAATACGCGTAGCGAGCTGCTCAGCAGACATCTCCAGAGAGAAGAAACCCACTGATTTCGGCTTATCGCGTTCCGGATGTTTTTCACCCCGTTTGATCTCATCCTCGAACTCATGCTGAAAGCGCCGGGCCGCGTTGTAGGCGATGGTGGTGGACAGCGCCGTTTTCCCCATGGACGGGCGGCCCGCAAGAATCAGCAGGTCGGAATTCTGCATCCCGCCGAGCATGCGATTGAGGTCGGTGAGACCGGTGGAGACGCCCACCACGTCGCCGCGCCGCTTGATCGCCCGCTCGGCGCGCATGACCGCCTCACCAGAGGAGACGCGGAAAGGTTGGAAGCCGGTGGATCCTTCACCGGTGGAGGAGAGGTTGAACAGCTGCTGCTCGGCGCGCTCGATCTGCGTGCTGGCAGCCTCGTCTTCGCTCAGATCGTAGGCGGTGTTGACGACCTCCTCGCCGATGCTGATGAGCTGACGCTTCACCGCGAGGTCATAGATGAGGTCCGAATAATCGGTGACGTTGATGACGGAGACTGCCGCCCCGGCCAGTCGCGCCAGATACTCACCGCCACCAATATCCTGCAGGGATTGATCCTGATCGAAGAAATGTTTCAGCGTTACCGGATTGGCAATCTGCCCGCGGTCGTGGAAGCGCTGAATGGTACCATAAATGCGTTGGTGTACAGGCTCGTAGAAGTGCTCCGGGCGCAAATGGTCGTTGATATGGTTCAGCGCCACGTTGTTAACGAGAATCGCTCCGAGCAGCGCCTGCTCCGCCTCGAGGTTGTGCGGCGCCTGACGGTATTCCGTCTCGTCTTTGTTGATGGCAAGGGAAAGGGCGGCTTCAGCGTTCATGGGATATGCAGCCTAAGCTCAGCCTGTTTAAGGGTCAAGCCAGAGCTGGGTAATGCCGGCGAATTTCTTTCGGTGGCAAAGGCAGCAGGAGGTGCAATGTCATCAATTTTTCATACAGTTTCGTAGGATAAGCCGGTATAGTAGAGGCAGTTTAAGGAAAAATATGCTGAACGCGCATGTTATCGGCCAGGCCAAACTGAATTTTGGTTCCCACGGGTGGAGCACTTGGATGGGCTCCGGCGCGGAGATGCCGCGCGTCAGCGATCTGATGGGCAAGGGCGGTGATCTTCCGTGGAATAGTGGATTCTGTACTCGGCTGCTAGAGGATGGCGAGCATGTTGTGATCCTTGCGGCGGACAAGATAGGCAATATCCCTGAAACGCCGGAGGAATGGCATTTCGAGCGCTTCGAGAATGGCCGGATTGGTACCCGGCCTTGCGGTACCTTGCTCGCCTACCGCATACCAAAAGAAGACATCCGTGCGCACGGGCTGCCGCATGTCGAGGACATCCGCACGGCGTTTCAGGAAGATGCCCTGAAGATGATGGAGCACGCCTACCGGACGCAACAGCCCATGGACGCGGCGGCCCGCGCGTTTACGCCGCGTACCCTCGCACATACCGAGGAAGTCTGGGTCCGGGCCGAGAAGGCCATCAAGGAGGGACGCGGTTTCACCCCCGCTGCCGGATCGCATGCCGAGCGGCTGGTGAATGGGGCGAGGGAGAGCGTGGAGCATACGAACTTCTGGAATGCTCGGCGTGGTATGATCGTTGCTGCCGTAGGTCTGGGAGCCGTCGCCGCCGGGGTGGCGGCATGGAAACTACTTGAAAAGCAGCCAAAAGAGGCAGGCCAAGGCCGCTAGTTCTGCTTTGTCTTGCCCGAGGTCACCGCAGGCCAGCGATAGGGCAAGCCGTTTAGTCGGCTGGATTCCCCTATAATTTCCCTCTGCAAAACTCGGGGAATGATGAGGAAACAAGTGGATCAGTCGAGGATAGGATGCCTGACTCAGCTATGATCCCGCGGGGCAGCATCTGCATTCATGGGATATGCAGCCTAAGCTCAGCCTGTTTAAGGGTCAAGCAGGATACCTGAGAAAAAATTAAATTATGTTCCCAAACCTTTCCCAGCGCCTTCTCTGGGAATGATGCTCTCAAGACTATTTATCCTGCGCTTTGCCTCTTTAATGATGTGCCTGCCTGTGACAGACTCTGCCACAGTAGAGCTCACCACTGCAATAATATGTTTTTGAGGAAGTTCCAGGATTTCCTCTTTTGTGGGCCTTAAGTGTTTGCCTGTCCGTACTTTTTCTCTTGTGGAGTGTGTCACTGAGATATTATGGGGTTTTAGCGTCTCTTCCACTTCTTCAACCAGTTGAAGGATTTTGCTGGGAGAAGTTCCTAATGCTTCGGCCGCTGCACGTAAATGATTCATGTCCATCGTTGAATGGCCGGCTTCTATTTTAGATAGACCTGTCTGCAGCACGCCCATCATCTCCGCCAAGTGTTTTTGTTTCAAACCAGCTTGTTCTCTCAAGCTAGCAACTACCCCTCCCAAGATTTTAGAGGCAGGAACCTCTGCCTTTTGACCGAGTTCAGTCAATACGCGACCTAAAGTACTCAAAGCCTTAATCGAGAGAGACATTTATTTTCTCCTTAAGCATTTTCCTAAAAATAACATGCTTTTGTTAAGCGTTGATGACAGAAGAAAATTATATTTCATTCCTAAAATAACTTACCAAACTTGAAAAAGTGGGTCACCAGTGGTACACTATCGTTATTAGGTTAGGAGTATACAATGCCCACACATCACCCGCGCGTGCAGGTTACGCTGGATGAACAAAGCAACGGCGCGCTGGCGGCACTGGCCAGCCGCGAGCGGATGTCCAAATCCGCGCTGGCGGCGCAGTTGATTCAGGAGGCGCTGGAGTTGCGTGAGGATGCGGCACTGTCGCGTCACGCCGATGCCCGTCTGCGCGAGACGGCCCGCTGGCATTCCCACGACGAGGCCTGGGGCGCGTGAGCGGTAGCCAAGGCTGGCACATTCTGTATGCAGATTCAGTCGTGCGGGAGGATATTCCGCGTCTGGGGCAGGCAGAGCGGCAACGCATCCGGCAGGCGATTGAAACCAAGCTGGCACGCGATCCCATCCATTTTGGCAAGCCGCTGCGCTACAGCTTAAGCGGCCAGCGCAGCCTGCGCGTTGGGGATTACCGGGTGCTGTTTCTAGCTGATGCACAGGAGCGCAGTGTCAGTGTGACAGCGATTGGCCATCGCCGCGATATCTACGAAGGTTGATTACACCATCAGCAAGCCACCATTGATATGCAGCGTCTGTCCGGTGACATAGGCGGCGCCGTCACTCGCCAGATACACCACACCAGCCGCCACATCCTCCGGCAGGCCGAAGCGGGCGGCGGGTATATTGGCGGTGATGCGCTCGGCCTGTTGCTCATTCAGCGCGTCGGTCATCGGGGTCTTGATGAAGCCCGGCGCAATGCAGTTGAGCGTAACGCCCCGGCTGGCCACTTCGGCGGCAAGCGACTTGGTCATGCCGATCATGCCCGCTTTGGAGGCGCAGTAATTGGCTTGCCCCGGATTGCCCATCACACCGACCACGGAAGAGATATTCACGATGCGTCCAGCGCGGCGCTTCATCATCGCTTTAATGGCGCTGCGGCACAGGCGGAACGTGGCGGTAAGGTTGATGTCGATGACCGTCTGCCAGTCCTCGTCCTTCATGCGCATGGCAAGCCCGTCTTTGGTAATGCCTGCGTTATTGACCAGAATATCAACCTGCCCCAGCGCCTCCTCCGCGCGGCCAAACAGGGCCTCTACCGCGGCGGCATCCGTCAGGTTGCAGGGCAGGATGGCTGAGCCGCCCAAAGCGGCAGCCACCTCTTTCAGCTTTTCCTCTCGCGTGCCAGAGATGGCGATCTCTGCCCCGGCGGCTTTCAACGCCTTGGCAATGGCTTCCCCGATGCCGCCTGTGGCACCAGTAACAAGGGCTTTTTTTCCTGCGAGATCAAACATAGAGGGTTCCTTTCATCACAATCTTGCCGTGTCCGCGCAGCGATGCGCTGTTAGCGGGTGTATGATCGCCAGCGACGCGCCGGCATTTCAAGATGCTTGATAGGGGGGCAAAATAGATTTGCCAAGCTTTTCATGCATGGCGGGATGGGCGTGGATCAGCGCGCCGGTGGTTCGTTTTTCGTAGGGGCGGATTTTTCACCCAACAAATGCGCGATGGTTTTACTGTCGGCAATGCCGAGCATCGCCCCTAATACCACACTGCTCATGAACATACCGTTCATGACCGCGTTCTGACGATGGCTGCGATGCACGAACTTCCATTGTTTGCCGAACGTATCCAGTTCCAGCTCACGCAAACGTTGCTCGATTTTAGGAAAATATCTTCGGTCTGTTTCTATGCATCGCTCGGCATAAGACCTGCAATGATCACCCGGCTTTCCAGTGGTACATTCCTTGGCGGCTGCTTCAGACAAGCCCCTGCGTTCTTGCAGAAGGTTAGAGCGTAAATCATCCAGCGCATGGTCTGTTTTCAGTCGGTCATAGACCGCATCGCCAATATTGACGTGCGCTGTCCACAGCCCAGCAATTGCGGAGGCGGGATAGGCCATCCAGCTTAGCAGCTTGCTAAACCGGCTGGGGTTTTCCGTTGAGTAACCATTCTCTTCCATGGCTCACTATGATAGTGGATTTGAGCCAAAGAAATATGACGATTTAATGAATTATTGGCACCCAACTGGGGTGATGCATGGCCTAGCGTCGGACTAGGCGGCCGCCTTGACGATAGTGTCAATATCCCCCGGTTCATTGATGGCATGGCAGGTGAGGTCAGGGGAGATGCGTTTATTCAGCCCACATAATACGCGTCCCGGTCCAATTTCCCAGGTTTCGTCGATGGCCAGCACATGCATCTTCATAATCGATTCCCGCCAGCGCACGCGTCCGGTGATCTGCTGCACCAGCAGGTCGCGGATCACATCTGGCTCCATGGCTGAGGAGGCAGTGACATTCGCAATTAGCGGAACAATGGGCCGTTGGATGGTCACGGCAGCCAATGCCTCACGCATGACCTCTGCCGCGGGGCCTACCAGCGAGGAGTGAAACGGCGCGCTGACATTCAGCTCGATGGCCCGCTTGGCGCGAACATTTTTGGCCAGCGCCATGACTTTTTCAACCGCGGCACGGGTGCCGCTGACCACCACTTGTCCGGGGGCGTTATCGTTAGCAATTTCACAGGATTCGTTGGGGTCGTTGAGTTCAGCCAGCGCCTCACGGATGACCCCTTCCAGTACCGGAAGTTCCGGGCCAATGATCGCGGCCATGGTACCAATGCCCACCGGCACAGCCGATTGCATGGCCTGCCCGCGTGTTTTCAGCAGGCGTGCCGTATCAGACAGGCTGATGGCGCGGGCGGCGCAAAGGGCACTGTACTCACCCAGCGAATGGCCTGCGACGACACGGGCCTTAGTCTTGATGGGGATGCCCGCGTCCTTTTCCAGCACGCGCAAAATAGCAATCGAGGTCGCCATGATGGCGGGCTGGGCGTTCTCGGTGGCTGTCAGCTGGTCTTCCGGGCCTTCAAAAATCAGCTTGGTTAGGTGCTGGCCGAGGGCATCATCCACTTCCTGAAACACCTCGCGCGCGGTCGCAAACGTGTCGTACATGGTTTTTCCCATGCCCACCATCTGCGATCCCTGGCCTGGAAACACGAACGCGATACCCATTTCACTGCTCCTCATTGCGTTGTTTTTTTGATGTGTTGTATGCGAATGCTTGCTTCTCATAGCTGTACCAGCCCCATGATGCAACCATTGCTAGGCCGCTAGATGGTGCATTTTTGCTTGCATTCCAAGGGGGAATCGCTATGGTTCCGCTCCCTGCCCCGGGCGTGCGATGGTCGTGCGGATGCGGTAAGGCAGGAAATTGCATGAAAAAAGGAGTTTTCATGTCAGGTTTTTATGAAGTGACCTTCGTTGTGCGCCCGGACGTCAGCCGCGCCGACATCACCAAAATGGAAGAAGAGCTGACCGCCGCTCTCACTGAGTTGAAGGGCAAGGTGAAGAAGAGTGAATACTGGGGCCTGCGTAGCCTTGCGTATCGCATCAATAAAAATACCAAGGGCCATTACGTGTTCTTCGGCATCGAAGCCGGAGCTGATGCTGTGCATGAGCTGGATCGCCTGCTGCGCATCAATGAAAATGTCGTCCGCCATCTGGTGATTCGTGTGGATGCTTTGGAACAAGAACCCTCGGCCCCGCTGCGCTACGAAGCGCGCGATGCCGCATAATCGCTAGAAAATGAGGAGTTTATCATGGCTTACGAACGTAACTCTGCCCCGCGTGAAGGTGGTGCCCGCGCCCCTCGTGCCGCGGCCGCTGGTGGAAGCATGGGTAAAAAAGTGTTCTTTCGTCGTCGCAAGACGTGCCCTTTGACCGGTGCAAACGCTCCGGCGATTGACTACAAAGACGTGAAATTGCTCAGCCGCTTTGTCTCTGAGCGCGGGAAGATTCTGCCGAGCCGTATCACCGCGGTTTGCGCGAAAAAACAACGCGCCATGGCTCAGGCCATCAAACGGGCGCGTAATCTGGCGCTGCTGCCTTACGTAAAGCAGTAATCAAGGCCTGATCAGAAAAGGAAAAACCCGCTGGTGAATCCAGCGGGTTTTTTATTGGAATGGCAACGGTTTGTAATTGCGTCAGGCTTGCCAAGCATAGATGAAATCCCTAGACTTTGCCCAATTTTGGTAACGCTATGCGCATGTCCCGCCTGATGATGCCCCGCCCCGCGATGATGGCGGGAGCTGTTTCTGCTGTGTTGATGATGCTGATTCATCAGGGGTTCCTGACGGGTGTGTTTGTGGTGCCTATTTTGCCGTTGGCGCCGCTGGCGTGGGCAGGTTTCCGCTTTGGCGTGGCCGGGCTGAGTGCCGCGACGTTCCTCTCGCTGGTCGGATGTGTGGTGCTGCTGGGGCCCGTTGAGAGTTTTCTGATGCTGATGCTGCAGCTGTTTCCGGCGTGGCTTTTCTTTCGCGAATTACTTAAGCTGAGGCTGTATGCAGACGGGCAGATGCAGTGGCAGCCCCCGGGTGGGGCCTTTGTTGCGGTAACGCTTTACGCATCGCTTACCCTCGCTCTGCAAAGCCTGCTGGCGCCCGAGGAATTTCATCAGCTGCTTGCCTCTCTGGCAGAGAACTGGCAGGCAGCACTTGCCCGTCTGGAGCCTTCCAGTGCCCAGGCGTTGCAGGGCATAGATCAGATTTCCCATCTGGCGCTTGCCTTTGCGGTATGGATGGCAGGTGCGATGTTTTATGCCGCGGCCTGTTTAGGCAATGTCGTGGTGCTGGCGTACCAGCGCTCGGTTCGCCCGTCGTTGGCGCTTGAGCCCTTTATGCCGCCGGTATGGCTGTTTGTGATGTTTTTGCTGGCCGGTACCCTGGCATTGCTGGGGAGTAAACCCGCCGCAATGGTCGGGCAGATGTTGAGCCTGATTTTGCTCCTGCCCTATTTTATCTCCGGCCTTAGTCATGTCCACCGCGCCCTGCGTCGCTGGCAGTATCCTGCCTTGTGGATTTCTGGCTTTTACATCCTGATTCTTATGACGTTATGGCCAGTGCTGTTTCTTGCCGCGTATGGATTAATGCGGCAATGTGTGGAGTTGATTTCTCCCGTGCCCGCGCCACGCTAGGGCGCTTGCTCGGAAAGTCCTTGCCAAGCGGTTTCATTGCGCGTATAACCCGCGTTCCAAAAATAAAACAAGGTAATAGAGGCATCCATGGAAGTGATTCTGCTGGAACGTGTTGCCCGGCTCGGCGATGTAGGCGATGTCGTGAAGGTCCGTGATGGTTTTGGCCGGAACTTCCTGATTCCGCAGCAGAAAGCCGTGCGCGCAACAGAAGCTAGCCGCAAGGAATTTGAAGCCAAGCGCGCGCAGCTGGAGAAGCGCAATAAAGATATGCGTGAAGCCGCCGAGAAACAGGCAGCCCAAATGGGCAACCTGTCGGTCAAGGTTGTGCGTCAGGCGAGCGAAGACGGCAAGCTGTACGGCTCCGTCAGCGCGCGTGACATTGCCGCCGCTCTCGCCGAACAGGGCGTTCAGATTGAACGCCGCTTGATTGATCTGACCAGTGCGATCAAGAGCATGGGATTATACAGTGCTACCATCACCCTGCACCCAGAGGTGAAGGTGACCTGCAGAGTCGAAGTCGTGCGCAGCCTCGAAGCTTCCGCGTATGATGAATTGGCAGAGGACGCGCCTGTTGCCGAGCTGCCTTCCGCAGAAGAAGACGCGGCATAAGCGTAAGCGTGCAGCAGGAGTATAAAAAAAGCCGCCCCAGAGGCGGCTTTTTTTTGTTTTTAATTTAGCCAGCCCTCGCGGGGAGAGGGCGAGGGTTACTCGCCACCCACCCAATCCGTCGGGATATGATAGTTGATCAGCAGTGTTTCAGCGCCAGGATTGCTGTCATAAATGCTGGCGTTAGAGATGTGGTTGAACGCAACCCCGACACGGCTTTCATTCTCAAAGGCGTAGGATAGTTCAAGTCCAGAGCGGAACTCAATCCCACCACCCAGATCAACTCCAGCACCCTGATGGTATAAGCCGGCCATAAAGTTTGGGGTAAGGGTAAAGTTATAACCTAAAGGAAGGTCCCAGTTCAGACCGCCGTAAACGTAGGCTGCCGATTCATCATCCACATTTGCACCAACGGTGGGGCGAAACCCATAACCGATATCCGCAAAGCGGTATTCCAAACCAAACTGCGCATTTGCATCGCTATCACCGATATCAAAGATACCTGCGTAAGGAACAAGATAATCTTTATCCGCGCCGGACTGTGCCATGGCCACAGGGGCCATCAGGACGCAAGAGAGAGCGATAGGTAGAAAGCGCATGCGAGAAATCCTTCATCATGTTACGTTTGTGATGTTTATAACCAGAGTCACAATGGGGTGCAACGCATGTTGCTGTATCGGGCCGCATCATGCGTCATTTTTTTCCTCTGGGTGACGACATCGCCTGTTTTGGCGCAGCCGGGAATGGTGACGTTGGAGCCCGGCTTTACGCTGGTGGATGCGCAAGGGAAGCGTTTCGCACTGGCAGAGATTGTGCCGCCTGCCTATGACCGCGCACAGATTGAAGCCGCCGAGCGCTGGCTGCGCGAAGCACTCGCAGAAACAAACTGGACGCCCCATGCCATCCGTGCCCCTGACCGCTATGGCCGCCGAGAGGCGGGCTGGCGTGATGCAGAGGGGCATGATCTGGCCAAGGCCATGCTGCGTGCTGGAATGGCACGGGTAAGTTTCGACATTGCCGATCCAGAGCGTGCGCAAACGCTTCTCGCGTTGGAGCGCGCCGCCCGCGAGGCACAGCGGGGGCTGTGGCCGCAATGGGGGGCGGTTTCCTTTGCAGAAGCGGGAGCACTGAGTGGCCAGTATGGGTTTGTCGAGGGGACTGTGCAGCGCATTGATACGCACAAGGGCCACCGCTTCCTGTCTTTTGGTGAAGATTGGCGCACCGACCCCACCGGCTTTATTCCTGCAAAGGCGGTGCCGCGCTTTGCTATGCCGCCGTTGGAGGCGCTGGTGGGCCAAAAGGTTCGCCTGCGCGGCTGGATTGAAGAGCGCAACGGCCCATCGATGCTGCTGGTGCAACCTTATGCCATCGAGGTCCTGCCATGAGCCGAAGCCCCACGCCGGATGCCGCCCTGCGCTACATCGCCGAGACCTTTGTGCAGGAGGATGCGTTGCTCCAACGTATCCGCATGGAAGGCGACGCGCGTCGTCCTGGTATGCAGGTTGGGCCGGTCGAAGGCCGCCTGCTGCAGGTGCTGGCCCGTCTGGTCGGGGCGCGGCACATCCTCGAAATCGGCACGTTTGTCGGCTATTCGACGGTCTGGCTGGCCCGTGCCCTGCCCGAGGATGGCCACCTGCACACCCTGGAGGCCGACGCCACCCATGCTGCGCTGGCGCGGGCTTTTTTTGCCGCGTCCGACGTGGCCGGGCGCATTACCCTGCATGAAGGCAAGGCGCTGGAGGTGCTGCCCCGGCTGGATTTGCCGATGCTCGATCTGGTGTTTATTGACGCGATGAAGCGCGAATATGCCGACTACCTGACCCTGATTGAGGACAAGGTGCGCCCCGGTGGACTGATTCTCGGTGATAACAGCCTGCTCTTTGGCGCCATGTATGGCGAGCCACGCGAGCAAATCTCCCCATCCGCCCGGCAAGCTATGCATGAATTCAACCAAAGGTTGTCTGATCCGGCGCGCTATGACGCGATTCTTTTGCCGACATCAGAGGGGCTTACCGTGGCCCGCCGCCGATCCTCGTGACGTTGGCGGGTTTTTTGCCGCGCTGCCACAAAGCTGTAACAGAAGCCGTGTAGGGTAAAAGATCAAGAAATCTCGGCACGCATGCTTTATCACTGGAACAATCCGCAATCCTTGCTGCATCACGTGGAGATGCTGCCTGGCCGTAAACAGCCGGAAGCGGTGCTGTATGCGCCCGAAGGGGTGGACGCAACGCGGCTGCAGGCCCTGCGTGACCAGCTGACTGCCCGTGGCTATGTCGCCACCGCCGACCAGTTTAATGATCGGCCTGTCCTCAAGCTTCAGCGCTTCGGCACCCGCGAAGCGCTTTTTGGCGTTCTTTCGCAATTGGGCGTGGTACAGGGCGAGCCTGTCACTCAGTTCACCCCGCTCGATAAAGCGGCGCAGAAAACCAAGAAAGAGCAGTTCAATGAAGTAATGGTGCCCATCACCGGCGTTGGCTATCTGCTCGGCGATGCGATGATGATCATCTCCGGCCTGCTGCGTCATGATTACGCCGAGGCGGCGACCGGGGCCATCTGGGGCTCCTCCGGGGCAGTGCTGGCCGGGTATGGCAAGAGTGACGCCGACATGCAGATGGGCATCCTCTACCGCAAGCTGGGCGAGCATCTGAAGAAAGAAGGCATCGAAGTGCCGCGCAATGAGCGCGAGCTGCTCGATGCGCTGAAACGCGGCAATGGCCTGCTCACCAAGACAGTGGAGTTCTTGCAGCATAACAGCGCCGATATTCACCATACCGTGCAGGCGCTCGGCGGCCTGACGCTGGTAAAAGCCGGCATCAACCAGCGCAAGGACAACCCGCTGAAGATTTTTCAGGGGATATCGGTGTCGGCCGGGCAGGGTCTTGGTCTGCTGCCGGAGCGTGAAAAGCCCCCTGTGGCGCGGCCTGCAGCCTATGGCGGCGGCACCACGCCCATGGCCAACCCGGACGACGAGGAGGAGGCCCCCGCCAAGCCCGCGCCCGCCATCACCAAAAACCTTCCCGAGGAGCCGGATCATCGAAGTGCACTGAAGCGAACGGTGGACTGGTTCAATGAAAAGCCGATGCGCTATGCGGGGATTGGCTCGGGCATCAACAACCTGTTCGGTATCGCCGGGGCAGTGTTCTTTGAAAAGCCGAAGGTGGAGAAGCGCAATAACGTGCTGGATGCGAAGCACGGCTTAGTGCCGCGCATCGCCCGTATGGAAAACGAGTTGCATGACATCAATGCACTGCTGAAAGATCCCTCGCACGCCCCGGCATCGCCCATGTCCGGTAGTTATTTCAATGAGCTGAAGGCCCTCACGCGTGAGAAGCTGCTGGAGGTGCAGGGCAAGGCCATGGAAACCCTGAAAGGCGAGAAAGCGGCCCTTGAGTCGCTACAAAAGAGCGTCATTAAGCAGGGCTTTCAGCAGCCGCAGGTCGGTGAACTGGCGGGCACGGTGCGTGGCATTCATGCCTGGCAGGTCAGTGTGGCGACGGCGTTTGTCTACCTCGCCACCAACGCGCTGTATTCGCTCTGCTCGAAGAACGGTACGCTCAACCTTGAGAAGCTCGGCCATGCGGATGACCTCTATGCCGCGGCGGCGAATGTTGCCATGCATCAGCCGGAAGAGTTCCGCCAGCCCTTCGTGAACCGCGTGGCCACCATGCTGTCGCATCAGGAATCGCTGCACGCCACCGCGGACCAGATCGCTGCACGTATCCAGACCAAGCTGGATGCGCTGGGCAAAAACCCCTGGGTCATGCGCCTGCAGCCCGCCAATGAAAACACCCCCGGCGCCGCCAAAGGCATCGCATAGTCTTTACTATGTTGTCACTGCTACGCGGCCATCCATACCGGCCCTTGGATGGCTTCGCTTGCGCTCGCCATGACGGACCTAGAAAGAGCTGTTAATTCCGCAGCGGCTTGCCGGTCTCCAGCATATGCTCGATGCGGGCGACGGTGCCTTTGGTTTTCACCAGCTCCATAAAGCAATCATGCTCGAGCTGCAGCAGCTGTTCCTCGCTCACCGCTTCGGTGAGGTCGGTCGGCCCGCCGCTCAGCACGGTGGCCAGCGCTTCGCCCACCACCATGTCATGCGGAGTGGCCTTGCCGGTAGCCTGGAATCCCTCCAGCGCCATCATCAACGCGGCTTTTCCGGACGGCCCGGGCAGATGCAGGCTGGCGGGCTGCGGCGGAGTATAGCCCTCCGTCAGCTCCAGGCAGAGCGCTTTGGCATCGGCAAGCAGGCGCGCGCGGTTGGCGGTGATGCGCGAGCGTGGATTGAGAATCTGCATCTCCTGCGCTTCATGCGCTGAGCCGGCCACCTTGGCCATAGCGATATATTCAAACGCCTTGGAGACCACCGGCATCGGGCCTTGCGGCATCAGCGCCTCCGGCTTCTCGCCGCGGGCCACCTGCTGCGCCACCCGCGCCTGCAGGGCGCTCAGGCGGAGCAGCATTTCCTTACAGCCTCCCCAGCCGGGAATCACGCCGACGCCGACTTCCACCAGCCCCGGATAGCTCTCCAGATGGGCTTGGATGGCATCGGCGTGCAGGTTCAGCTCGCAGCCGCCGCCAAGTGCCCGTCCAGCCAGTGCGGAGACCACCGGGAAGGGGGCATATTTCAGGCCCATGAAGGCCTGCTGGCCCTGCCGGATGACACCGGAGAGCATCGGCCAGGCGGCCAGATTGGCGATGTAGAGGAAAAATCCCAGGTTCGCGCCGAAGGAGAAATCCGCCGCATCGCTGCCGATGACCAGCCCTTTGAAATCCTGCTTCACCCGCTCTGTGGAGGTCTGCAACAGCTCAAGCACTTCGTTATCGAAGGTGTTGGCTTTACTGGTGAGCTCGAACCCGGCGATGCCGTCGCCGAGGTCCCACAGCGCCGCTGAGCCGTTTTTGAGGACGGGTTTGCGGCCTCGCTTGATGTCGGCCAGCGCCCATTTACCCTCAGCCGGCACGAGCGGTGCATACGCACCTGCGGTAGTGAGATAGAAACGCTGGGTGCCTTCTATCGTGTAGAAGCGCTTGCCCGCGGCGGCTTGCAGGAGCGGCGGCACGTCCAGCCCCGCCTCACGGCAGGCGGCGGCAAGCAGGTCGGCCCCGGTGCCTTTGCCCTCTACGCCAAGGCGGTCGATCAGCTCAAACGGCCCGTATTTCCAGTTATAGCCGAGCCGCATCGCTTCATCGATGGCGAGGATATCATCGGCAATTTCCGGCACCAGCGAGACGGTGTAATGCAGCATCTGCACCAGCACGCGCTTGGCATATTGCCCGCCGATATCCGGGTGGCTGACCAGCGCGGCGAGGCCCAGCCGTGCAGCGTCCACGCTCTCCAGCGTGGATTTCTTTTCCGCCCGGTACTCGCCGCTTTGCAGATCGAGCGTTTCTTTCGTTTTCTTGCCGCCTTCGCCTTTGGCCAGACGGTAGAAGCCGCCTTTGCCCTTGCGGCCCGTGTAGCCTTCGGCGATGAGCTTTTTCACCAGCTCCGGCTCGCGGTAGAGTTTTACGAACGCGTCTGATTCCGGCAGATGATGCAGCATCTCCTTGGCGATCAGAGGCATCAGGTCGATGCCGATCAGATCGAACAGGCCAAACACCCCGGTTTTCGGAATGCCCAGCGGCTTGCTCATCACCGCGTCGGCATCTTCCACGCGAATGCCCATCTCCAGCGCGGTGAGCAGGCCCACCATCAGCCAGTACACGCCGATGCGATTGGCGATGAAGCCCGGCGTATCCTTCACCCAGACGATGCCGCGTCCCAGCCGGCGGTCGCAGAAATCGGCCAGACGTTGCAGCGTTGCCGGATCAGCCGTCTGCCCGCCGGTGACTTCCAGCAGCGGCAAAAAGCGCGGCGGGTTGAAGAAGTGGGTGATGACGAAATCGCGCTTGAAACGCTCGGACATCGGCGCCACCAGCACATGCAGCGGCAAGGTGGAGGTGTTGGAGGAGACAATCGAGCCTTCTTTGCGGTATTGCTCGATTTTCTGGTAGGTGGCGTGCTTGATCTCCAGCTTCTCGATGACGACCTCAATGATCCAGTCGCACTCGCGCAGCTTCTCCAGATCATCCTCCAGGTTGCCCGAGGTTATGCGCCGCGCGTTCTCCTTGTGGGTAAAGCCGGGCGGATTGGCCTTTAGCTGACGCTCCACCGCGCCTTTGGTGAGCAGGTTACGCTCCGTCGCGTCCTTGGGCACGATATCGAGCAGCAGCACATCCAGCCCGGCATTGGCCAGCACCGCGGCAATCCCGGAGCCCATGACACCGGAGCCGAGGACGGCGACTTTTTTGATCTCACTCATGAACGCACCTCTTGGGGCTGATAAGGTTACTTGCACGTACGGGGAGGGTGTGCCGCGCAAGGAAGGTAACTCGTAACATCATGGCGTTTATTCACAGGCCTCAAGCACGGTGGCGATGCCTTGCCCACCGCCGATGCACATGGTCGCGAGCGCATATTTTCCGCCAGTCTTCTTCAGTAGTTGGGCTGCCTTGCCGGTGATGCGGGCACCGGAGGCACCCAGCGGGTGGCCAAGCGCAATCGCGCCGCCTTCGATGTTTACCTTCGCCGGATCGACGCCGATCTGCTGCAGGCAAGGGATGGCCTGCGCGGAGAACGCTTCGTTGATCTCCACCACGTCAAGCTGGTCTTTACTAATGCCTGCCCGCGCAAGGGCCTTCTCGGTGGCGCTCACAGGGCCAAGGCCCATCACCTCCGGTTTCAGGCCGGTGATTGCTGTGGCTTTGATGCGCGCCAGCTTAGGCAGGCCGTGCTTATCGGCAAAGGCTTCGGAGACCACCAGCACCGCTGCCGCCCCATCGGTGAGCGGGGAGGAGGTGCCTGCCGTCACGCTGCCGCCTTTTTTGAATACCGGCTCCAGCCCGGCGAGGGCCTCAAGCGTGGTTTCCTTGCGGATCGTTCCGTCCGCGTTCACCGTGCCGTCACGGGTGGTGATAGGGATGATTTCGCCAGAGAAATCCGCTTGCGCTGCCTTCTGATGGCTGGCCAGCGCGTATTCTTCCTGCGCCTGCCGGCTAACGCTGCACTGGGCAGCCACCGTTTCGGCGGTCATGCCCATGGTCATGTAGGCTTCGGGATACTCTTTGTAGAGGCGCGGGTTGGGCATCGGATTGAAGCCCGCCATGGGGATACGGCTCATGGATTCAACGCCCGCGCACAGAAAGGCCTCTCCCGCGCCCAGCGCGATCTTGCCCGCGGCCTGATGGATGGCATCCATCGAAGAGCCGCACCAGCGGTTGATCGTCACGCCGCCGATATGAAGCGGCAGCTTGGCCTGCAGCACCAGCATACGGGCCAGGTTGAAGCCTTGCTCACCTTCCGGGAAGGCGCAGCCGAGCAGCACATCTTCCAGTGCTTCCGGCGCGATCCCGCTTTGGGCGATCAGCCCCTGAATCACCTGCACGGCCAGATCATCCGGCCGCACTTTGGCCAGCGCCCCCTTATGGGCCGGCGTGAAAGGAGAACGGACGTAGGCGGAGATAATGGCGGATGGCATGTTGACCCCAAATAAAGAGTATTTCGTATCTTTGAAAGTATCGCCTAAATCGCGAAAAAAGCGTTAATCAGCGGCGCGTTTATGCGGGGTTGTGAACCGGCGCATGTCTAGGAGCCAAAGATCCAATGCGCCCGAGCATGCCCATGGGAGCTATTTTTATTAAATGTTAATAATGATGCTCTACCCTGAAAATACAACCATGAGTCCGACCAATAAATATTTTAGCAGCGAGGCCGAACATTGAATCGGGGTTTTTCTCTTCTCGAACTGAGTGTTGTGCTTGTAATCATCGGCTTACTGGCCGGGGGGGTAACGGTGGGGCGATCTCTGGTCGCCAGTGCGGAGCTCCGCGCTGTGTATGCTGAATATGATGCTTACATGACGGCGATTCAATCCTTCAGGAATAAATATCGTGCTCTTCCCGGTGATTTGAGAAATGCCATTGATTACTGGGGTGCACAGCACGCCGATCATGCCACCTGCATCGTCACGGCCTCCACTTCTCAGGCTACTTGTAACGGTAACGGAGATGGCGAAGTGGGGGATGGTAGTAGCTTAGGGACGGAGAATTCTGAGCGCTTTCGTGCCTGGCAGCATCTGGCCAACGCGGGATTGGTCAGTGGCACATTTTCCGGTGTGGCGGGCAGTGCAGGCCCTATTCAGTCTGTCACCGGAGTCAATGTTCCGGCATCTAAAAAACCCGGCGTGGGTTGGACTTTCCTATATCAACCAGCGATTACCGATGATGCTGCAACGAATCGTTTTTTGCGTAAAGAGGGGCATTACTTGTTGCTGGGAACAAACTCTTCCGTCAACCGTGAAACAATCGAGCCTAATTTTACCGCCGAAGAGGCTCTGACCATCGATACAAAAATTGATGATGGGCGCCCCGGAATGGGAGCCGTTCATGCCCGCAAGAACCTGACTACCTGCTTCCTTAATGGGGCTTCCGCCTTCACCGCAACGTATAACATTCCAAACACCGCACCTGCCTGTGCAATGAGTTTTGACGCCTTCTAAATCAGGCATGGGTTGTGTTTTGTTCTTCCGCCTGAAGTTCTTTTTTCAGGATTTTGCCGATCATGGATTTCGGCAGGCTGTCGCGGAAAGCGTAAGCAGCAGGCTGGGCGTAAGCCGAGAGCCGTGCTTTCATATGCTCGCGTAGCTCGGCTTCGCTAAGCGTCTTGCCTTCCTTCACCACAATAAAGGCTTTGGGAACCTGTACACGCAGCGGGTGTGGGATGCCGATGACGGCGCATTCGGCCACCGCCTCATGCATGTAGAGCACTTCTTCCAGCTCGCGGGGATAAATGTTGTAGCCGCCGCTGATAATCATCTCTTTCAAGCGGTCAACGATGTAGAAATAGCCTTCCTTATCCATGTAGCCGACATCGCCGGTATGCAGGCGGCCATTGCGCAGCACATTGTCAGTTTCCTCCGGCTTGTTCCAGTAGCCGGCCATCACCTGCGGGCCACGCACACAGATTTCGCCGACTTCGCCCTGTTTCAGCACGGTGATGCGGTCTTCCTTATCGAGCACCTCGAGAATGGTGCCGGGCAGCGGCTGGCCGATAGAGCCGGTCTTGTTTTCTTCAAGCACCGGGTTACACGAAGCCACCGGTGAGGATTCTGAGAGTCCGTACCCTTCAATCAGTTTACAGCCGGTTATGGCTTCGAATTGCAGCTTGATCTCTTTAGGCAGCGGGCCGCCGCCCGAGACGCACAGGCGGATGGAGGAGAGGTCGTAATCACCGATTTTTTTGTAATTGATAATGGCGCCAAACATGGTGGAGACACCCGGCATCAGTGTCGGGCGCTTGTGATGGACATCCTCGAGCAGGGTTTTCAGCTCGAATTTCGGATGCAGAATGATTTTCATCCCGCCCGCGATGGCAAAGTTCATGCAGACTGTCATGGCGAAGACGTGAAAGAACGGTAGCACACCCATCATCACATCGCCGCCTTCGGCTTCCGTGCGCAGCCAGCGCAGGCATTGCTCCACATTGGCGGTGAGGTTGGCGTGGGTCAGCATGACGCCCTTGGGTACGCCGGTGGTGCCGCCGGTATATTGCAGCACGGCAATGTCTTCTTCCGGTTCAATAGGGGGGATGCGCAGGCTGGCCGGGTCGGCTTTCAGCAGTTCGGTAAAATGCAGATGGTGGGCATCCCATACCGGATGGGCGATTTCCTTGGCCTTCGCTATGGTGAACAGCGCCGCCTTGGCCACCGGCAGGGCCTCACTCAAGTTGCTGAGGATGACAGTGCGCAGCGACGTGGTACCAATCAGTGGTTTCAGTTTGGCATAGAGCATTTCCAACTGCAGCGAGATCATGATCTCGGTACCGGAATCTTTTATCTGATGTTCCAGCTCACGGGGGGAATAAAGCGGGTTATAATTCACTACCGTGCCGCCCGCTTTCAGGATCGCGAAATAGCTGATGACGAATTGCGGGCAGTTGGGCATGTAGAGCCCGACTTTGCTGCCCTTGCCAACCCCCTGTGCTTGCAGGGCGGCGGCCAGGCGGCGGACTTTCTCCCCCACCTCGCGGTAGGTGTAGGTCTTGCCCTTGAAATCCAGGCAGATGCGTTCGGCGAAGCGGGATTCCGCCCGATCCAGCACGTGATAAAGCGGCCCCATCGGTAAATCCGCCTGCCAGTCCACGCCGGGGGGATAATGGTTCAGCCAGACGTGCGGCTCGCTCATCGTTGACGCCCTTTGCTAGGGGTGCGGGTTCCCGCCTGGCCCCTGACAGACGCATATCGTCTTTCGTATTGCCTGGAGTCAGCCGCCGATAAGACATCAAGGTCATCCAGCGACTTTACCGGTGTCAGCAGCGCAAGCTCTTTGCCATCTTTATCGGTGATGTGCTTTGGGCCAGCCTTAAAAACCAACTTAGCTCTGCCTTGGCTTTGCGCGCCAGCGTCCATAAAGGCTTTGGCAAGAGCCGCATCATGGGCGTGCACTTTACCATTCTCATAGACCACCAGAACCAGCGTATCTGCCTGCAGGGCGGCGGAGCGCCGCTGACTAGGGATTTTTTCGTCGGGCAGAATATCCTCAGCGGATGCCCCGGTGGCACTGCTATAGCAGGCTGTCGGCCACAAATGACAGCAGGCCAGCAAGGCTGCATTTGCACGTGCCATATTCTTCATGCTGGGCGGGTGCGCGATAAAGATAAGTTGCGATAGCGTCCCAGATGTCTGCATGGTTTACCGGTGAATGATGCCCCAACGCGGGCCAAAATAAGGATCAACATAGATCGGGCGGTTGACCAGCCGTTCCTGCAGGCGCATTTCGCGCAGCCGCAGCCGGCAATCGCCGTATTCAGAGGAAGGAACAACGAAGCCTAGCCGCAGACATTCCTCATGGTCTGCAGCATCAATGCGAGCGGCCATCGCGTGTTGATCGGCGATATTGGTGCAGGAAGACAAACCAAGACAGGCGACGATCCATCCAAAACACAGAGCTGAAATCCCACGTGACATAACACTCCTTATCCATAAGATTTTAGCGCCTGCCGCGAACCGCGCAACGGAATAGCATGGCGCAACGCACAACTGGTATGCTTCTTAGGGCAGATGAAGCGCTGACACCCCATCGACAAAAGTAGGCTTAACGCGAGATGGCACTCTTGCGCGCCATGTTTTTAATGTCAGAGATGTTCTGAAAGAGGGTCTTATTCTTCTCTTTAGCAGAAGTTTCTGGCCTTAACGCAACGACGTTAGATCCATAATCGGGTGATTCAAGTGCTTCGTAGAGCGCATACACTGATTGATGCATCAGGTGTTGGCTGGCCTGCATTTCATCCTGTTTTTGTCGGGTGGTAAGACGGTTAAACGTACCATCAAGATGGGCAGTCACTTCAAGGTAGAGCGTCTCCAGCGGCGTCAGAATCTCTTCCCCCGGCATTTCAAGGCGTGGCAATTTAGAAATCTTTTGTATCAGTTCATTGCGCGGTGGCATACGGTCACGACGGATATGTTCCAGCGCAATATCGGCATCCCCACGTCCCAGAAACATATACAGATGCTGCACCAGCGGATGGCGATAGATTGATGCCTCAGGCTCATTTTTCTCCAGATCTCGGAGGTAGGACGCCACCTTTGATTGCTGCAATAAGCCGTTTTTTTCTGCCAAAGTGGCATCAACGTGCGCGCAAGAAGGAAAAAAGTAGTGTTCTGCTCCTGAATTCAAATCTGGGATATGCGTGTCCATAGGCAAAACTTTAGGAAATTCATAATGATTTTTATAAACCCCCTTGCATAGATTGTGAAATGAAGCTTTTGTGACGCTGGCCGGGGTTGCGAAGCCTGTCCGCTGCCAGTATACGTACCGCCATGACTCATCATCAGACGGATATTGCGATCATCGGTGCTGGCCCGGTCGGGCTTTTTGCCATCTTTGAATGCGGCATGCTTAAAATGACATGCCATGTAATCGACGCGCTGGACGAGGTCGGGGGGCAATGCGCCGCGCTGTATCCGGAAAAGCCGATTTATGACATTCCCGGCTATCCTTCCATTGATGCCATTGACCTGATTCATCGGCTGGAAGCCCAGGCCGCGCCGTTTGAGCCGGTGTATCACTTGGGTCAGCGCGTCGAGAAGCTGGAGCGCATGGGTGATGGATGGCGTTTGACCACCTCCAAGGGTACGGTGATTGACGCCAAAGCCGTCATCATTGCCGCTGGATGCGGGGCGTTCGGCCCGAACCGGCCGCCGCTGGAAGGCATCGAGGCCTATGAAGGTACCTCCGTGCATTACCTGGTGAAGCGCAAGGAAGACTTCCGCGGCAAGCGCGTCGTAATCGCCGGGGGCGGGGATTCCGCCGTCGATTGGGCGCTATCGCTGGCCGATGTCGCCGAGGCGCTTTATGTGGTGCATCGTCGCCCGAAATTCCGCGCCGCGCCGGAGTCGGTTTCCCGTATGGAGGCATTGGCGGCGGAAGGCAAAATCCAGATGGTGATTCCGTACCAGCTCAGCAAGCTCTCCGGGCAGGATGGCGTGCTGCATGCGGTGCATGTGGAGACGCTCGACGGGCAGGAGCAGGTGCTGCCTGCCGATCATCTGCTGGCCTTCTTCGGCCTGGCGATGGAGCTGGGGCCGATTGCCGAATGGGGCCTGAATCTGCATATGAACCATATTGAGGTCAGCCCCTCCACGCTTGCCACCAGCGCGCCGGGCATTTACGCCATCGGCGACATCGCGACCTATGAGAAGAAGCTAAAGCTTATTCTTTGCGGGTTCTCCGAAGCCGCGATGGCCGCGCATGACGCCCGTAACCTCGTCTATCCGGGTGAGGCGTACCATTTCGAATATTCCACCAGCAAAGGCGTGCCGGCCTGATTAATCGCCGCCGGAGGAGGGGTAAAGCGCATGCCACAGGCGGATGATCTCCTCGCGGCTTAGGCCTCTCGCCTGATGAAACGCAAAGAACGCACGGTAATACCGCATGGTCAGCCAAAGGCCGGTGGCCAGAAAGAACACCGCGGACGCGCAGCAGAGAAACCCGACCGCCGGTAGTTCCAGTAACGCCGCCCCGATACCGCCCAGTACCGAAAGCACGAACAGCACGCTGGCACGCTGTGAATCGCGGCGTCGCGTTTGCATGGTCGTTTCCAGAGATACTATGGATTCCATCATGGTAATGTACCTCTTAACGGTAGAGTGCCCACATGGTGTTCTAACGCTGCCGCTGGTTTTGCCGCTGCTCGATGAAAGCGTCGATGGCCTTGAGCCGCTCGAGGTAATCGGGCTTGAACTCTCCCCGCTTTGTCATCTCTTCGGCTTGCTTCAGGCTGACAAGGCGCACCTCGGCGGAGGCAGGAGTATGGTAGCTTGCCGGAGGTGCCTCGGCCAGTTCCCCGGCAAAAAACTGAATAGGGTAATCCTTGTATTTGATGGTGCCGCATTCGAAAAAGGATTTCAGAGCATACCGAGCGTCGGCGGTCTCTTCCTTGGTGTAGAGTTTGCCGCGCCGGGCGGTTTTGGGTTCGTAGACCGCTAGTTCCTCCAAGCCTTCCCGGAGCGCCGCATCGGGTAAGGGCTCCAGCTCCTGAATGTGAAAGGGCTTGCGGGGGTCAACGCCCTCTGTCTGCCATTTAGCGGGGTCAAGATCGTCGAAAAACGATTTTCCTTCCTGAAGGAGCCAACCTTTGCGAGTGCCGCGTGCCAACGTGAAGGGAAGGGTTTTGCCCTTGTCCTCCTCGCGGTTGGGGTTGGGTGAGGCGATCAGATAATACCGCGTTCCATTCTGTGTCACATAGGGAACGAGCCCAACCTTGAGGATCTCCCGATCACGGGCTTCCACCAAAAATTTCATCAGCGGCGTCTTGACGCTGAGCAGTTCTCGCCGTGTTAGGGACATGGGATCACACCGTTTCCAAGTTCGCTTCCATCAATGGCTTGGAACCGGCGGTGAGGCAAGCCAGAAGCGATATCGTCTGCGGCAGGATACGGGCATAGAAGAAGCGGGCCGTGGCGAGCTTTTCGCGGTAGAACTCCGGCGATTCGCCCGGCGTATCCGCTAGGGCACCCCCCCCCCCACCCCCCCC
>DBAU01000079.1 GCA_002291845.1 Alphaproteobacteria bacterium UBA1002 | reverse complement strand
TGCTCTCGTCCATCACCTGCAGCAGGATGTTGCGTACGTCAGGGTCCGCCTTCTCGATCTCGTCGAGCAGGACCACCGCAAACGGGGTCTTGCTGACGGCGTCGGTGAGCAGGCCACCCTCTTCGTGGCCGACATAGCCCGGAGGCGCGCCGATGAGTGCGGAGACCGAGTGCTTCTCCATGTATTCCGACATATCGAAGCGCAGCAGCTCCATGTTGAGCGCCTTGGCGAGCTGGTTGGCGACTTCCGTTTTGCCGACGCCGGTCGGGCCGGTGAACAGGTAGTTACCAATCGGCTTTTCTTCTTCGCGCAGCCCGGCACGGGACATCTTGATCGCGGAGACGACCTGCTCCACAGCATTGTCCTGACCGAACACGACGAGCTTGAGGTTCTTTTCCAGGTCACGCAGCGTCTTGGCGTCATCCATGGTGACGTTTTTCGACGGCATGCGGGCGACCTTGGCGACGATCTCCTCAATGTCTTTTTGGGTGATGACCTTGCGGCGCTTGCCTTCCGGCAGCAGCATCTGCGCGGCACCGGCTTCATCGAGCACGTCGATGGCTTTATCCGGCAGCTTGCGGTCGTGGATGTAGCGGGCCGAAAGCTCCACCGCCGAGCGGATGGCGGACGGGGTGTAGCGCACGTGGTGGTGCTCTTCGTAGTAGGGCTTCAGGCCACGCAGGATTTTGATGGAGGTTTCCACATCCGGCTCCGCCACGTCGATCTTCTGGAAGCGGCGGGCGAGCGCGCGGTCCTTCTCGATGTGGTTCTTGTACTCGCGGAAGGTGGTCGAGCCCATGCAGCGGAACAGACCGCGGGCAAGGGCCGGCTTCAGCAGGTTGCACGCATCAAGCGCACCGCCGGAGGTAGAGCCAGCGCCGATGATGGTATGAATTTCATCGATAAAGAGGATGGCATTGGGGAGCTTTTCAATCTCCTTAATGACCGACTTCATGCGCTCCTCAAAATCGCCACGATACCGGGTGCCCGCCAGCAGCGAGCCCATGTCGAGGGAGTAGATGATCGCGTTTTTCAGCACATGCGGCACCTCGCCGCGCACGATACGCAGGGCAAGGCCTTCCGCGATGGCGGTTTTGCCGACACCGGCCTCACCGACATAAAGCGGGTTGTTTTTGGTACGGCGGCAGAGGATTTGCACCGTGCGTTCGATTTCTTTCTCGCGGCCGACGAGGATGTCGGTTTTGCCCTGTTCCGCTTTGTGGTTCAGGTTCATGCAGTATTGCGAGAGGGCGTCGCCCGCTTTTTCCTTCTCCTTGCTGCCAGAAGCTGCCGAGGTGAAGCTGATATTTTCGTTCGGTGTCTCATCCGGCTCCTCGCCGGTGCCATCGCCATTTTCGATGCTGCCGGAGATGCGGTTGAAGTCGCCGTACTTCACAATGCCGTGGGAGATGTAGTTCACCACGTCGAGGCGGTTGATGTCCTGCTCCTGCAGGAAGTAAACCGCATGAGAATCTTTTTCCGAGAAGAGGGCAACCAGAACATTCGCGCCGGTGACTTCATGCTTGCCGGAAGACTGCACATGAATGGCGGCGCGATGCACCACACGTTGGAACCCGGCGGTCGGCTTGGCTTCTTCCAGCCCATCGACTACCAGAGAGTTCAGATCATTTTCGATGAAGTCCGCGACGCTACGCTTCAGCAGGGCCAGATCGACACCGCAACCACGCATCACGGCCATGGCATCCGGATCATCGGACAGCGCAAACAGGAGATGCTCCAAGGTCGCGAATTCATGCTTATTGATTTTTGCGACCGCCAAGGCGCGGTGGAGGGTTGCCTCCAAGTTCTTGGACAACATCGTGTAGACCTTTCTTACTCTTTTTCCATGACGCATTGTAACGGGTACTCGTTTTGTCTAGCCATTCCCACAACGATCTCCACCTTGGTTTCGGCGACATCGCGTGTGAACACGCCACAGATGCCGGCCCCACGATGGTGGATTTCGAGCATGATGCGAATCGCATCTTCATGCGGATGACGAAAGACAGCTTTCAACACCTGCACCACGAAATCCATCGGAGTATAATCATCATTCAACATGATGACCCGGTAGAAGGGAGGTTTCTTTGTCTTGGTCTTCGGTTCGGCCAGTAACAGGTCTTCCCGAGTAACGAGACTTCCTCCATTTCCGCCGGGGTTTTCTACCCCGCCTACAGCTCCCCGGTTGCTTGCCACAATGCCCCGAAAGGCCCGTTGAACTGTATGATCTGAGTTTGGCATGGAAACGATAACAATGCGTTAAAGAAAGGTTGGAATTCCCTTACGGTTTTAAAAAAGTTGACAAACGAAAAATTTACTTTTTTCGCGTTCATCTTCCGGGGGATGATGTCCGTAAAGAAATATACTACTGGAAACCCGTCTTTTCCAAGAAAACTTTATGCGGGTTTCGCTGGCCACGAGAAAAAAACTCTGGCAGAGGAGAAAAAGATTTTTGTGCGCGTCGATACCTTTGCGGCGCAGGAGACGGAATGAAAGCACGCAAAACGCTGATTGCGCTGGCCGTTGCGCTTGTGTGTGGGCTATCCGCCTGCCAGCCAATGGAACAGCCATTACATCCGCCGGTACAAGCTCCCTCACTTATAGAGGAAGCATTTTTTACCTCTGATCTTACAGCTTTACCTATGACACGGTGGCTCCCGAAAGGTCGTCCTTCTGCGGTCTTGGTCGCGCTGCATGGCTTCAATGATTACCATCAGGCATTTGCAGAGCCAGGAAAATATTTTTCTGCACAGGGGATCGCGCTTTACGCCTATGACCAGCGTGGCTTTGGCCGAACCCCCCAGCGAGGCATCTGGGCAGGGCAGGCGAATTTGGTGCGTGATGCTTCCGACATGGTACGCGCGGTAAGTGCTCAGCACCCTGGCGTTCCCATCTATCTGCTAGGGGAAAGCATGGGGGGCGCCGTAGCGATTGCCCTGTTGGCGGAGAAGCCCGCTTTGCCGCTGAGCGGGGCAATTTTGTCTGCACCCGCCGTATGGGGCGGTATGAATTGGTTTTATCAGGGGACCTTATGGTTGGGTGCCCACACGATGCCGGGCTATACGCTCACAGGTAGCGGCCTGAAAATCATGGCCTCTGACAATATTCCCATGTTGATCGCGCTGGGTAAAGATCCGTTGGTGATTAAGGAAACGCGTCTGGATGCGATTTATGGCGTGGTCAACCTGATGGACGCTGCGCAGGGACGTATCAGCCATGTGCAGACCCCCCTGTTATTGCTGTATGGTGCCAATGATCAGGTCATCCCGCGCGCCCCCGTGCGTGAGGCGTTTATGCAGGTAAAGGCGCCGCACCGTGTGGCATACTACCCCAACGGCTATCACATGCTGATGCGCGACCTGCAGGCAAAGCTGGTGCTTCGTGATGTGATCAGTTGGATCCGTCATCCTACCGCGCCATTACCTTCGGGATTTGACGCGGGCTGGCGAGAACGCTTGGATGATTCTACGCCCCCTGCCAAGCCCAGTTTTCCAACGCCTCCCACGCCGTAAACGCCTCGATGCCCCGCCTGTTGAAAAAGTCTGAAATTACCGCGCTGTTTGAGCGTTTCTGTGCGCTGGAGCCGCATCCCGTGACCGAGCTGAAAGCGCCCAATGATTTCTGTCTGCTGGTGGCGATCGTGCTATCCGCGCAGGCGACCGATGTGGGGGTGAACAAAGCCACGCCTGCGTTGTTCGCCGTGGCTGATACGCCTGCTAACATGGCGGCCCTCGGGGCGGAGGGCATTGCGCGCTACATCAAAACCATCGGCCTCTATAATGCAAAGGCGAAGAATGTCGCGGCGCTCGCAGAGATTCTGGTGCGTGAGCATGGCGGGCAGGTGCCGGAAGACTTGGACGCGTTGCAGGCGTTACCCGGGGTGGGTAGCAAGACAGCACGTGTCTGGCTGAATTGCGCCCGCGGCTGGCCGCTGATTGCGGTGGATACGCATGTGTTCCGTGTGGCCAACCGGCTGGGCTTATGCCGCACCAAAACCCCCGGGCATACGGAAACGGCGCTGGAAAAAACCATCCCGGCCGATTTCAAAATGCATGCCCATCACTGGCTGATTCTGCACGGCCGCTACGTGTGCAAGGCCCGTACGCCCGAATGCTGGCGCTGCCCGGTGGCCGATCTCTGCCAGTTTCCCGCAAAGGTGCTTGAGCCACCCAGGGCCAGAACATAACGCCTATTTCGTAATTGCGAGCGCAGCGAAGCAATCCATGGCGATGTGGATGGCCACGTCGCTTCGCCCCTCGCCATGACGGCTTTGTATGCGTCGGGGTCTGTGAGGCGCTAACAGAGGGTTTTACTGATCCAGGCCTTTGCGCCTCTCATTTCTGAGCATCAAAGCCCTTACGAACCGCTAGCGCACCACCAGCAGCGTGGCCAGTCCGAGGAACGAGAGGAAGCCGACGATATCGGTCAGCATGGTGAGGAAGACGCCGGAGGTAATCGCCGGGTCGATGCCGAGTCGGCGCATCAGCATGGGTAAGCCGGCGCCTGCCAGCCCCGCCATCACCATCACGAGGATCATGGCGAGCGCGAAGACCATGGCAATCTGCGGATTGCCGTAAATCATATAGATGCCCGTGCCCGTAATGGCGGCGATGCCGAGTCCGTTCAGCCCGCCGATCAGCACTTCCTTCCACACTGAGCGCCACGCGCCGCGCACATCGACCCGCCGCATGGCGATGGCGCGTACGGTGACAGTGGAGGCCTGAATGCCTGCATTACCGCCCATCGACGCAATGATGGGCATCAGTACTGCCAGCACCACCAGATGCTCGATGGTTTCATCGAACAGATCGATCACCGCGGCGGCCATCATGGCGGTGAGTACATTGACGAACAGCCAGGGAAAGCGCGTTTTCACCGAGGCAAGCACAGTGCGGGAGAGGTCTTGCCCGGTCAGGCCGCTGGAGCGCAGGAAATCCTCCTCCAGCTCTTCACGCATCACCTCCACCGCGTCATCCACCGTGATGGTGCCGACCAGGCGGCCTTCTTCGCCCAGCACCGGCGCTTCAACCAGCCCGTATTTGCGGAACACGTACGCCACTTCTTCCTGGTCCGTGGTGGTGGTGAAGCAGTGCAGATCCTTTTGCATCAGGTCCGTGATGCGGGCACTGCGCGGATGGCGCATCAAGGTGGATAGCGGCAGGATGCCTACCGGCCGGAATTGCGGGTTGATGACGTAGAGAACGTAGAAATCCTCTGGCAGTTTGGGGTGGCGGCGTAGATAGTCGATGGCGTCGCCCACCGTCCAGAATTCCGGCACAAAGACCATGCTGCGCCGCATCAGGCGGCCCGCTGATTCCTCGGGGTAGGAGAGGCCGGCCTCCAGCTCTTTGCGGGTGGCGGGGTCAATGGTTTTGAGGATTTCCTGCTGATCTTCTGTGTCGAGGTCCTCGAGAATGTGCAGCGCATCATCCAGCTCCATCTCGGCGATGGCTTGCGCGCTGCGCCGGGTGCCGAGCTGCTCCATCACGGCATCGGCAGTCTCAGGATCAAGGAAGGGCAACACCTCATCATCAAAGTTGAATTTGATGGCCTCGATCAGGCGCTCACGCTCATCCGGCGAGAGGCCATTGATCAGCTCGGCGAGGTCTTCGGTATGCAGCGGCGCAATAAGATTGCGCACCTCGCCGCCATCCTGCCGATCAAGCGCTTCTAGTACGTCGCGCACCCGCTCGGGAGAAAGCGCGTGGATATCCGACTCCATGCCGGTGGCGTCGTCGCTGAAGGCGGAGCGCTCATCCATGCTGGACCTCTGGCGTCAAGGGTTGCTTGGGATGCCTCGGGTGTACGCAAGGCGGGCTGGTTTGTAAAGATGTTGTTGATCTGTACGGCGCGTTCTGCGCACGTTTTATTGCGCCCCGCGGAAGCCGTGAACGCAGAGCCGGCATGCAAGTACAAAGGAGAAGATGGTGCGGTCGAGAAGACTCGAACTTCCACGGGTCACCCCACAGCGACCTCAACGCTGCGCGTCTACCAGTTCCGCCACGACCGCACACCAAGGTAGGGGCGCATATCTAGCAAAGGGGCGCGGGGGATGCAAGCAGGGATTCGAGGCGAGGGCTTAGTAGCCGCGGCCATGCCCATGCCCTTGCGTCTGCGCGGCCTCCGGGCGGCGGTTGCCGAGCAGTTCTGCCTCCTCATCATAAAGCTTTTGAAGCGGAGTACTCAGAACCTTTTTTCGCTGTATTTCATCGCTGGCGATATCCGCCTGTACGCGTTCGAAATCCTCAGGGGTATAGGCAGGAAAAGGTTTCTGCGTGTGCGGGTCGATCTCCATGCCCATCTCACGGATCAGACGAATCTTGGCGGCCAGGTTTACTTTTTCCTTGTCCTTATGAGAAAGATGTAGAAATACCCCAAAATTTATCGTCATAATATCTATATGTTAATAATTATTAATTTTTTCCACTCTTTTCTTACCTTAGTATTTCATGGTTGAATGGCGCACCTCTGGACTTACGGACTACGCTACGGGTGTCGCCCAGATGGAGCGGCAGGTCGCGGCCATTCGCGCAGGGGAAGCGGAGGAGCAGGTCTGGCTGCTGGAGCATCCCCCGCTCTATACCGCAGGCACCAGCGCCCGGACAGAGGATTTACTGAATCCGCGTTTTCCGGTGCATGCCACGGGCCGTGGTGGCCAATACACGTACCATGGGCCGGGGCAGCGGGTGGCCTATGTGATGCTCGACCTCAAGCAGCGTTACCAGGGAACCCCCGATTTACGCCATTTCGTGTGGACGCTGGAAGACTGGCTGATCCGCACGCTGGCGGCGTTAGGCGTGCAGGGAGAGCGCCGGGAAGGGCGCATCGGCATCTGGGTCACTACACCCGCCGGGGAGGCCAAGATCGCCGCCCTTGGCATCCGTGTGCGGCAGGGGGTCAGCTATCACGGTATTTCGCTCAATGTCAGCCCTGATCTCTCGCATTTTCAAGGGATTGTCCCCTGCGGCATCCGCGAGTATGGCGTCAGCTCGCTGGCCGCCCTTGGTGTAGATGCTGGCATGGCCGAAGTGGACGCCGCCCTGAAAGCCGCCTGGCCGTTTTAATCGTCGAAATATCACGATTTTGTCATCAACTTGTCATGACAGATCATTACACATGCCATCGATGTAAAAGGTTGGCCATGTCAGATCGATCGAAGAGCATTCCTACAAAAGGGACGGTCTCTGGTAGTTTATACCATGAGGGCGTAGAGGTGCGTGCGGAAGATATTTTGCGCCAATTGGGAATCATAAATGATCACTACGTACAAAATGCGTATTGCCTGGATTTTGCTCACGACTACTGTCGCGGGGATGTGGAGCTTGCGACGTATGTGTTGAGGTCTGGCGCGCTGGAAATGGCTCAGGCGGAATTTGAAGCGGATTTCATCTCGAATACGGATTTATGGAAGCGGCTGGAACACGAAGCGTATCGATACCTTGTTTATACCAAAGAAATGGAAGCACGTGAGCAACGCCGTCCGTTACGTATCCACAAGCCTAACGATATCAACACACCAGATATTGAAGCACGAGGCATGGAACTCCTGATGCTGTTTCAGCAGGTCGCTCCCCATACATATGCCGCGTTGTGCGATCATTACCTACCAAAAAATGCGTATGGCAACACCCACACCGTGGAAGGTTTTTTTTACACGGCGGCCTGTGAGTTAGCACGTATTGAGCAAACCCATGGACGGAGATTCACATACAGGACGCTGGAACGTGCCATGGAGGATGAGGTGCATCGTTACGCCAGAGATCACATGGCATTGGTGCTCTCTGATCCGACACCGCTGCAAAGACAGGCGATAAAACGGGATAAGGAGCTTAGGAAGAACGGGGCAAATTTCGTGTTAGAACATCTCTCGCCAGATCAGCATCGTTCGCTCTTTAATCAGCTCAGGGTGCTGAAAGGAAATCCCTCACACCATCTTCAAGATGCCGCATATGAGGTGTTTACTCGTCATCACGATGCAATGTTTGACGAAGCCGTGTCCCCTGAGGCTATCGTGGGGCTTTTGCAGAAATGCGTGGAACAGCGTGTCCATGAATTTAAATCAGGGATACCGGCGCGTTCTCACTAACCCTTAAACCCTGTGGCTACCAGGAAGGTCTCCGCCGAATCCGCCCGGCTGGCTTTGGGCTTGGCGTGGGAGGCCTTGGCGAATTTTTGCTTTAGCTGGGTGAGCAGCTGGCCTTCCATCCCGCCCTGGCGCACCTTGCAGACGAATGTGCCGCCGGGGGTGAGTACTTCGGTGGCAAACAGCGCGGCGGCTTCGACCATGGCAAGGATGCGGATATGGTCGGTGGCGGCGTGGCCGGTGGTGTTGGGCGCCATGTCAGAGAGCACAAGGTCTGCCGGGCCACCCAGCGCCGCGCGAATTTTTTCCGGTGCATCATCCGCCATGAAATCGATCTGCATGAGTGTTGCACCGGGGATGGCCTGCATCGGCAGGATGTCGAGGCCCAGCACCGCGCCTTTGCCTTCCAGTGTACCGACACGCGCCACCGCCACCTGCGTCCAGCCGCCGGGCGCGGCCCCTAGATCAAGCACGCGCAGACCTGGTTTCAGCAGGTGAAATTTTTCATCCAGCTCCAGTAATTTATAGGCGGCGCGCGAGCGGTATCCATCGCGCTTGGCCATCTTGACGTAGGGATCGTTCAATTGGCGCTGCAGCCACAGCGTAGAAGAGGTTTTACGGCCCTTCGCGGTGCGTACGCGCACAGAAAGATCGCGTTGGCCGCCGCGGTTGTCCTTGTTTCCAGGGGGCTTTTTCATCTACAGCGCCATCTGGATGGCCACTTGCCATTCGCGGGTGTTCCTAACTTTATCATGGAGCTGCTCAAGCTTTCTTGCCTCTTTCGCTGCGCTGAGTAACTCACTGGCGGCGGCATCGAGTGCCGTGCCTTTTTTATTCTCCAGTGCGGCAAGAATCGCCTCTGGCGCACAGCGTTTCTGGGCCTCTTCCATCTTTTCACGAAGCCCACGCTCAACCATGCGGATGTCACGACGGTTCAGCTCATCGCGAAACGGTCCTTCAGGGAAGACTTGCCGTAGATGATCCATCAACTCACCAAAGCAGGTTTGCTTATTTCCTCGGTTTGGCATGGCGTCCCCTTATGCATCCACGGTTTCGTTAAGCATCAGCGAGATGATAATGCCCTCGCGCACGCCGCGATCGGCAATGGTCACTTGCGGAAAGGGGAAGGTGCGCAGCAAGGCTTCCAGAATGGCGCACCCGGCGATAATATAATCACTGCGGTCGGGACCGATGCAGGGATGGTTGAAGCGCTCCGACGGACGCATGGCGAGCAAGCGGGCAATGCTGGCGCGCAATTGCTCCGCGGGCAGGGCAATGCCATCCACCCGTGAGCGGTCATAGCGCGGCAGGCCGAGATGTACAGCGGCCAGCGTGGTCACCGTACCGGAGGTGGAAAGTAGCTGCGTCGGGACATCGCTAAGCTGATCAGTGATGGCATAGGTTTTGGCGAACGGAGCCAGCTTAGCCATTACCTTCGCTACAATATCCTCAAAATAGACGGAGGCGTAATCGTTGTGTCCGAACTGCTCGGAGAGGTTCATCACGCCATAAGGCATGGAAGTCCAGCCGAGCAGCTCCGGTGTAAACGGGAAGGTGGGTGGTATTTGCGCGTGGTAGCTCTCCGGTGTGGCCACCCACATAATCTCGGTTGATCCGCCACCAATATCAAAAGCAAGCGCACGCTGCACACCCGGGCGCAGAAGTGAGCAGCAACCAAGCAACGCCAGCCGGGCTTCTTCCTCATTCGAGATGATTTCCAGTGGCAGGCCGGTTTCTTCTTCTACGCGAGCGATAAACGCATCTGCATTAGTGGCGCGCCGGCAGGCTTCAGTCGCCACAAAGCGACGTCGACCCAGCGCATGCCGCTCCAGTTTGCGCTGACAGGTGCGCAGCGCTCCAAGCGTGCGCTCCATCGCTTCCTCAGATAGCAAACCGCTTCCGCTCACTCCTTCGCCCAGACGGACGATACGTGAAAAACTGTCGATGGCTTTGAGTGCCCGCCCGTTTTTACTCTGACGGAAGGCAGGATGCGCAATCAACAGGCGGCAGTTGTTCGTTCCAAGGTCCAGCGCGGCATAAATGTCATTTTCGGCAGGCTCTGCCATGTATTCCTTTAGGGTATCATCAGACTATGGTATTTACGTATACTATCCCCGGCGATATATCAGCAAAAAATACAAGGATGTCTGCCATGCTCCGCCGTAATACGGAAACTCCCCTAATCACCCCGGAAGGTGATCCATCTAAGCAATTGATTCAAAAGGGAAGGGATTATTTTGTTCCCAATTACCGCCCGCGTGAGATGATTCTTGATCACGGCAAAGGCTCCATGTTGTGGGACCTTGATGGCTATGATTATGTCGATCTGGGCTCGGGTATTGCGGTCAATGGTCTCGGCCATCAGGATCCCGACCTGCTTGCCGCGCTCGATACCCAGTCACGCAAGCTTTGGCATACAAGTAATGTGTTTTTCACCGAGCCGGCGATTCATCTGGCAGAGGAGCTGGTGCGTGTTGTGCCATGGGCCAAGCGTGTTTATTTCTGCAACTCCGGAACCGAAGCGACTGAGGCGGTCATCAAGCTGGTGCGTAAATGGGCGGCCGATCAGGGGCGCGACCCGGAGCACCGCGAGATCATTACCTTTGCCGGTTCCTTCCATGGCCGGACGCTGGCAGCGGTGACCGCCACCGCGCAGCCAAAATACCAGCAGGGGTTTGAACCGCTGCCGGGGGGATTCGTTTATTGCCCGAAATTCAACGACATCGAGGCATTGCGTCCTCTGGTGACGGAGAAAACCTGCGCCATTCTGCTGGAGACGGTGCAGGGGGAAGGTGGGATCATCCCCGCCGCACCGGGCTTCTTAAAAGCGGTTCGTCAGCTATGTGATGAAAAAAATGTGCTGTTTGTCGCTGATGAAATTCAGTCCGGGATGGGCCGCACTGGCTATTTGTTCGCCCATTTTGAGGATGAAGTGGCGCCCGATGTGATGCCCATAGCTAAAGCGCTTGGGTGTGGCCTTCCTATCGGTGCGATGGTAGTGGGTGAGAAGGCAGAAAACACCCTTGGTTTTGGAACGCATGGTTCTACCTTTGGCGGTAACCCGGTGATGTGCGCGGTGGCTTACGCAGCGCTGAAAAAGATCAACACGCCGCAGCTTATGGCCAATGTCATGGCGCGTTCTCGGCAGTTGTTTGACGGGTTGCATGCCATCCATAGCCGCCTCGATCTGTTCCGTGAGGTCCGTGGCCGCGGCCTGATGGTCGGTGCGGTGCTCAAGGATCCATGGCTGGGTAAATCAAATGATCTGGCGGATATCGCCCGCCGTTTCGGGGTGCTGGCGCTGGTCGCCGGGCCGGATGTACTACGCTTCCTGCCGCCGCTCACGATCACTGAGGACGAGTTGGCGCTTGGCCTTGAGCGTCTGGAAGCGGCGCTTGCGTATGCGGTGGCGCACGCGCAGGGATAACAGATTCCCTCTTTGTCTGGGTGGCCTGTTAAGCATTATTTAAACGGCCATGCGGCATGCTTTGACCGATAACTCATGAGGCCCCATGCCTACGCTTAACGCCTATCAGCCTTACCTTGATGCCATCGCCGCGCAGGAGCAGCATCTGATCCATCTGACCCATGCGTGGTCAGCCATTAATTCGGGTAGTTACCATCTGGAAGGGCTGGCGACCATGCGTCAGGCGCTGGAGGATAATTTTCTCTGGCTGCAGCCCGATACAACAGAACGCCTGAGCTTGACGCCGCAGTCGTCTGTAGATGGCAAAGGCGATGTGCAGCCGCAAATGCTTGGGGAGGCGCTGCGCTTCCGTAAGCGCGTGGATGCTCCGCTGCAGGTGTTTCTCTGCGGGCATTACGATACCGTATTTGGTGCGGATCATCCGTTTCAGAAACCTGTCTTTCTGGATGGCCGCACATTGAATGGTCCGGGTGCGGCGGATCTGAAGGGTGGGCTGGTGGTGATGCTGAAGGCACTGGAAGCACTCGAGTCGTCGCCGTGGAAAGATCAGATTGGCTGGGAAGTGCTGCTCAATCCCGATGAAGAGATTGGCTCCCCCGGATCCGCGCCACTTTTAGCGGCGGCGGCATCGCGCTGTCACCTCGGCATGGTTTATGAGCCCGCGCTGGCGGATGGCACACTCGCTGGGGAGCGCAAGGGCAGTGGCAATTTTCATATGGTGGTCAAGGGGCGTGCGGCGCATGCCGGGCGTGAGCATGCGATGGGCCGTAATGCCGTGGTGCTGGCGGCGGAGCTGGCGCTGGCAGTAAGTCGCCTGACCTCGGCGATGGAAGGCATCACGGTTAATCCCGCCCGTATCGAAGGGGGGGGGCCACTGAACGTAGTGCCTGACCGAGCGGTGTTGCGTTTCAATGTGCGCGTCGCGACTCAGGAGGAACAGGCATTTGTTGAGCAGGAGCTGGCCACGTTGCTTTCAAAAGCCGCGCTTCGCGAAGGCTTTACGATCGAGCTGCATGGGGGGTTTGCTCGTCCACCCAAAACAATGACGCCTTCCTGGCAAAAATTGCAGGCGCTGGTCGAAGATTGCGCCCGCTTGCTGGGCAAGCCGGTACAGTGGCAAGCCACCGGGGGCTGTTGCGATGGGAATAACCTTGCGGCACATGGCCTCCCAAACATTGATACACTGGGTGTCCGGGGTGGGAACATTCATAGCGACAAAGAGTTTGTGCTACTGGATAGTTTAGTTGAGCGAGCCCAGCTTTCCGCTTTACTGCTCATGCGGCTGGCCGCAGGTGAGATTACCTTCCGTTAGATGAGGGGGCCGCGGGTTGTGCCGCGGCTGGAGCCGGCGTTGCGGGTGCAGCAGCACCCGTATTTACAGGCGCCGTATTGGTCGGCGCAACACGCGGAGGCATGGTTATCGCATCCGCAGGTGAAGGAATATTATATCCTGTTGTTGGTTGAGGAACCACAGGTAGCATCGTTGCAGGCGTCGTACGCTGCATGGCAGGTGCAGGGATCGGTTTGCCATTGATGTCGACATCCGGGACGGACAGCAAGGCGCGTGGTGCGGGCAGCAGGTCCATGGGCATCGCAAGATGTGAACCACGCAGCAGGATAATGGTAATGCGGCGGTTGCGTGCGGCGGTTGGGTCTTGAGGCGTAAGAAGTTCCTGCGCCGCTTTGCCGACCACTTTGCCCGTGCGGTCCTTGTTCATCCCCTGCGAGAGCAGGTAGCGGCGTGCGGAATTGGCACGATCTGCCGAAAGCTCCCAGTTGGTGTAGCCGTCTTTGCGCGCATAGGGCGTGGCGTCGGTATGGCCCGTGATGGAGATCATGTTCGGCATTTGCTCAATGACCTTGAGCAAAGAGCGCAAGATTCGCTGCCCATAGTCATTCAGTGCTGCCGTTCCAGGTTGGAACATTTCTTTTTTATCATCATCGATGATGTCAATTTTCAACCCTTCCGGCGTTTGCTCGACAATAATCTGATCACGCAGCTCGCGCAGGTTGGGGTCATTCTCAAAGGCTTTTTTGATGGCTTCTTCGGC
>DBAU01000016.1:526-35174 GCA_002291845.1 Alphaproteobacteria bacterium UBA1002 | reverse complement strand
CCACCTGGGCACATCAGGGAGCAATGTACCTATAGAAATTGGCGGATGCTGTCAATGGGCCTGCAAGCCAAATGGCCTAGAGCGCACAAAATCATTGCCGTGAGCCCGTCAGCGTCGATATATTTCATGGCCTGATGATCTAACTGGAGATACCCCATGGTCCACAACCCACAGCTTGTTACCGTGATTGGCGGCACGGGATTCCTTGGCACCTATGTCGTACGGCGCCTTGTAAAAGAGGGCTATCAGGTGCGTGTCTTATGTCGCGATCCACAAGGCGCCAAGGCAGGCACGGTAAAAACTCAGGGTTATCTGGGACAAATCTCGGTTGAATTTGCCGATCTTGCCCGCCCCAAAACCTTGGAAGGCAAGTTAAACGGATCCTTTGCCGTAATTAATCTGGTCGGCGTTTTATTTGAAAAAGGCAGCCAGAAATTTGCCACCTTACACGCGCAGGGCGCAGAAAAGCTTGCCCAGATGGCTGCGCAGGTCGGGGCAAAACGTTTCATACAGATCTCGGCATTGGGCGTTGACAACGCCACTAAGTCATCTTACGCGCGCACCAAAATGCTTGGTGAAAAAGCGATTAGGTTAGCATTCCCTCAGGCAACCATTCTGCGGCCCAGCGTGGTGTTTGGCAGAGAGGATAACTTCTTCAATCAGTTTGCCTCAATGGCACGGTTTGCACCGCTGCTGCCCGTCATTGGCGGCGGGAAGACAAAATTTCAGCCTGTCTATGTGGATGATGTTGCACAGGCGGTTACGGTTAGCTTGCGCCAACCAGAAACCGCAGGTGAGGTTTACGAGCTGGGTGGCCCGGAAATCATGAATTTTCGTCAGATCATCAATTATGTTCTGGATACCACGGGGCGAGAAAATGGCGTCATTGATCTGCCGCGGATCATGGCATACGGCGTCGGAACCATCGCAGAGTTCCTGCCGAAACCATTTCTGACCCGCGATCAGGTGCGCTTGCTTCAGTACGATAACGTTGTCTCGGATGGGGCCAAAGGGTTACGCGCGCTGGGGATTCAACCAACACCCGTTGAACTGGTTGTGCCAGAATACCTCAACCGTTTCCGTTTACGTACAGCCACGGCTTGAAGGAGCAATCGAAGCTTGTGTCAGGGCTTCAGCGCATTATGGTAAAGCAACTTCACGTTTGACTCACCCATGACGCGCACACTCTACCATTTACCGCTCTCGCCATTTTGTCGTAAAATTCGCCTGCAATTGGCAGAAAAACAGCTTGCTGTTGAGCTGATTGAAGAATCGGTGTGGGAAGGTCGCAGTGAATTTTTTGCCCTCAATCCCTCAGGAGATGTCCCGGTTCTTGTTGACGAAGGTCAGCGTGTTATTAGCGGCGCCTATGCCATCAGCGAGTATCTTGAGGAAACTTACCGACTGCCGGATCTCATCGGTGAAGATTGCATACAACGTGCCGAAACCCGCCGATTGGTCCAGTGGTTCGATGAAAAGTTTTATGATGAGGTATCGCGTCCAATCCTCTTTGAAAAGGTCTATCGTCGTTTAATGCAATGCGGAGCCCCAGATACCGAACTGATCCGCGTGGCAAAGGAAAACTTGAACTACCATGTAGAATACATGGCGGAACTACTGGCCAGCCGAAGCTGGCTCGCGGGAGAGAATTTTTCTTTGGCTGATATTTCAGCAGCCGCGCATCTTTCCGCCCTTGATTTTCTGGGTGATATCTCCTGGAATCAGGCGAATAGCATTAAAGAATGGTACGCTTTGGTAAAATCGCGGCCTGGATTTCGGTCGTTGTTATTGGATCGCGTGCGTGGCTTTCATCCACCGTCTTACTATGGAGATCCTGACTTTTGACAAAGGCTCAGCATTTTTTGCTGGAGCCATTTTTGTAGTGATTAGGAATAAAACATATAACGGAGTACGACATGCAAAAAATCACGGTTTATACCACGGCTATCTGCCCATATTGTGTTCGTGCAAAAAACCTTTTGAAAAATAAAGGCTATACATTTGAAGAGATCGATGTCTCAGCTGATGCTAGCCTGCGCGAGCTTATGGTGCAAAAAGCCGGTGGGCGACGTACGGTTCCTCAGATTTTCGTGGGTGATGTCCATGTGGGTGGATTTGATGATTTGAGTGCTCTGGATCGTCAAGGTAAGCTGGAGCCTTTGGTTGCTGGCGCTTGAACGCTTGCGGTAGCCCAGTCACGATGTTATCCCGGGTTATGATGAAACAAGCAACGTTATCTATGAGTACATCCTTTTTACCGCTGGAGAGTGGCCGTGCAACCCTGACACAGGAGATTGCCGGGCTGGAAGCGGTTCGCCACGCGCTGGATGATCGTTTCGTCCGCGCTGTTGAGCTGATTGGTGGTTTGCACGGACGGCTCATTATCACCGGCATGGGCAAAAGCGGTCACGTGGCACGCAAGATTGCGGCCACCATGGCTTCCACGGGAACACCGGCTTACTTTGTACATCCTAGTGAGGCAAGCCATGGTGATCTTGGTATGATCACACAGCAAGATGCGTTACTGATGCTTTCCAACTCGGGGGAAACCTCGGAGTTGGGCGATATGATTTCTTACGCCAAGCGATTTTCTATTCCCATTATTGCGCTGGTACGTCGCCCCACCTCCATGCTGGTGGAGGCCGCGGATATCGCCGTAATCTTGCCTGAGATACCAGAGGCATCACCCACAGGTGCGCCCACCACATCCACCATCATGATGATGGCTTACGGCGATGCATTGGCCATGGCACTTCTTGAGCGGCGCGGATTTACAAAGGAAGATTTCCGCGTGTTTCATCCGGGCGGCAAGCTGGGCAAAAACCTTCTGCGCGTTGCGGATCTCATGCATGCCGCCGAAAGCCTTCCCCTCGTAGCTCCCTCCACACCCATGCGTGAAGTACTGGTAACGATTACTCGTCATGGCTATGGATGTGCGGCAGTCATTGAAAACAATCAATTGATTGGCATAATTACTGATGGTGATTTGCGGCGTCATATTCAAACGGATTTTCTGGATTTACCCGCACAGGAAGTCATGACCCGTCAACCGATCACAGTTACACCGAAGATGCTGGCGGCAGAAGCTCTCGCCATTATGAATTCACGATCAATCACCAGCCTTTTTGCACTAGGAGAGGACGGGATGCCTGCTGGATTACTCCATATTCATGACTGTTTACGCGCGGGAGTAGCCTAGAATTCATGCCTCGCTTTACCAACAGCTACACTGATCGCCGGCAGCAACTGCTTCTCATGCTTGGTCGACGTAGCCGTTTCGTTTTTTTCAGCAAAGTAATGCTGGGATGCATGATTCTATTATTGCTTGGCATCATCACCATTTTGCCGCTTCTGGAAGATGAAGCGTCGCGCATTACGCTCGCAAGTACCCAAAAAGGCGAAGAACTGCACCCTGTGATGATTAACCCAAAGTTCCAGGGTGTGGATGGTCAAAATCAACCGTTTGTAGTCACCGCAACGCAAGCGTTCCATAAAGATGAGCGCACGGTGGTGATGGAAAAAATCCAAGCGGATCTCACCATGAAAGACACCACATGGCTAGCCCTTTCTGCCAACGGGGGGACAATGGATTTACAGGACCAGACCCTGTTTCTTTCTGGAGACGTAAAACTATTTCATGACAAGGGGTATGAATTCACCACTGAGCAAGTACGCATTGATACGGTCAACGGCAATGCAACCGGTGAATTGCCCGTACAAGGTCAGGGCGTGATGGGAAGTTTTACTGCAGAACAATTCTCTATTTTCGATCGGGGCGAGAGAATGATACTCTCAGGAAACGTGACCATGAGGATTCGCCCGAATGCGACATAGTTGTACGGTTTTATTTCTACTTTTTTTTGCTTTACCGGTGGTGGCGCAAAGCCTGCAGCCTGATAGTAATCAGCCTATTGAAATTAACGCCGATCGCCTTGAGGTCGTGCAGCCTGAACAGAAGGCTATTTTTTCTGGTAATGTGATGGCCACTCAGGGGAACGTAAAATTGACGTCCGAGCGGATGATTGTTTTTTATCGGCCGGCAGGGCAGGGCGGTGGTGAATCGGGCGTATCAAGGATTGAAGTCATCGGGAACGTCGAGATGCATACGCCAACAGAAGCCGCCAGCGGTGACCGTGGCGTTTACAACGTCGATAACAAGCAAATCCTGGTGTTTGGTAATGTTTTGTTACGTCGGGATAAAAATGTTCTGAAGGGAGAGCGTTTGGAGTATAATCTTGTTTCAGGGCGAAGTTTGCTGACAGCGGGAGACACCGGTGCACCGGTAAGCGCTGAACAGGGAAGTGGCCGTGTCAAAGGGGTTTTCATCCCCAAAGCCAAGGAATAAGCGCATGGTCGAAGCCGACATAATGCCAGAGGCCTCCAGTGGTCCGGTACTTATTGCGAAAGAATCCGGCCTGAGTATCCAACACTTGGGAAAACATTATGGCAAAAGGCGTGTGGTGAGAGACGTCAGCTTACATGTGGACCGTGGTGAAGCAGTTGGGCTTCTTGGGCCTAATGGCGCTGGAAAAACGACCTGTTTTTACATGATCACAGGATTGGTGCGCGCGGATCACGGTTCTATCCAGCTGGATGGGAATGACATCACCGCATTGCCAATGTATCGACGGGCGCGTCTTGGCATAGGCTATCTCCCTCAGGAGACATCGATTTTCCGCGGCATGACCGTTGAGCAAAACATCATGTCGATGCTTGAAGTGAACGAGCCTGAAGTAGAGAGGCGCCAACGCGTCTTAGACGACTTAATGGCTGAGTTTTCAATTTCTCACCTTCGTGCCGCGCCCGCCGCTCAACTTTCTGGAGGGGAACGACGTCGCGTGGAGATTGCGCGCGCGTTGGCGTGTCATCCTTCGTTCATCCTACTGGATGAACCGCTCGCGGGGATTGATCCTATTGCCGTATCAGACATTCGCGATATCGTATCGCACCTGAAAGACCGAGGCATCGGCGTGCTGATTACCGACCACAATGTTCGTGAAACCCTCGACATTATTGATCGTGCTTACATTATCCATGATGGTGTAGTTTTAATGGAAGGCCGCCCAGATGAGATTGTTGGCAACGCTGAAGTTCGCCGGGTCTATCTCGGGGAGCGCTTCAGCCTTTAGGTCATGAATACCCGCGCTTCTTTAGAGCTACGGCAATCGCAGAACCTTGTCATGACGCAGCAGCTGCAGCAGTCGATCAAGATGCTGCAGCTCTCAGCTATCGATCTTCAAGAATTTATTCTGGCAGAAGCCCAGCGTAATCCGCTTCTAACGCTTGGTGAGGGCGAGGGGGAAGGAGGCTCCGCTGAGTCTGGCGATGCAGAGTGGTCACTCTCCGAACACGAAGACGCGGCAACCTCTACACTGGATACCAGCGAAGAAAGCTGGTGGGGCGGAGAAACAGATGAGGGCTTCACCTCCCGTCGCTACGATGTTTCTAGTATAGCAGACCATTCCGCAGGAGAAATTATTGAGCAGCGTTATGGGGAAGAGGTTACTTTACAGGAGCATGTCCGCCAGCAGATCAATACCCTGATTGATGCTCCGCATGAGCGTCTGATTGCTATGCACCTGGCAGACCTGCTGGATGATAATGGCTACCTGCTCGAAAGTACGCTTTCGCTATCACAAACGCTGGGTACCGATGAGGCCACCTTGGAGCGCATTATTCGCTGCCTGCAAGCCTGTGAGCCAACTGGCGTTTTTGCAAGGAATTTGCGTGAGTGCCTTGAATTGCAGCTTGAAGAACGTGGTTTACTTAGTCCGGTATTAAAGGATTTTCTACGCCATATGCACCTGTTTGCCGATGGCAACACAAAAAAGTTATCTCAGCTTACTGGACTTGACGAACAAGGTCTGAAAGAAGCGCTCGCATTGATTCGTACGCTCGATCCGAAGCCCGGCAGCAGGTTTCAGAATGAACGTATTGAAACCATTATACCGGATATTTTTATCCGGCGTGCCCCTGACCGTCAGTGGCGTGTTGAGCTCAACCCAGATGCACTGCCACGCGTGCTTATTAATCGCCAGTATCATGACAGCATTCACGCGCAGGCGCGTAACCGCGACGAAAAAAAATTTCTCAATGAACAGCTGAGCCATGCAAATTGGCTGGTAAAAGCGCTCGACCAGCGCGCTACTAATATGCTGAAGATCGCCACTGAAATCACGCGCTGGCAGAAGGATTTTCTGGAGCGCGGAATTCATTATTTAAAACCGATGAAACTCAGCGATATCGCCGCACTGGCCCAGGTTCATGAAAGCACCGTCAGCCGCATCAGTGCAAACAAGTACATGGCAACCCCGCGGGGCACATTCGAAATGAAATACTTCTTCTCCACGGCCGTGGGAGGAGAAGACGGCGAAGCCCAGTCAAGCCGTGTCATTATGCACGAAATTAAGCAGCTAATTGCCAAAGAAAGTCCCGATGATATCTTGTCTGACGACACCATTGCACGCGTCCTTAAAGAACGGGGTATGGATGTCGCTCGGCGCACGGTGGTAAAATACCGACAGTTATTAGATATTCCTTCCTCCGTGGATCGGAGAAAACAAAAGAAATCGATGAGTTAGTCAGCCCAAGTGGGGATTCTCTGAATTTAAACCCCTCGCATTAAGGTAAAATTAGGGTTCCTCGGGTAATTCTAAGGCGAAACTACTTATCTCGCTTACTGGTTCTCTTCATGTCACAGCCTCTTACGGATACCTCTTCGCTCGATCATTTTTTTAATGCATTTTTGCGTTATAGCGATTTGCTCGAACAACGGTGCGCACATCTGGAGCATCGGCTCGGCGAGCAGTCATCCCACGGTGCGTATGCTGCATCGTCCACAATGAGCAGCGACGTACCCCCGATGCTCACCTCTGCGGCAGCGGTTGATCTCTACCCGATCACTCCTCTTTTAGAAGATCGGGGCATAGATGATATTATGATTAATGGGCCTAGCGACATCTACATAGAGCGAGCCGGCAACGTGGAACGCTCCGATATTTCTTTTCAAGGCCCTGAAGAGTTAGTGCGCTTTGTTGAAAATATTTTAGCATTTTCCGGCATGAAAATTGATCCCATGCGACCATTAATTGATACGCGCCTTCCAGACGGATCACGTGTGAATATTGTTATGCCGCCTCTGGCCATTGACGGAATCAATATCTCTATTCGAAAAATTGGCCATGCTGATTTCTCGCTCCAATCGCTGGTAGACAATGGCACCTTAAACAAACAAATCGCTGATTTCCTCCGGGTATGCGCAAGCATTAAGCTGAATATTGTGGTCTCTGGCGGTACGGGATCGGGCAAAACCACCATGCTTAATGCGATTGCTAACCACATTCGCTCTACCGATCGCATCGTAACCATTGAAAATCCTGCGGAGCTTCGGCTTGATCTGCCTAACATTGTCCGCTTGGAGTGGGTGGATATCAATCAAAGCGGCAATAACGCCATTACCACGCGTGAGCTGGTGCGCAATGCGCTGCGTATGCGTCCGGACCGAATTATTGTTGGCGAGGTCCGAGGGCCGGAAGCATTTGACATGCTACAAGCCATGAATACAGGACATGAAGGCTCACTCACCACCATTCACGCCAATACTCCACGTGATGGCTTGGCGCGCATTGAAAATATGATTGGTATGGCCGATCTCAATTTGCCCATAACCGCCATACGTCGACAGATTGCGTCTGCCATTCATTTGGTTATTCAGATCATGCGCATGGAAGATGGTTCGCGCCGGCTAGTGAAGCTGTCCGAAATTGTGGGTATGGAAAGCGATACCGTGGTGATGCAAGATATCTTCATCTTCAAACAAAGTGGCGTAGACGAGAAGGGGATTATTCAAGGCCAACACATTTGGACCGGAATTTTTCCAAAGCATCAGGAGCTCAATCGTGCATTACGTGAAGCCGGTATGATGACCATTGTTGCAGGCACACGATAGATTTCTCACCCGCATCAGCCATCACGCATCTACATAAAACTTCACACTCTGTTAATATGTTGGCTTTAGTGATGATAACATGCAATAAATTACGTAATAACACTTGGTATTGACGGTATCATGACTGACGCAATCTCCATTGAAAGCCTGCTAAATTATGTACAAAGCCTGGAGCAGCAAATCTCCGAATTGCGTCATGAAGTGCATCACCCATCAGCATCCGACGCTACTGTTGTCCCTGTCGCTCACGCTGTCAATCGGGCGATTGGAGCGCCAGCGCGTGATGGCAGTGTTGCCGCATTAACTGAACAGTTCATAGAGCAGCTTTCATCCATGGGGCCCATCCAGCCGCTCCTACAAGATGACAGCATTAATGATATCCTTATTAACGGCCCAGACTCCATTTATGTGGAGCGTTCCGGAAAATTAGAACGCACCGATATCACATTCCCGAATGATTCTGAAGTTCTTGCGGTTGCAGAGCAGATTGCAAAGACCGTTGGCCGTGCGATTAATCCTAGCCGTCCGTTAGTTGATGCGCGCCTGCTTGATGGATCGCGGGTGAATATTATTGCGCCGCCACTTGCAGTGGATGGAACTTCCATCTCGATTCGTAAATTTGCCAAACGTGGACTCACACTCGACATCATGAAAGAGCAGGGTAACGTCTCGCAGCAGCTTGGCGAATTTCTCAAGATTATTGGTAAGTGCAAGCTAAACGTCATGGTCTCTGGAGGTACAGGCTCTGGTAAAACAACGCTACTCAATGCAATTTCACAATTCATTGACCATAAAGAACGTGTAGTTACTATTGAAGATGCTGCAGAATTGCGACTTCAACAGCCACATGTTGTTCGCCTTGAAACCAAGCCCGTTACCTATGGCCAATTCCGCGAGGAAGAAGTCAGCATGCGCGATCTGGTAAAAAATGCACTTCGTATGCGTCCGGATCGCATTCTGGTGGGTGAGGTGCGTGGTGCCGAAGCGTTTGACATGATGCAGGCCATGAATACAGGACATGAAGGTTCACTCACCACCATCCACGCAAACCATCCGCGGGATTGTCTTTCGCGCTTGGAAAACATGATCGGCATGGCTAACCTTGGGTTGCCGACGCGCTCGATTCGTTCTCAAATATCGTCGGCCATTAACGTGATTATCCAAATCAGCCGCATGCGTGACGGGCACCGCCGCGTCACCTATGTGAGCGAAATTATTGGCATGGAGCAAGACATCATCACCATGCAGGATTTGTTTGTTTACAATATTCTGGGAGAGGAAAACGGTAAGTTGAAGGGTGAATTCAAATGGACCGGTATTATGCCTCGTTTCCTGCGCCGCGTCGCGTATTATGGCGAACAGGATCGGCTTGCTTCTTGCCTCGGCGTACGCCTACCAAAACTTTAGTCTTTTCCTCGGTTTATTTATCTATTTTCTTTAGGCCTATTTCAGGCTGGCTTTGCCAAAAGCACGTTTTCCGACTATAATGCATCTTCGAATGATCATTCGCTTTTTCCATCGACAAGAGAGGTAACTATGCAAATTAATGTCTCCGGCAGACATATGGACGTTGGTGATTCGCTACGTTCTCACATTGAACAGCGTGTGGAAGAAGGCGTACATAAATATATTGATCGTGTCTCCGCGTTGAATGTGGTTGTTTCAAAAGAAAAGAACGCTTTTTGTGTCGATATTGTGGGCAATATTGGTACCCACGCAGGCTTTGTGGTCAAAGCATCTGCCCGCGGCGAAGATGTCTACGCGACGTTTGATGCGGCAGAGCATAAAATTGAGAAACAATTACGGCGCTATAAGCGTCGCCTTACAAACCACCACTCGGAAAAAGTTGGGTTACCCGCTGCGCAGTCCGGGGCGGTTCGTGGCGTGAAATATGTCCTTGCTGACCACGACGAAGAAGCGCAGGACGCTCCTCTGGTCATCGCTGAAAAGAGTACTGATATTGAACATCTGACGGTTAGCGAAGCAGTCATGCGCATGGATTTATCTGATCTGCCGGCGCTGATGTTTATCAATTCTGCACATGGTCGAGTGAATGTTGTCTATCGCCGCGCGGATGGTAACATCTCGTGGGTGGATCCAATCGAACAGTCGGCGGCAGCGTAATAGCATCTATGGGCACCCCCCCGGCGCTTCTGCATGGTACCGTTGTGGCATGGGAGGACCGGGGGATCCTCATTTGCGGACATCCTGGAGAAGGAAAATCGTCACTGGCCCTGGAGTGCATTGACCATGGCGCTGAACTGGTGGCCGATGATGTCGTGCTAATTCGCCCTGAAAACGAAGCGCTCACAGCATTTGCGCCTGATACGTTGCAAGGGTGTCTCGCCCTGCGTGAGCTTGGTATTCTCACGTTTCCTTTCATCAGTGAAGTAAAGCTCTGTTGGGTGGTAGAATTGTCTGACTCGCTAGGGCGTGATCTTTGGATGCATGAGGGGCTCACACTTCCACGTATTTATATGCCGCGCCATTATCCAGCACGGCTTGCTCTTTTGCGCACCATAACGCACTCAAAAGCCACGTGGCTACCAGAAGACTGGACGCCTTTGCGAAGGAGAGCCTGATGCATATTGTGATGCTGATTGGGTTTTCTGGCGCCGGAAAATCTGTTGCCTTAAAAACGTTTGGTGATCTTGGTTTTGAAGCGATCGATAATCTTCCACTGCCCATTATTCCTGTGGTTGTGCAGGCGATCGCAGGGCAGCGCACACGACTAGCTTTATGCTCTGATGTCCGCTCGCGTGACTTTTCTGCTGAGCCATTTCTTCGTTTGCGCGATAATCTTCGCAAACAGTATCCTGATGCCGTTATTGATGTTGTGTTTCTTGCCTGTGACGAGCAAGTTTTGTTGCGTCGATTCACAGAGACCCGGCACAGTCATCCTCTGGCGCTGGACCGCCCCGTGGAAGATGGCATTCGATTAGAAGCGCAGCTATTGCAGGGTATTCGTGATCAAGCGGATCACATTATCGATACTACTGATTTTGGGCCGCATGACTTAAAGCGCTCGCTTAATGAGCTCTACGCTCATGATCGTTCATCATTGAATGTCCAGCTTTTGTCATTCTCGTATCGTCGTGGGATCCCCCGTGAAGCAGACATGGTCATTGATGTGCGCTTTCTACAAAACCCGCATTACATCGAAGACCTGCGCGCACTCACGGGGCAAAATCCGGCAGTAGGTGAGTATATTCAACAAGACCCAGGCTATGCTGATTTCTTTCAGCACCTCACCTCATTGATTGATTTTCTTCTGCCGCGCTACGCGCAGGAAGGTAAGAGCTACTTTACACTTGCTTTGGGCTGTACGGGCGGAAAGCATCGCTCTGTCTATCTTGTTGAGGCGTTGGCAGATTACCTCCGTAACAAAAAAATGAATTGCCTAGTGCGCCATCGGGAGCTTGGGGGTTGACAGAAGCACCCTCGCGTATTGATGTACGGAAAGAAAAACCATAGGATAATCAATGATTGGCGTTGTACTGGTAACGCATGGCAATCTAGCAAAAGAGTTTGTTGCTATCTGCGAGCACATTATGGGCCCGCAGGAGCGCATTGAAACGGTTTGCATTGCGCCCGGAGATGATATGGAAAAACGTCGCGAAGATATTTTGCGCGCCGTGGAGTCAGTGGATGGCGGCAATGGAGTGGTTATCCTGACCGATATGTTTGGTGGCACACCGTCTAATCTCGCAATCTCTGTGATGAACAGTGATCGTATTGAAGTACTCGCCGGGGTTAACCTTCCCATGCTTATCAAGCTGATTAATGTACGCAGTGTGATGCCGCTTAGTCAGGTCGTATTGCAAGCTCAGGAATCCGGCAGAAAATACATCAATATTGCACGTAACCTTCTTATAAAAAAAGCGTAAGATCCTGTCGTGAGTGAGAAAAAAAGCATCCATGTCACGATTCAGAACCTAAAAGGTTTGCACGCCCGTGCCACCACAAAATTCGTCAAGACCGTGGAAGCGCATCAGGCAAAGGTTAGCGTGACACGAGTCTGGGAAAATGGAACAATCTATTCGCCAGAACGTGACGGGCCGGTTAATGGAAGCTCTATGCTGGCGCTACTGATGCTTGCGGCTGAAAAAGGGGCTCATCTGCGGCTTGATGCGCAAGGTCCTCAAGCCGCTGAATGTCTGGTGGCTTTAGAAAACCTCATCAATGCAAAATTTGGCGAGGACTGAGACAAAAAAAGCCTACAGCGTAAAGGCTTTTTTAATGCTTCATTGCTAACGTCTATCCTAGAATAATATGTGTAGGTACGATGTATTATACTACGCCATCTTCGCAATTGCCCGGCACTGTTGCACCGAAAGCGGGCCAGCCCGCTTCGCGCGGTGGCCCAAAGCGAATCCTCATCGTGGAAGATAATGATCTTAATTTGAAACTTTTCAGAGATCTTCTGGGGGCCAATGGTTATGAAACCATTGAAACCAAAGAAGGATATGAGGCAATTAATCTCGCCAGAAACCTTCGCCCTGATTTAATTCTTATGGATATTCAACTACCAGAAATATCTGGGTTAGAAGTAACAAAGCGCATTGAGGCAGATGCCGATATTCGACATATTCCGATCATTGCCGTGACTGCTTTTGCAATGAAAGACGATGAAGAGAAAATATTGCGCGCAGGTTGCGAAGAATATATCTCCAAGCCTATTTCCATTGCTGACTTTCTTGCGGCAGTGAAACGTTTTCTGCACACTGAAGCCACTGGGTTATAATGACGGCACTGATACTGGTCGTCGATGATGTTCCTGCCAACGTCAAGCTGCTCGAAGCCAAGCTGACGAATGAGTATTACGACGTCATCACCGCGAAAGATGGCTTTGAAGCTATCGCACAAGCGAAACAACACAAGCCTGATATCATTTTGCTGGATGTCATGATGCCGGGCATGGACGGCTTTGAAACGTGCCGTCGTATAAAAGCAGATGTTTCCATTTCTCACATCCCGGTGGTTATGGTGACCGCATTAAGCGATCCATCAGATCGCGTCAGTGGGTTGGAAGCAGGCGCGGATGACTTTCTGACCAAGCCCATTAATGACACGGCTTTGTTAGCCCGCGTTCGCTCACTCGTGCGCATCAAAGTGCTGCTGGATGAATTGCGACTGCGCGATAAAACAGGCATCCAAATGGGGATTCTCAATGAGAATCAAAATAGCTTCACTTCCGATGTTTCCGGCGCACATGTCGTGTTGATTGATGATGATATCGTTCAAAGCAGCAAGCTGACAGAAAAATTAAAGGAACACTATCGCGTTACAACCGTGGATGAGGCCTCACAGGCCATTCCAACCTTGCAGAGTCTATTTGATGTTGACCTGATTGTTATCAGCACCCAGCTCAATGATGCGGATGCGCTTCGCATTTGCGCCCATATGCGTAATGTGGAATCCATCCGTAACGTTCCCATCATCATGCTGGTAGATGATGCCGAAATGCAGTTAGTACTTAAGGGTCTTGAGCTTGGAATAAACGACTATCTGCTGCTACCTGTAGATCATAATGAAATGGCAGCGCGCGTTAAAACCCAGATTCGCCGCAAGAAATATCAAGATGCGCTCAAGCAGAATTACCAGTCCAGCATTTCCATGGCTGTTACCGATGCGCTGACCGGTCTCTACAACCGACATTATTTGGATGCCCACCTTCAGAACATGGTAACAAACTGCCTGCAGAACAATAAGCCAATTTCCTTACTCATTATGGATATGGACCATTTCAAGTCAGTGAATGACACATATGGCCATGATGTGGGGGACGAAGTATTAAAGCAGCTGGCTAAACATATTGTGGCCACCGTGCGTTCATCGGACCTCGCTGCGCGCATTGGCGGTGAGGAATTCGTGATCCTTATGCCTGAGGCGGATGCGCGAGCTGCTTTTGGGCTGGCTGAGCGTCTACGCCAGTCGGTGGAACGGACGCCCTTTAAAATTTCCCATGCAGTGGGAGAAATTCAAAAAACCCTCAGTATCGGACTCTCAAGCCTTAATTTCTCGGGAGATACGCCGGCAGAGCTTATCAAACGCGCGGATAACGCGCTGTATCAGGCCAAGCATGGTGGCCGCAACCAGACGCTTCCTGTGCCGGAGGGTATGTATGAGCCGGCACCCCGTCTGGCAGAGACAGGATTTTAGGACATAAGAGAGCAGGTCACAGGCACGTGGTCGGAGGGTTTCTCTAAGGCCCGCCATCTTGTGCTCATTGTGCAGTCTATCATATGGTCCACTGCTTGCGCGGAAAGCAGCAGATGATCGATGCGTAGCCCGTGATTTCTGGCAAAGGCATTCTGACGATAGTCCCACCAGCTAAAAGCGTGCGTTTGTGGGTGCTGTACACGGTACGCATCATATAAGCCCGCATGCAGAAGGGCTCGAAAACGCTCACGTTCCAGAGGATGATAGCATACCGAACCATCCAGTCCGGAAGGGTCAAACACATCCACAGGGTAGGGTGCAACGTTGTAATCGCCGCCCATTACCACCAGGGGGTAGTGGCGGAGCAGCTCTTTGGCATGCTGGCGAAGAAGCTCAAGAAAATGAAGTTTGTAGGGAAATTTTTCCGAATCGACCGCCTGACCGTTAGGGACATATACTGATGCCACACAGAGCGCACGGTCCTGAGGCAGTGAGAGTGTCGCCTGTATGTACCTGGCTTGCCCGGACGAATCGCCCGGCAAACCAAACTGCACATCCTCCAGTGGCAATCGCGAAGCAATAGCAACGCCATTATACGTTTTCTGACCATATAACGCGAGGTTATAGCCACGCTCCTCCAGTACCTCCCGCGGAAAAGCATGGTCTTCTATTTTTGTCTCCTGAAGTAGGAGAATGTCTGGCGACTCGTCAGCTAGGTAATCCGCTAAATGCCCAATACGGGCACGGATAGAGTTCACATTCCAAGTGGCAATACGCAGTGACATGGTCACATGATGGAAAAGGAATTACCGCACCCGCAGGAGGCTGTGGTATTAGGATTGCGAATTTCAAAGGCTGCGCCGCCTAATGTCTCTACGTAATCTAGGACAGACTGCTTCAGAAATTCCATAGATGTGCTATCCACCGCGACCCGAGCACCCCCTTCCAGAATTTGTGTATCATCCTCGCTCGGTTCGGCGACCTCGAAATCATACTTGTATTGAAAGCCAGAACACCCCCCTCCCATCACTGAGATGCGCAACCACGTTCCCTCTGGCTCATCTGCCAGCAGTGCTGAGATTCTGCGCGCAGCGTTCGCTGTCAGCTGAAATGGCTGTTCCACAAGTGTAGGCAAGGTAGCAGGTGAAGGTTCAAGATTATCCATTTGCGCCATCGGTATGTTTCTTCTTTCCAACGAACATATAAAGAGGTTGCTTCAGACTTAATGTAGAACAACAAAGCCCTTGCTTCAACCATACGCAGTATCTAGCGTGCTGCTATGTTTTCTTCTATGGATTATGAATCGCTGCTTGCACCGTATGCGTGCCTGCCTTCGTGTAGCCGTGGGCGCCTGCATCCTGAGGAGGAAAGTCCAGGACGATCCCCCTTTCAGCGAGACCGAGATCGCATTGTTCACTGCGCTGCTTTTCGTCGATTAGAGTATAAAACACAAGTGTTTGTAAATCATGAAGGGGATCATTACCGCACCCGTCTGACCCACAGCCTTGAGGTGGCCCAACTAAGCCGCTCACTGTGTCGCCGCCTTCATCTCAATGAGGATCTTGGCGAAACACTGGCCTTGTCTCACGATCTTGGCCATACTCCCTTTGGACATGCGGGTGAAGATGGACTGCAAGAAGTAATGGCGCCTTACGGCGGATTTAATCACAACGCGCATGCCATTCGTATATTAACCCACCTTGAAAATCGCTATGCTGATTTTGATGGGCTTAATTTGACCTGGGAAACGCTGGAAGGCATTGCCAAACATAACGGTCCACTTACATCTACGATTCCGCACGCCATTGCAGAATATCAGGCAAAACATGATCTAGAGCTTAATAGCTGGCCTTCGCTGGAGGCCCAGATTGCTGCATTATGCGATGATATTGCTTACCACAATCATGACATTGAAGATGGCATTCGTGCCGGTCTATTTACCTTGCATGACTTTGAAGACATGCCGCTTATTGGCACCTTGATCAAAGATGTGAGTATGCGTTACCCAAACGTGCACCCTCGTCGGCGCATGCATGAAGTAATCCGGCGCATGATAAACTGCATGGCCGTTGATCTGGAGCAACAGACATTAGCCAATATTCAACAGCATCGGATCGAGCGGGCAGAAGATATCCGCGCGCTTGGCGCCCCGGTGGCAGATTTCTCTAAAGAAGTTCAAGAGGCAAATCAGGCCTTAAAGGCTTTTTTGATGAAACGGATGTACCGACACTACACGGTGAATCGCATGGCAAGCAAAGCAAGGAGTTTAATCAAAGAGTTATTTCTATTCTTTCATGCAGAACCCGAATGCTTACCAACCCGATGGCGTACCATGACAGAGGGAAAAGATGATTTTCAGCGAGCCCGCATTGTAGCTGATTTTATCGCCGGAATGACAGATCGTTTCGCTATGGACGAACACACACGTATATTTACTATGGATAGCAAATAATAATGAATATATTCAATGAATTAAAATTTCATATTCAAGCGGTTGTTGAAGATGAGTTTGGTACATTTCCCACGGATGTCATGCGCACGATCACGGTGGAGCTTCCCAAGGATGCCAGCCATGGCGATCTGGCCACCAATGCTGCGATGGTTTTGGCCAAACCTTTGGGCAAAACACCGCGCGAAATCGCGGAAGTCGTTCGAAATAGACTGCTAGCCCATCCCGATCTTGTTGCCGTTAATGTGGCGGGGCCCGGTTTTATTAATCTGACACTGACGTCCATATTTTGGCAACGTCAGCTGCTCACGATACTTCATGCTGGCACAGAGTATGGTAGCTCGAATTTAGGTGGCCAAGAAGCCATCAACATAGAATATGTCTCTGCGAATCCGACGGGGCCGATGCATATTGGCCACGCACGTGGAGCGGTGGCAGGCGACGCCCTGGCTCTACTGCTTCAAAAGGCCGGATATAATGTCACACGTGAGTATTACATAAATGACGCAGGTGCTCAGACCGACGTACTGGCGCGATCCGTCTATCTGCGTTATCGCGAGGCGTTGGGTGATGAAATTGGCGAAATCCCCGCTGGACTCTATCCCGGAGATTATCTGATTCCGGTTGGGCAATCGCTTGCCGCTCAAGAGGGCAGCAGCCTTAGCGCGCTACCTGAACATGAGTGGTTACCTCAGGTACGTCAGTTCGCCATTGCGCAGATGATGGCACTGATACGACAGGATCTGGCGGATCTAGGCATTTGTCATGATGTATTCACATCAGAGCGCACTTTGCATGAAGAAGGCAGAATTCCTCAAGTGTTAGAGTCGCTTGATACAAAAGGATTGCTTTACCGGGGAATTCTCGAGCCACCCAAAGGAAAAATCCCTGATGATTGGGAGCCACGGGAACAGCTTTTGTTCCGCTCAACCGCCCATGGCGATGATTGTGACCGTCCACTGGCTAAGTCTGACGGTAGTTATACCTATTTCGCGGGAGATGTTGCCTATGCTCAGGATAAGCTAAGTCGTGGATTTCCAAAACTGGTCATGGTTCTTGGGGCAGATCACGGTGGATATATCAGTCGGATGAAGGCGCTTATTAAAGTTCTTTCTGAAGATAAGGCATCACTTGAAGTCATTTTATGTCAGCTTGTAAAGCTTTTTAAATCAGGACAACCATTTAAAATGTCGAAACGCGCCGGTACATTCATTACGGTACGTGATGTTTTAGATGAAGTGGGTAAGGATGTGCTTCGCTTTGTCATGCTCACACGCAAACCCGAACAGCCTCTTGATTTTGATCTTGAAAAAGTTAAAGAGCAGTCCAAGGACAATCCGGTTTTTTATGTGCAGTATGCGCATGCCCGCTGCCACTCTGTCCTTCGTCAACCCCATGCACAGGAAGCCTCCGCACGCACCCAATCCGCGGATGCGGCACTAGTAGCGCATCTTTCGCATCCGGCGGAATTGGCTCTGATTCGTCGGCTTTGTTACTGGCCACGTCTGGTAGAATCTGCCGCACAAGCCTATGAGCCACATCGGGTAGCCTATTACCTTTACGAGCTTGCCTCGGAATTGCATGGATTATGGAGCCTCGGCAACGAGGATCCCGGCATGCGTTTTCTATTGGAAGATAATACGGACCTCAGTGCCGCCCGCCTCACTCTTGCCAAGGCTGTTGCAACAGTGATTGCCAGTGGCTTGCACGTGTTAGGGGTAGAACCACTGGAAGAAATGCGTTAATACTCAATCGGCTCCTGCAAGAAAAAGGTGCATATTTCACATGAAAAATGATTACGACGCGGACGAAGAAGTTTCGCTGGAAGAACTCGAGGGTGCTGGCCTCCGCTGGATGTCTGTTGCCGTCGTCATGCTTGTGGTTGCTGGCTTTTTTGCGTTAGCTTGGTATGCGTATCAAAGCAGCCATCAAGGAGAGGGCGGCGGTATTGTGCGTGCAGAGGCAGGTCCCGTTAAAGTGAAACCTGCCGATCCCGGTGGCATGCAAACGCCTTATCAGGATATGTCCGTCTATAATGTCATCAGTGACCAGTCTGGGCAGACAGAAGAGCCGGTGGAGCAACTACTGCCTGAGCCTGAAGAGCCTATGGTTAGTCGGGAAGCTCAACCCGATGTGCCGCGCAAACATGAAGACATGAAGGTGTGGATTCGTGAAGAGGGGAATGTGGAAAAGCCTCTCTCTGAGGATGCACCGGCACATGTAAAGCTACTTCCTCCGCCTGTGGTGAAAGCGCCGCTTACTGAAACCGCTCAAAAGTCAGAAGAAACCGACGTGAACTCTGCAGAGCAACCCAAGCGATTTATGGATGCTCCGGCCCAGGCAAAAAAACCAATGGAGAAAACACCACAAGAAAATGTTTCCTTACCCCCTGAAACAAAGCCTGTCTCCTCGAATGCCGAGCCAAAAACATCCCCCAAACCTTTAGCAATACCTGAGCAAAAGTTGGTTAGTCTGACCCCCGCGACAAAAACAGTCGCTGCTGCCCCTCCCGCTACTCAGGAAACAGGAAATGCCTTTATCCAGCTGGCCGCTCTCAAAACGCCTGCTGAAGCCACCACGACATGGAATCAGATCAAGCGCAAGCATAGCGATCTGCTCGGCGGCAAGCAGTATCTGATCGTGAAAGCTGACCTTCCGCAAGGCACCTTCTACCGCCTGCGTGTTTCCGGCCTTAGCGCCAATGGAGCCAAGCAATTATGCAGCGCGCTTTCTGCGCGCGGCCAGAGCTGCATGGTGACCCGCTAACATGAACCGTAAACCCGTTATTTATGGCCTTGAAGGCACGCAGCTTACTGCTGAGGAGCGTGTGTTCTTTCAAAATGAGCGTCCGGCGGGCTATATTCTGTTCGCCCGCAACTGTCAGGACCCGCACCAACTGCGCCGCCTTACCGATGCCCTGAAAGCTCTGCATCCTGACTATCTGCCGCTGATTTTGATTGATCAGGAAGGCGGGCGGGTGGCTCGCCTTAAACCACCGCACTGGCGTGCTGTGCCTGCCGCTGGACTGTTTGCCGAAGTGGCCACACGTGATCTGAATGCGGCGCAACGGATGGTATACCTAAACGCACGCCTGATTGCGGATGATCTGGTCGGCTGCGGCATCAACACCGATTGCGCGCCGCTCGCGGATATCCCCACCGAGTACTGCCACCACATCATCGGAGACCGCGCATACGGCACGGAGCCGGCGCAGGTCGTCGCACTGGCCCGCGCCATGGCGGACGGCCTGCTCGATGGCGGCGTGCTGCCGGTGCTGAAGCATATTCCCGGGCATGGCCGCGCCGAGGTGGATAGTCATGAGGACCTGCCCGTGGTGCAGGCCAGCTTGCCAGAGCTACTGGCTCAGGATTTTGTGCCTTTCCGCGAACTGGCGGACATTCCCCTCGGCATGACGGCGCATATTCGCTACACCGCGATTGATGCCGCGCAGCCTGCCACGCTTTCACCAGCAACCATTCGGCTCGTGCGTGAGCAAATTGGCTTTCATGGTCTCCTGATGACGGATGATCTCTCCATGAAAGCATTGCAGGGCGATTTTGGTGCGCTGGCCCGTGGCGCGCTCGCTGCCGGGTGCGATTTGATTTTGCATTGCAATGGCCGCATGGATGAAATGGCAGCGATTAGTGCAGCCCTTGCGCCGGGGGATACTGCGCTGGAGGGACGGCTTGATGCCGTAACCACGCTGATTTCGCCCATGCGCAGTGATGAAACAAGCGCCCTGCTTGCAGAATATCAATCTCTGTGCCAGACGCATGGTATGGCCGCATAGGAGCGTTTTATGAGCCTCAGCTTTGGAAAGTTGGTTATCATCCTGTTTATCGTGGTGCTTTTATTTGGTGCCGGGCGCATTCCACGTTTGATGGGCGATGTTGGCAAAGGACTGCGTGCGCTGCGCAACGGCCTGAAAGACGACGCGTCCGACCAGACCACGCTGCCGACGGACCGCGGCCCCTCCACCTGAGTGGCCCGGCATGTTCGGCCTCTCTTTTTCTGAAATACTGGTCATCCTGGTGGTGGCCGTCCTGGCAGTTGGGCCGAATGAATTACCGCGGCTGATTCGCTCGGTTGGGCGGTTCGTGCGCGGAATATCTTCGCTTGGGCAGGAAATCCGCCGCCAAATGGATGAGATGATTGGCGATGACGAGCTGGAAGAGCTGAAGCGCCTGCGTGAATCCATCCGCGACCAGCGGCATTTCATCCTCGATCAGCAAGGCGAATATCAGGAGGTTTTTGATATCTCTGACCTTCTACCGGAGCGCGTCGGCGCTGTGGATGATGAAACCGCACAGGCCGTACCCGCCTTAGCCAAAGAGCCGTCTCATGACACCTGACGCTCAGCCGCATGATGCACCGCAGCCGCTGCTTACCCATCTCGTTGAGCTGCGTGCCCGCCTGAAATGGGCCATCCTCACGCTGCTCGTGGGGTTCGCCCTGGGCTATTTGGTATCCGACCAGACGTTTGCGCTGCTCAGCCTGCCGCTACAGGATGCGTTTGGCGTGGCAGACGGACGGCGGCTGATTTACACCGGGCTGGCGGAAGCGTTTGTCACCAAAATGCAGCTGGCGCTGTTCACGGCGTTTCTGTTGGCGTTTCCCATGCTTGCCACACAGGTTTATCTGTTCTTAGCCCCAGGCTTGTACAAACATGAAAAGCGCGTGCTACTGCCCTATCTGGTGGCCGCGCCGGCGCTGTTTTTCCTTGGCGCGGCAATGGCATATTTTTATATCTTTCCTGCTGCCTGGGCATTTTTTCTCAGCTTTGAAACCGGCACTGATGCCTTCGGCTTGCCGCTGCAACTGGAAGCGCGCATGAGCGAATACCTCGATCTGTCCATGTCGATCATCCTCGCGTTTGGCATTTCGTTTCAGCTGCCGATTCTGCTCACACTGCTGGTACGGGTGGGGCTGATCTCGGTGGAGACCCTGAAAAATGGTCGGCGCTTCGCCATCGTCATCCTTATCACAGTGGCGGCCATTCTGACCCCGCCGGACGTGATCAGCCAGTTAGGGCTTTTCAGCGCCCTGTATCTTTTATACGAACTCTCCATTATCGCGTGTAAGCTAGTGAAAAAAGACGATCAGGAGCCTGCAACTCATGCATGACATCAAGTGGATTCGCGACCATCCGGACGCATTCGATGCCGCACTGGCCAAACGTGGTCTGGCGGCGCTCAGCGCAGAACTGCTCGCCCTCGACGAGGCACGGCGTGCGCAGATGACGCAGGTACAGCAGCTGCAGGCTCGCCGCAATGAGTTGGCCAAACAGGCTGGGCAGGCGAAGGCCAAAGGGCAGGATGCCGAGCCGCTGTTTGCGGAATCGCGCGAGGTGGGCGCTCAGTTAAAAGCCCTGGAAGAGGCACTTGCCGCCAATGATCCGCTGCAGGATCGACTGGCCGCTATTCCGAATGTCCTGGATGATGCCGTCCCCGTGGGCGCAGATGAGACCGCCAATGTGGAAGTGAAGCGTGAAGGCACTCCGCCAACGCTCAGCACCCCAAAGGAGCATTTTGATCTCGGCGAAGCGCTGGGGCAGATGGATTTTGAAACCGCGGCCAAGATGTCCGGCGCACGGTTTGTGCTGCTTTCTGGTGCACTCGCCCGCATGGAGCGCGCACTAACCAGCTTTATGCTGGATAATCATACGCAAGACTGGGGTTACACGGAAGTCGTGCCGCCGCTGATGATGCGCGCCCATGCCATGTATGGCACCGGCCAACTGCCCAAATTTGAAGAAGACCTTTTCAAAACCACCACCGATTATTACCTCATTCCCACGGCCGAGGTCCCGCTTACCAACATGGTCGCCGACGCAATTATGGAACCGGAAACGCTTCCCCGGCGCTACACCGCATATACGCCGTGTTTCCGCTCCGAAGCGGGCTCAGCGGGGCGGGATACGCGCGGCATGATCCGCCAGCACCAGTTTTCCAAGGTAGAGCTGGTCAGTATCGTCCCGCCGGAGATGAGCCAGGACGAGCATGAGCGCATGCTCTCTGCCGCCGAAAGCATTCTCAAAAAACTGGGGCTGCATTACCGCGTGATGCTGCTTTGCTCGGGTGATACCGGCTTTGGCGCGCAAAAGACGTATGACATCGAAGTCTGGCTGCCGGGGCAGGGGGCTTACCGAGAGATTTCCAGCTGCTCCAATTTTGGCGCGTTTCAAGCGCGGCGCATGAAGGCACGCTACCGCCCGGTCAAAGGCGAGAAGCGCACGGAGTTTGTGCATACGCTCAACGGCTCTGGCCTCGCCATCGGCCGCACCATGATTGCGATTTTAGAGAATTACCAGCAGGCCGATGGGAGCATTACCATCCCCGACGCGCTGGTGCCTTACATGGGCGGGATGACGAAGATAGAACGCTAAAAGATTTTAATGTTATTGTAATATTCTATCCATCTAACTTTGTTATAATCCATCTCAATTGTGTTACGTGGAGATATGAGAGTGAGTTCGCCTGATATAAACAACAAGGATTCCGTTCATGCGGAAAGCTTGTCGAACGCGCATTCCAAGCAGCTCTATGGCAGCCCAACCACTTGGGATCGAGTGTTAGCCGGAGTTACTGTTTCTAGTCTTTCGGCCGTAGCATCCGTGGCTATCAACCTCCTTTTCAAGCGCGCTAAAGGTAAATTCTCGTTTAAGGACCTGAAAGCCAAAGAATTGATAAATGATTTCCAGCTAGGCGTATCTGTTGGCGCTGGTATTATTGCTGCCGATGCAATTCCGGATTCGTATCATCACAAGCAGATTGAAGATCAAGCGATTCGATCAGGGTATGGCCTCATGTTCGAAAACCGCGCATTGCGCAAGGCATTACAGGAATCCAAGACAGGCGGCCATGCGGCAAAAATTAAGGATGAAAAAGAGGCCGACGCCTCCATTTTGGTGAGCGGTCCTAGCATTATTAAATAATCAGTGTTTATTCCGCTGCGTGAACATTTTTCAGTGGTCGAAATAGGATGCTGAAATATCCTACTCTAGTGGGAGCATCGTTAGGCATGGGAAGAAAAATGGATTCCTGCTTTCGCGGAAAAGACAGATGGAATAAACGGGTAACATGCTCATACTTCCCGCAGACCTCACCGGCGCCCGCATCCTCATCAGCAATGATGACGGAATTCATGCGCCCGGCATCGCAGCCCTGGAGAAGGTGGCTCGGCAATTCTCCGATGATGTGTGGGTGGTCGCGCCAGAATCCGAGCAAAGCGGCGTCGCCCATTCATTGACATTGCATTTGCCACTGCGCGTGCGCCAGCTCGGCGAAAAACGCTACGCCGTAACCGGCACCCCCACGGATTGCGTCTTGCTGGCCGTGCGCGAGATCATTCCGCGTGATGAGCCGCCGGTGATCGTGCTCTCTGGCATCAATCGCGGCTCCAACGTTGCGGAAGATGTGACCTACTCCGGCACGATCGCCGCTGCCATGGAGGGGGCGTTGCTTGATTTGCCTTCCGTGGCCTTCAGCCAGCATTATCAGGAAAGCGGCCCGGTGAACTGGGAAACTGCGGCCTATTACGGTGAGCAGGCGCTGCGGCACCTGCAAGGTATAGCGCTACCCAAAGGACATTTGCTGTCAGTGAATATTCCCGCCGTGGAGCCTGGAAAGGCCAAAGGGTTCCGCCTTGCGCCACAAGGCCAGCGCCGCATCATGGAAAAGCTGGTCAAGCGCGAGGATCCCAAAGGACGGCCCTATTACTGGATTGGCGGCACCAGTTTTGATGAGCTGAAAGACCATACCCCCGGCTCGGATCACTCTCTGTTGAAGGAAGGTTATGTGACTCTCACCCCGCTTTGCCTTGATCTCACCAGCCACGCGTTGCTTGAGGCACTAGGCGAGCGACTAGCTTGGTAAGCGCCTCATGAGTGACCTCTCCGACACGCCACCCTCCCACACTGCCTTTGATCCGGAGACCGGCATCGACCCCTTCCTCAGCGGAAAAATTAAGCTTCTCATGAAGCTACGCAGTGCCGGCATCCGTGACACCCGTGTTCTTTCCGCGCTGGAGAGCATCCCGCGTGAACTGTTTGTCCCGCGGATGTTTGTGGACAAAGCCTATGCTGATACCGCCCTGCCGATTGAATCCGGCCAAACCATCAGCCAGCCGCAAATTGTGGCGTGGATGACCGCCGCTCTAGATGTGTCCGACCGTCACCGCGTGCTGGAGATTGGCACCGGCTCGGGCTATCAGGCGGCGATTTTATCACGGCTGGCACGTCGCGTGTATACGATTGAGCGGCACCGCGCATTAGCCGAAATTGCCGAGGAGCGTTTCAGAAAACTGCGACTGGGCAATATCACGTCACGTGTAGGAGATGGAACCAAAGGCTGGCCGGAAGTTGCGCCGTTTGAGCGAATCATTGTGACCGCCGCGGCTAAGGAGGTGCCTGCCGCGCTGGTAGAGCAGCTCGAAATCGGTGGCGTGATGGTAATGCCGGTGGGCGATCCGACGGGCGATCAGATTTTGCTCCGCCTGGAACGAACAGCCGAAGGCTACACTTCTCAGCATTTAATGAATGTGCGTTTTGTGCCGCTGATCACCGGAAAAGCGCCGTCCTGAAACAGCAGTGTCCACTCTTTACCAATTATTAGTTGAAAACTAATATAGAAAGCGTGAAGGAGTGCTTATGTTTCGTCCTCTGCTTTCCATTGTGTGTCTCTTGTTCATTGTAGGCTGTACTCAGAAACCAGCCCCAGTAGATTATCGCGGTAGCTATTTCTACGGACAAGACGGACCCATGGGTAATAATGGCATGGAAATACCTAAATATTCTAATCACAACCGAGCCGATATGCCGGATGATCAAGAAGCCAAATATGTCTCTCCCGTCCATGATTATGGAGTGGCTGCTGAAGTAGGTGATGTTTCTAGCACGGATCTTCCACCTCCCACTGCGCTTACCCCAGCGCCCCCGCCTGCTCAGGCCATAGAGGCATATAAATCAGGCCAACAAGGCACAGTGGTGGAGCCAGCACTTAAACGAACCGGGGAGCCAGGTGAAGGATATTACGATTATAAAGCGCAAACCAATGTTCCACCTTTGAATGAAATACAGAGCGTTAACCAGCAGCCTCCATCCACAGCGGATGCTAACGCTCGCGCGTCAAACGTTGATTATTATGCGCAGGAGAGCGCAGAAGCAGAAGGACGTGCACCCCCACAATTCATCTGGCCAGTTCGGGGTGATGTGGCGGAACCATACACTGCAGCCACGAAGGGAATGCGTATTCGAGCCATGAAAGGTGATCCGGTACGCGCAACGGAGGATGGTAAAGTACAGAGTACCGGACCCAGTGGTGCAGCCGGAATGACTGTTACTCTAAGCCATAAAGGAGGCTGGTCGTCACAGTATGGACAGCTTGGCGAGACGGTTGTGCGCCTTGGAGATTCCGTGGTGCGTGGACAACTGATTGGTTTTGTCGGTGCGGGAAGTAACGGTGGTCAATCGCAGCTATTTTTTGGGCTCTACCAGATGGGCAGTCCTGCCGACCCGCGCGCGCTGCTTGTTGAGGATTGAGCTAGAATTGCAGCGGTTTGCCTAAACGCCCCGCCAGATCCGTCACAAATTGCCATGCCACGCGCCCAGAACATGATCCCCGTGTGCGTGACCATTCAACCGCCTCTGCTTGCCACTGTTCCTGCGGGTAAACTAAAGCAAAATGGCGAAGGTATGCCTCGATAATACAAAAATATGTGGACTGGTCCATCAAATGGAAGCCAAGCCATAACCCAAATCGATCTGAAAGTGAGACTTTCTCATCAATTACCTCTGCACCATGGAGCGCGGCACGCTGTTCATTTTCCATCATCTCGCGTGGCATTAAATGGCGGCGATTAGACGTTGCATAAAACAGAACGTTTTCCGGGCGACCACGGATGCCGCCTTCCAAAACAGACTTTAATGACTTGTACGAGTGATCGTCCTGATCGAAGGAAAGATCATCACACAACAACAAAAAGCGACGTGGCTGACCATACAAGTGCGTTAACAAGGCGGGCAGGGCACCAATATCCTCGCGGGCGACTTCAATAAGCGCCAGCTTCCCCGGCAACCGTTCACACAGTTCCCGGTGAACCGCCTTGACGAGCGAGCTTTTGCCGGTACCTCGCGCGCCCCACAGCAGGGCATTATTCGCGGGATATCCACGTGCAAAACGCTCTGTATTTTCTAGTAATTGTGCCTTTTGCAGATCAACACCCCGTACCAGTCCAAGGGGCAAAGCATGGGTTGATATAACCGGCTCAAACTGTGTGGGCGGATGCCACACATACGCATCATGATGGTGTACATCACGATGAGCATCTGCAGGAGAAGGCGCCAGACGCTCAAGCGCTTCCGCAATGCGGTGCCACACAGGATGGAGGGATTCATCTTGCATCAGGATAAGCGCTTTCTTATGAATAAGAAGTTACCTCTCTTCTTTAGCAAAGCCATGTCATCCGATAAATGCTTAAGTCTTGTTTGGTTGCGTCGCGATCTGCGTTTGCACGATCATGCGGCACTGCATTTTGCCTTAAAGGAATCAGGCGTCATCCAACCTGTTTTTATCTTTGATCGTGAAATTCTAGCACGTTTTACCAACCCTAAGGATCGGCGTTTGAGCTTCCTTGCGCAGGTCATGCTTGATCTGGACAGCGCACTGCGCACGCGGGGAGGCGGCCTGCTTCTACTTTACGGACCCGCCAGCGAGGTGATGCCAAAACTGGTGCAGGCGTTGGGAGCCAAACGCGTTGTGGCGGCAGCAGACATCGAAGGGCCGACACGCACTAGAGATCAAACGGTTGCAAAAGCACTGGAGGGTATCGCAAGCTTCCACGGCGTGAAGGATTGCTGGTTAATGCATGCGCCGGAGGTCACTAAATCAGATGGATCACCCTATCATGTCTTTACACCTTACTCAAAAGTATGGCGTAGTCGTATCACACCAGAGGATTTAGCAGAGCGCAAAGTTGAGGACAAAGAGCGTTATGCAAATGTCGAGCATCTACGTACCTCTGCTGTGGCGGCTGGCTTGCGGGTGCTCGATCTCAACAAAGGATTAGCAGCACTCTTAGAGCAGATTGGCTATGCACCGGCAGACCTTCGTGAATGGCCTGCTGATGCGGGTCACGAAAGGCTTGAGCGTTTCGCTGAGCAGCGTCTCTCAGCCTATGCAAATGACCGTAATCTAATGGCAGAAGATGGAACCTCGTGTCTTTCTCCGTATTTACGGCATGGATTAGTATCGGTGAGAGAGTGCGCGCGCCGTGCGTGGGATCATCCGGGGGCTGAAGCTTGGATCAACGAGCTGATCTGGCGTGATTTTTATGCCATGATTCTCTACCATTATCCACAATCTGCACATACAGAATTTAATCCAAAATACCGTGATGTATTGAATTGGCGGCAGTCCGATGAAGATTTTGCACGCTGGTGCCAGGGTCACACGGGCTATCCGGTGGTGGACGCCGCCATGCGTCAGCTTCGTGAAACCGGTTGGATGCACAACCGTGCGCGTATGATTGTCGCCAGCTTCTTGACCAAGCACCTTCGCCTCGATTGGCGTTTGGGCGAAGAATTTTTTGCACAGCACCTGATGGATTATGATCTGGCGTCCAATGCCGGGGGATGGCAGTGGGCGTCGTCTACAGGAACAGATGCACAACCTTATTTTCGTATATTTAACCCCATTGCACAGGGTGAGCGTTTTGATCCAAATGGAGAGTATGTCCGACGCTACGTACCGGAGCTGATCAATATTCCGGCAGGTAAAGTGCATCAGCCCTGGGGGTATAACGCCGCCCGTGATTACCCCAAGCCCATGGTAGAGCATACCCAAGCTCGCGCTGCCGCTCTGCACATGTTCAAGCAGATTGCTTAGCGGGTTTCAGGCGCTTAGATTTAGACGTAGCGATGCATGAACTCGCGCACTTTAGGGCCTAATTCCGGGTCGTCCAGTGCATACGCCAAATTGGCTTCCACAAATCCGGCATGTTCTCCACAATCAAAGCGATGCCCTTCGAAACGGTATCCATATACTTCGTGGCGGCCAAGCCCACGATTGATCGCATCGGTGATCTGAATTTCTCCACCAGCCCCTTTATTTTGTTCGGAAAGAATATCAAAAATACTGGGCTGTAAGATGTAGCGCCCAATGATGGATAGGGTAGAAGGGGCCTCCTCTGGCGCAGGCTTTTCCACTAACCCGCGTGCTTTTGCCAACGCTCCTTTTTCCCATTCCACATCGAGTATGCCATATTTACGGGTATCCGAGCGTGGCACATCCATCACAGCGACAAAATTATGACCTGGATTGTCGGCATGCGCATCCACCAGTTGCCTTATGCACGGCGTCTTACTTTTCACGAGGTCATCCGCAAGAATCACGGCAAAGGGTTCATTTCCAACAATATGCCGCGCACACCAAATAGCATGGCCTAATCCCAGCGGCGCTTGCTGGCGCGTAAAAATGACGTTACCCGGCTCTGGAAGCCAGCTTTTTGCCAATTCTAACTCTTTTTTCTTATTGGCCTGTGTTAGCGTGGTTTGCAACTCATACGAGTGGTCAAAGTGATTGGTAATCGCCACCTTGTTGCGGCCCGTTACAAAAATAAATTGTTCAATCCCTGCCGCCCGCGCCTCTTCAAAAGCGTAGTGAATCAATGGCTTACTGACAATAGGAAGCATTTCTTTCGGCATGGATTTGGTTGCCGGAAGAAAGCGAGTACCCAGCCCACCGACGGGAAAAACAACTTTTCGAATGGTTTGCATAGCCGTTCTATATCTAAAGGCCTGAGCGATTCCAAGGAAATAAACTGCGCAATCCAGATGGGTTACACTTGACTTCGGGCATCTTCTCGCTACATTCCGCTGCTCAAATATTTACCTAGGACAACAGCCATGGCAAAGAAAAACACAATCCTGCTCAAGCTGGAAAGCACTGCAGACACGGGTTTCTTTTACGTAAAGAAACGTAATCCGCGCAAGTATCCCAACAAGCTTTCATTCCGCAAGTATGATCCCGTAGCTCGTAAGCATGTGGAATTCAAGGAAGTTAAGTTGAAGTAATGTTTACGGTTCTTTCTCAAGGTGTAGCACCTGCCGTTGCTGCAGACGTTGTCGCTGATCCTACGGCACAGGGTGGCTTTGCCAGCTTCCTTCCCTTCATTTTGGTGTTGGTCATTTTCTACTTTATGCTGATTCGTCCGCAGCAGCGTCGGGTCAAGCAGCATCAGGATATGGTTGGCGGACTCAAAAAAGGGGATCGGATCATTACCGGCGGTGGTATTGTTGGCACCATCAGCAAATTGGAATCTGATGATATGATTCAGGTGCAGATTGCTGAGGGGGTAATGGTGACGGTGGCGCGCACCACAATTTTGGGTTTACTGCCTGTGACCTCAAGCGATGCGTCCACCGGCAAAGTCAAAAAGAGTAAGCAGGTGGCTAACGACAACTAGCCACGCATTTACCGCGCGTTCTTTCTTTCGCTTATCATCTTACAGGATCTCTGCAAATCCACTTTGGTTTATGCAGGAAATTGTCTATGTTCGCGCTTCAACTAATGAAGCAAATAACTATGCCTGATTTCCCCCTTTGGAAAACGCTCCTTGTCCTTGGTGTCACGACGCTGTTCGCGTTTCTTACACTACCCACGTTTCTTTCTGATAAAGCGCGCCAGAATTTGCCTGAATCGATGCGTGATATGACCATTAATCTGGGCCTGGATCTTCGCGGCGGTTCTCATCTACTGCTTGAGGTCGATTTCGATACATATTTCCGTGATCAACGCGACATCCTTCGTAGCGAGGTGCGCAGCGCGCTCCGCGAAATAAAGTTGGGATACCGGGATATGATGGTAGATGGCCAACAAATTACCTTCCGTCTCCCTGAAAATGCCGAGTCACGCGGCGGTACGGTTGAAAAACTACGCAATCGTCTGGGTTTTGACTATGAGGTAGCACAACAGGACCAACAAGTCTCTGTGAGCCTCACCAAACAGGCTTATAATGCTAAACGTCAGCAACTCATCGAGCAGTCGATAGAAATCGTTAGCCGTCGTGTGAATGAAACAGGCACAAAAGAACCCATCATTCAACGGCAAGGCGATGCACGTATAATCCTTCAGGTTCCTGGCCTCGAAGATCCCGCACAGCTGAAAACCATTCTTGGCACCACGGCAAAGATGACCTTTCATCTTGTAAACCAAGCTGTATCACCTGAGGAGATTCTCGCAGGACGTGCACCGTTGGGGACCAAGCTTCTGCCATCGGAAGATGCTTCCGAGCGTCTGCCAAACGGTTTGCCTTACCGTTATGCGGTGAATAGCAAAGTAGAGCTAAGCGGGGAAATGCTAACCGGTGCAAATGCAACCTTCGAGCAGGGCCAGCCGGTAGTTGCTTTTCAATTTAACTCAGCGGGCGCAAAGAAATTTGGAGAAATTACAGCTGCGAATGTGGGAAAGCCTTTTGCGATTGTGCTGGATAATAAAGTGATTACCGCACCGCGTATTAATTCGCCTATTCTCAATGGGAGTGGCATCATCACCGGGAACTTTACCGTAGAAAGTGCTAACAATCTTGCGTTATTGCTGCGGGCAGGTGCGTTACCTGCGCCGCTGAAAATTATCGAGGAGCGGAGTGTTGGTCCGAGCCTCGGCCTCGATTCCATCCAGGCGGGCACCAAGGCGTCACTCATTGGCCTAGGCGGGGTCGTGACGTACATGATCCTTACCTATGGACTATTTGGCCTGTTTGCTACGTTAGCACTCGTGGTCAATATCGTATTGTTGCTTGGCGCACTGGCATGGTTCCAGGCAACGCTAACGCTACCGGGAATTGCAGGTATCGTACTCACGTTTGGGATGGCGGTAGATGCAAACGTGCTGATCTATGAGCGCATCCGTGAGGAGGCACGACGTGGCCGCTCTCCGGTATCTGCCGTCCAAAGCGGTTTTAAAGCTGCGTTCGGGACGATTTTTGACTCAAATCTGACCACGCTGATTGCCGCTGCCTTATTGTTTAGTTTTGGCACTGGTACCATCAAAGGGTTCGCTGTAACACTCTCGGTTGGCATCCTGACCTCGATGTTCTCAGCCATTCTCGTGACGCGCATGCTGATTGCCTTTTGGATACGTTGGGCACACCCACGCAGCGTACCATTGTGAGGCCTCAATGGACATCACTCCCGTTATCGCGGAAACACGTCAACTTATTCAAGGTTACGGAGAGGGTGGATTTCGTATAGCCGGGCAGGATTATCAGGGCTCTGTATTCGTTTTCCCCGAGCGGACGCTGTCATGGGCTCCCAGGCACATGGAAGCTTTAAATGAAGCCTCTCTCGCAGAGGCCATTGCTTGTGCGGCTGAGATTGAGCTACTGCTTATTGGCTGCGGGGCTGTGCAAGGCTTTATCTCGCCGTCGTTACGGAAGGCATTGCGTGCCCATGGTCTGGTGATAGACGCCATGGACACGGGCGCGGCATGCCGTACATTTAACATCCTGCTTGCGGAAGAGCGGCGAGTGGCGGCCGCTCTCATCGCCATATAAAAAAGGGGAAGCCTAAGCTTCCCCTTTTCATTTTGCCCATAAAAAACTCAGTGCGCTAGCAGAGCCAATAATAGGATGGCCACGATATTGGCAATCTTGATCATCGGATTAATTGCTGGACCGGCGGTATCTTTATAAGGATCCCCCACTGTGTCACCCGTTACAGCAGCCTTATGAGCCTCGGAGCCCTTACCACCATAATGGCCTTCTTCGATCAGCTTTTTAGCATTATCCCAAGCACCACCTCCTGAGGTCATAGAGATCGCCACAAACAAGCCAGTGATAATGATGCCCAACAGCATCGCTCCAAGCGCACCGAAGGCCTTACCTTGGCCTGCAACCGCTTCCACAATGAAGTAAAGCATCACAGGAACCGCAACCGGCAGCAAAGAAGGAACAATCATTTCCTTAATTGCGGCACGCGTCAGCATATCCACCGCCCGGCCATATTCCGGCTTGGCTTTACCTTCCATGATGCCCGGGATTTCACGGAACTGACGACGCACCTCATGCACAACGGAGCCGGCTGCACGCCCTACCGCCATCATGCCCATGGAGCCGAAAAGGTACGGCAACAATCCACCGATAAATAGCCCAACCACAATGTAAGGATCATTGAGTACAAAACTCACCGGTACATCGGGGAAGTAGTGTTTTAGATCCTCGGTGTAGGCGGCAAACAATACCAGCGAAGCCAATGCGGCTGACCCAATGGCATAACCTTTTGTAACCGCTTTAGTGGTATTCCCCACGGCATCGAGCGCATCGGTTGTAACCCGCACTTCTTTTGGAAGTTCAGACATTTCTGCGATGCCGCCTGCGTTGTCCGTTACCGGGCCATAGGCATCAAGTGCGACAATCATGCCGGCCAATGCCAACATGGTGGTAGCGGCAATCCCTACACCGAACAGGCCACAGAGTCCGTAAGCAACCAGTATGCCTACCGAAATCACAATGATGGGAAGCGCGGTGGATTCCAGTGATACCGCCAGACCTTGAATGACGTTCGTACCATGGCCCGTCTCCGATGCCTTAGCTACGCTCTGCACAGGGCGGAACTTGGTGGAGGTATAATACTCCGTGATCCACACCAAAGCGCCGGTGACGCCAAGCCCCGTCATCGCGCATAGAAATGCATCCATACCGGTAAACTCCAATGGGCCCGCATAAAAAACAGAGGTCAACCCCAGAAGCTTATCGGTGAGCCAGTAAACCGCACCAGCGGAGAGCCCCCCTGCAGCAATCAGGCCTTTGTATAAGGCCCACATAATATTGGTGTCCCCCTTGCCCAGACGAACAAAGTATGTACCAATGACAGAGGCAAAAATACATACAGCTCCGATGCCTAGCGGATAGGCAATCATGGCTTCTGCGGTATCACCAAAGAAGAAAATAGCTGAAAGCAGCATGGTGGCAACGACAGTAACCACATACGTCTCAAACAAATCTGCTGCCATGCCTGCACAGTCGCCGACGTTATCACCCACGTTATCGGCAATCACGGCAGGGTTGCGTGGATCGTCCTCCGGGATACCTGCCTCGACTTTGCCTACGAGATCCGCACCAACATCGGCACCCTTGGTGAATATACCGCCCCCCAGACGCGCAAAAATTGAGATAAGGGAAGCACCAAACGACAGAGCAACCAATGCCTCGAGAATTGGACGCAGCTCAAAACCGCGCATCTTAAGATAATAATAATAGCCCGCCACACCCAGCAGCGCGAGGCCGACCACCAGCATCCCGGTCACCGCACCGGCTTTGAAAGCCACGCCGAGCGCGCGCTGCAAACCGCTGAGCGCCGCTTGCGTAGTACGCACATTGGCGCGCACAGAAATATGCATGCCGATATAGCCGGCAAGTCCGGAGAGAAGAGCCCCCAAGACAAACCCACCCCCTACGTGCCAACCCAATTTAACCCCAAGCAGAATGAAAATCACGACGCCAACCAGTGCAATCGTTTGGTACTGACGATTCAGGTAGGCCTTCGCACCTTCCTGAATGGCGGAGGCAATCTCCACCATGCGGGCATTGCCCGTATCCGCATTAAGAATGGTACGTACCGTGATGATGCCGTAGAGCAAGGCCACTCCGGCACCAGCAAAGATCAAATTCTGCAGTTGAGTTAAATCCATGATTTCCTCTCGTCTTAAATAACGCTCACGCGGCATTCGCGTAAACATGAAGGACATTCATGGCAGAGGCTTAACGCACATGCAACGCCGTTGCCCCTCAAAGGGATAAACAACGAAGCTAATGTGCAACTGCGAATGGCAACAAGGTCACAGAAGAAGGTTACGCGGCTTTCGCCTGATCATTATATCGAGCGATGGCTTCCTGAATCATGCGTTGCGCCGTTTTGTAATCTTCCCAGCCAACGATCTTTACCCATTTACCTTTTTCCAAATCTTTATAGTGACGGAAGAAATGCTCCACCTGCTGGGTCAAAATCTCCGGAAGGTCGGTGAAATTGGTTACGTCGTTAAAAAACGGGTGCAGGCGCGAGGCGGGTACAGCAAGGATTTTCTCATCCAGCCCGG
>DBAU01000016.1:0-203 GCA_002291845.1 Alphaproteobacteria bacterium UBA1002 | reverse complement strand
TTTTCTCATCCAGCCCGGCATTGTCCTCCATCACCAATACGCCAATCGGGCGCACGGCAACCACGCATCCCGGCATCAGAGGGCGACGGCCCACTACCATCACATCCGCCGGATCGCCGTCACCCGACAGCGTATGCGGGATAAAGCCGTAATTACATGGATAGGTCATCGCGGTATGCAGGAAGCGGTCGACAAAAATCGCT
>DBAU01000024.1 GCA_002291845.1 Alphaproteobacteria bacterium UBA1002 | reverse complement strand
AAAGAGTTGGCGCTGGTTCTAACTTTCCGATACCCATTTTACATGGATTCGGGTAGAAATTAGACAATTCAAATAGATAAGCGGTTCTGACAAAATGGATTTAACCGAGGCTTTGAAAAAGCGGTATCACCGCAATGATAAAATTTACCAAGCCGTTATTGATCTTTGCCATAAACATCTTAAAAACAATTTGGCCGATGCCAACGCAGCACAAAAGTTAGCATCTGATAATCTCCATACATTTTGGCAGCAATTCTCTGAAGTTTTGTTGGCCGACCAACTTATTAAAGCTGGTATTAAACCTATCCATCAAGCAACGGGCCCTGATTTTTTAATAGAGCAAGATGGCAAAAGAATTTGGATTGAGGTTATAACACCAGAACCCACCGGTATTCCTGATGAATGGATAAATTATGAAATGGGCAAAGCGGTTAGCATGCCGCACGAGTCTATACTTTTAAGATGGACAGCAGCCATAAAACAGAAAGCAGAAGTATTACTTGGCGGCACAGATAAGATACCCAATGGCTACATAGCCAAAAATATCGTAGCTCCTAGTGATGCTTACGTAATTGCTATTAATGGCAGGTTACTTAGAGCTGGATTGCCTCAAATAGAGGGAATCAGTCAGTTCCCATTTGCTGTTGAAGCAACTTTTTGCGTTGGTCCCTATCAACTTCACATTGACCGGAATACTTTGAAAACCACTGGCTCTGGTCATCAGCACCGTAATTTGATTCCTAAGCCTAAAGGTGCTCCTGTCCCTACTGATACATTTCTTGACCCTCAATATGCTCCAATCAGTGCGATATGGGCCGTTGATATTGATGAGGCATTGCTAATCGGAATACAAAGACCGATGGTTGTTGTTCATAACCCTAATGCGTCTGAACCAATTCCGAGAAGTCTTTTACCCGCGTATTCTGAATATGTGGCTAGCGACCAGGGTGAGCATTACCAATTAGATCGCTTGAGTGGCCGCTTAAGTGCGGAAGCTTGAACAATACTTTCCATTCCTGCAAAGCCTCAATAAATTCCCAAACCCGGTTCAAAGTTTTTCCGCCCTGGTGCACCACGTGCATTTTCAATTTTCAGCTAAATGCGTCCTTCAGGGCGCGCAGTTTGGCAAAGCGGGTAACATCGCCCATGGTGCGCAGGAAGGGGTTGGCGGCTTTTTCGATGTGAAGGGGAACAGGCAGCGTGGGAAGGCCACGGGCGCGCAGGGCAACAGCCTCCTCATAGCGCGCACGCAGCGCCGCATTTTCCGGATCATGGGCCAGAGCAAAACGGGCATTGGCCAGCGTGTATTCATGGCCGCAACACAGCATGGTTTCATCCGGCAAGGCGGCCAGCATCTCAAGGCTCTCCAGCATCATCTCCGGCGTGCCTTCAAACAGCCGCCCGCAGCCCAACGAAAAAAGCGTATCGCCACTGAAAAGTAGCCCGGCATCCGGCAGATGATACGCCACATGGCCAAGCGTATGGCCTGGCACCCCAAGCATGGCAATGCGCTCTCCTTCGATGAAGAAGCATTCGCCCACCTCTGCCTCATAGTCCAGTGGTGGCAGCCGCATACGATCCTGCGCCGAGCCAAGAATACGACAGCCATAGACATCACGTAATCCGGCTGCCGCACCAATATGATCCTGATGGTGGTGAGTAAGCAGGATGGTGTGCAGACAGCATTGCTGCATTCCCAACCAATTCACCACCGGCGCCATTTCACCTGGATCGACAAGTACCACGGCACCTGTTTCGGCATGCCGCAGTGCGTACATGTAATTGTCGCTGAGCGCAGGCAACACAAACAGATGCCAAGCGCCATAGCGGCCAGCGTGACGAGGCATCCCCACGAGCTTAGCCCTGCGCCGCGCGACGGCGGCGGATTTCGCTCTCGCGCTCTCCTGTGAAATCAATCAGATCCTGCACGATGCAGGCATGAATCATCTCCCGATCCTCAGCGACCACACCGTAACGCTCACCAAGCACGGCATAATCATCTGCACTTAGCGGCACATGGAAATTGACTGTTTCTGCAACGGATAGCGGCAAGCCGAGTACACGGCGCACAATGTCACCCAGATGCATATCATTGCGGATGGCTTCATCAATAATTTTTGCCGCCACACGGATGTTACAGGTGAGATTACCTGGACTCTGCGCTGTCGCAGGAGGCAAGGCATCCTCGGAGATTTCCTGCATGGATGGCAAAGCTTCCTGGAAGTCTTCCTCATCCATTTGCGATGCGGGAACTTCGGGAAGCTCATCCCAGACATCATGCGGAAGCGCTTTGCTTTGCATTCCTTCTTCGGTGATTTCTTCGATCGCTTCAGGCGCGGCCGGAGGAACTGCGTCTATATTCTTACGTGGGGCTGGCCATTCAATAATTTCCGCACCTGACTCCGTTGGAGTGGACGCCTGCGACACCGCCTCCGGAAGGCGTGGACCATTGCCAGCCTCTGAAGTCAGCGCATGCGAGCGGTTCGGACGCCGTTCATGGTGAACCTGCACAATGTCAGAAAGTGGTCGATATATCGTGGCATATACCTCAAAGCCACCGTCATCGAACCATTCAATTTCCAGCGCTTTATCATTGGCTTCATTCACAAACAGCAAATACTGAAAAGTACGTGTGCCTTCTGCTGTGGTCTTCTGGCCGCGCATACCGTCAATCCGACGAAGATACTGCATGGTCACCCAATCTTTAATTCCGGGCGTATGCTCCCGGACATACAGCTTGTTCACTCCCTGCAAAGCAGGCAGAGCCAGACGTTCTTCATCCGCAAAAAGATTGATAATATCGCGCTGTCCGAGCGGGCGGGATAACGCAAGGTAAACCTGGTTCTGCCCCGCATTCGCCACAATCATCTGGCAGAGCGGTTTACCATCCTCCATCAGCTGATGTGATAAGAAACGCCCTGAGCCAAACTGATAGAGTGTGTTGTCCGCAATATCGAGTTTCTTTCCGGAAAGCTCATTCTGCGGCATAAAGCCAAAGCGTACCGAGCAATCGTTACGCAGCTTATTCCACCACTCGGCATCGCGCTGTAACACGCGACGAGCAGGCATCCAGTCTTCTGCCGTAAATAGCTTGCGAAGGCCTTCTAACATGACTACTTTCCCATCGCTTTCACTGTACGTCCGTTTGATCTACCAAGTCAAGGCACCATGCCGCACACATAGGGATTCTCTTATGCTCAGGAATGCGTGCGCACAGTGCGTGCCTGCTCACGCTTCCATTCACGTTCTTTAATGCTGTCGCGTTTATCGAACTCCTTTTTACCCCGGCCAAGCCCAAGCATTAGCTTCACACGTCCGCGCGCATTAAAATACAGGCGAATGGGCACGAGTGTATAGCCCTTCACACGCAATTTACCCACCAGCTTTCGGACTTCTTTTTTATGCAACAACAACTTGCGGGCGCGTCGGGGTTCATGATTAAAACGATTAGCGGCAGGGTATTCGGCAATGTAGGCATTGATAAGCCAGATCTCCTCATCGCGCTCGATGGCATACGCATCCTGCAAATTGGCTTTGCCATCACGGATAGATTTTACCTCGCTCCCCACCAGCACCACGCCGGTCTCAAGCTCATCTTCGATGTGATAATCAAAGCGGGCGCGACGGTTAAGGATCGCCTGTGATTCCGGTGCTTTATTTTTGCCCGCCGCCATAATCCATCCCGACTAAAGCAGGCCCGTCATCTCCAGCGCCGCACGTATGAGTCGCTGGCTCTCTACCGATGGTAGAACGAGCGGTAGACGCACGTCCGCCTCCATCTTTCCCATCAGGCTGAGAGCGAATTTAACGGGGGATGGATTGGTCTCAATGAACATGACATTATGCAAAGGCACCAGACTATCTTGCACCTGGAGCGCTTCAGGAAAACGACCCTCACGGCAGAGTGTATACTGCAGCGCACAGGCACGCGGCATCAGATTTGCGGTGACTGAGATACAGCCATGGCCCCCCTGCGCATTGAATCCTACCGCCGTGATATCCTCGCCGGAAAGTAACGCCAGACGATCGCCCAGACGGTGACGCAGTGTACTGACGCGAGAGAGATCTCCTGTGGCATCTTTTACCCCGGCGATGCGCGGTAAATCGGCCAAACGCACCAGCGTATCATCGCTGATATTCACCACCGAGCGCCCTGGAATATTATAGATAATAATCGGCAAACCACAGGCATCATGGATGGCCTTGTAATGCTGGTACAATCCTTCCTGTGTTGGTTTATTGTAGTACGGAGCTACCACCAGCGCAGAATTTGCTCCGGCTTTTTCTGCATTACGGATGAACTCAATGGCTTCAGACGTCGCATTGGAACCCGTACCAGCCATGACTGGCACTCTGCCACGGGTGACTTCAATGCATAATTCAATCACACGGGCATGCTCGGCATAAGAAAGCGTAGGAGACTCACCCGTGGTCCCACAGGGAACCAATCCCTGACTGCCCTCGGCAATCTGCCATTCGATAAAATCGGCGAGCGCCTTTTCATCGACTGCCCCTTGGCGGAACGGAGTGACCAAAGCGGTATAAGATCCATAAATTTGCGTCATAGCGCCCTCTTTTATGATTAGCCGCACCATAGAGGGAGCACCACGCGTGTCAATACGCAGTGCAATCTGGGCTTGCCGCGCCGCAAAGCCTTGCTATGATGCGCCCCGTTCGCCGCATTTGCGGCCCCACACCTGTCGGGGTGTAGCGCAGCCTGGTAGCGCATCTGCTTTGGGAGCAGAGGGTCGGGAGTTCGAATCTCTCCACCCCGACCATTACTAGTCATAGAAATATTGAAGCGTGGCGTAGTCTTATCGACTAGTAATATTCTTAGCCATCCCCCGATACACATGCGCCATGAGGGCGATGCCGGCGAAGGGGGCGATCATGTTGATGCCGGGCAGCGTGGCCATAAGCACAATGAGTAAGCCGCCAAGGAAGGCTTTGGCGCGGTGACGCTTGCGTAAGGCGGTAGCTTCGGCCCGCCCCACATAGCGCGCGGCGACCATCTCGAAGAATTCCCGCCCCAGCAGGTAGCCGTTGAGCGGGTAATACACAAAGGGAAACAGTACCACTGTCAGGTAAAGCGGTAGTGCCAGTAGATTAAGCCCGAGCGCTAGTCCTGCCAGACGCAGCCCATGAAGCAACTCCGGTAGAAAAGGTAAGGACTGCGAAGGTGCCTCACCATACTCCTGCCGATCGATGACGTTGGCGACCTGCTCTTGAAACACCGTGGCAATCAAAGAGACCACGATCGGAAACAAGAACCATGCCGCCACCACCGTGAACAATGTACCCGTGACATCTGCCAGCGTATCCAGCCATCCCCACTGAAACAGTGAGATTTGGCTAAGCGCGATCCCCACAAAAATACTCAACGCAAGAAACCCCGCTAAGGTGATGCCGGCACATAGCATCATCAAACGCAGGAAGTATGGCTTTGCCATGGTTATCAACGTGCGTTGAATAGCGTGATGCAGCACAGAAATTCTCTTACATCATGAGGATGAATAAGTAGCTGTATCTGTCTAATACGTTTGGAAAAGCAAGAAAAGTCTAATGAAGCGTCACGCCTTCCGGGCGTTGTTTCTGGCCATCACGCGGTTGCATACGTTGAAGCTCGTAGGCAGCCCAGCCATTTTCGCCGCGCGGTTGAATCGCATTTTCTGGTGTGTTTTTGGCTACTGGCGAAGGCTGCTCCATTGCCATGCTGGCCGCCATGGCATCCACATCGCCGTGCGCGGCGCGCTTACGCATCACACGGTTCTCGCGCTGAAAATCAGCAAAACTTTGTGTGAGCTTACCATCGCGCCGATTGTCACTATCCTGATTATGGCGCTGTGAGTTAATCAGGCCGCGCGGTTCATACGTCATGCGTTCTGTTTCCGCAGAGACGGGACGACGCTTAAGCACCTGCCAGTAATCCTTAGCGCCTGCTTTGACTTCTTTCCAATCCAGATTATCCACCCCATCCAGCATCCGATACAAAGAAGCATCCATTTGCGGGGTATCCCACCAGTTGGCGGTCTCATACTTTGCAATCATGTAGGGGGTGTAGGAGAAGGCGTTATTAAAATAGCGATGCCCTACCTTGTTGTAAAAAAGCTGTCGCTTGCGAGCATCCTCTGACCCTGGGGCGGGAGGATTTTTTGCCAATAAGCGCTCACCAAGCCCTCCTAATTTCTCCATACCCCAGGCAGGTATATTCCCTGCAAAATCAGACGCTTTGCCAAAAGGGCGTAACATTGAAGAGAATGTCGTATGACTGTTGGCTTTATCGTAGGGGTTAAAACTGACTCTATATTCCGGATTGCGTTCAATTTTTGGGCCGTTCCTGCCACGTGTCAGTTCGATATCCGGTAATTTTCGATCAAAATGCGTATAGCTGCGGAATCTATCACCGTTAATGTTTTGGCTAGTAACCACCATACAATCCTGATGTGGGGTAGCTCCCGCATATATGCGCGGCCCTTCCATGCGGGCGCTGGATACGCGAGGGATCCAGAAGAAAGGCATCGCCGGCGTCATGTAAGTGGTTGCCTTCATCGCCGTCTTAGCAAGATACTTTACACTCTCATCCAGGAAATTACGTTCATGCTCTGGCTTTATGTCATCCTTGCGGTGATCAAAGCTGTGCTTGATATGCTGATAGAGATCACGGAATAGCAATGTGTAAACGTTGTAGCCCGTGAAGCGCAGTTGCAGATCAATAGCGCCGGGGATGGAGTAATCACCAATGATTTTACCACGCTCATCCACTTGGAAGGCGCCGCCAAACGTGCCGTGCTCAATCGCTAGTCGTGAACCACGTTGCACATAACGATCAAGAAAATGACGCTGCCAGCGCATTTGGTACACATAGGGCACTGCGGCAAACCAGTCTTCCATCTGGTTATAGGAGAGAATATCAAACGCTGCTTTGCCGGTAGCTTTAGCCAGTTTTCCCCACTGCACATGGCCGTCTTTATCCAGCCAGTCCTTTTTCACGTTGGGATCAAGAATCCCGGCAATGCGCCGGCCCCATGCGTCACCGATACTGCCCATAGCGAAGTCAAGAGTAATATGGACAGCTTCCTCGCCAAACGTACGTCCCATGCGCACATTGGCTGAATTGGTTTCAAAATGCTCAAAACTCCGCAAGCGCCGGAAGGTTACCGCTTCCTTGCCAAAAAGATACTCAATGGGCTTCCCGAACAAGAAATCATACGACCGGGCAATGGGGGTTAGAATCCGCGTTATCGTGTAGCTTTTCTCTTTAGGATTCGCCTTGAAGGCTGCCCATTCTTCGATTGTGGGCAATACACCCGCCCCAATACGCGAGGCAGGCTGATACTTCTCCAGCATCAGGCTACCTGCCGTCAAAAAGGCAGAGCCCATTAATCCACGGCTGAATAGTCGGATACCAAAGCGCCCAGCCGTGGAATCCATCCAGCGCGGATGGCGCTGTTGGTCGCGTTCGCTATCCCAGACATTCTCATAGTGTGACTGGAATAATCGCGCACTGTGATTCACCTCATAATTAGGAGAAAAGAAGCGTTCAAATGCGTTGGCATTGCCATTTTCGGGCATCGCAGCGGCAACACCCGTGAGGGGGGCGCTCTCTTTTATTGCCTGCGTTGTGTGTTCTTCCTTCAAAATCCAAGGATCCCGGACAGATTACGACACCTGAATTTTAGCATTGCCTACCCAGCAAGGACGTGAAGATTTTATGACAATCACATAGAGCCGGAAAAGGCATAAACATTTCGCAAGTGCACAATATTTCATCGTTTTTTTATGACAGTTCGATGAAGTTTGGCGTTAAAATCTGGAACGGAAATTGTTTCGTCTGATGATCAGGCGTAGCATACATGCCAAACATTCACGAGCGCCCCCTTGCCAGCCATCCCAAGCTCAGCGGCTTTGACCCCCCTGCCCGCGTCCCGACGCGCGTCTGCAGCATTGCTGGAGCCCATGGAATATATATTCGTCAAAGGCTTATTTGTTCCGCCTGGTCTGCATCGCCTCTATAATGCCACAGGTTTGAGTGTTGGATTATTAGCAGGCCGCCAATTGATGAATCTAGTGGTGGGTCATACGCCTGATGGGACTCCAATTCAAAAGCAAGATGTTCCTTTGCCTTTGCAGCCTCTCGTTGGGTTGATGTCCTACAACGTTTATTCCGATGATCCGCGTGATCGCTGGCTGCGGGCAATTGATAACATGGCGCCTGCTATTCTAGGAGCAGCGGGGGTTCTAGCATCCAGTCGGATTTTTTTCAAAGATCGCATGCAAGCCGCCGCTGAGATCGAACGTATGGCGCTACATAAGGGCAATCCCAACGTGGCACCACACGGGATGACCATTGCCCAGGCTGAACAAGCGATTGCCATGCGTCAAGCGGAGCCGTGGGCCGTGGCCACAGCCGGCTCATCTCTTTTTGGTTCAGCCTCAGGATTTAATCTTATCCCCTGGCCCGGAAATTATGCATTATCCCTAGGGGCGCTCTATGGGTTACGCAATGGCCGTCGCGTGGGTATGGCGAGCTTGCAGCAAAGTGAGGGAAAATGGGGCTGGTTTAAAAATCCTCTCCGCCATGTTACCCACACGACGGCAAACTCGCCGCTTGGGCCAGAAGATATGCTCCGTCTGGCGATCACTCAGATTCTACATAATCCTTCACTGGATGCGAAGGCACTGCCAGAAGTCTATGATTTGCTGAATGGCACCCTGCATGCTTGGGTAAAGAACGTGGGTCCACAGCAGGTCAAAGCATTCGCGCAAGATATTGAGGCCTTTGCACAGTCATTACAGGCAAGCGGAAAAACCAAAGAAGAAATCCATGCCGCCGTGAGTGGTTATTTTGGTGAACGATTTGAGGATTTTTTGCTGAAGAATGGCCTCATCGATATGCGAAGTTGGCAAAATGTGATGGAGAGCCTTACACCCGGTAATAATGGCTGGCTTGGTAAGGCCGCAGAAATGTTCGGCGCGAAAAAGCATACAGAGGCACTGCGCGAAAGTTACGCCAAAGGGGTTTACTCGCGTCTACATAGCAAAGCGCGGGCACTCGGAATCCCTACGGGTAAAACGTTGGCTGAAGCCGGTGAAACAGAAGTTGCTACGCCAGCAGGTCGTCACATAGCGCGCAAGGTAGGGCTAGCAGCGGGAGGTGGATTTCTCGGTCTGGCCGCCCTCGGTTCATTGAGTGGGGCGAGTCCTGAAGAGCGTGACCCGCACAAACCGGGCCCCACACATCGCGTGGCGGCGTTTGTCAATCAACGCCCACTGGACATAGCGGAATGGATTGGCAATGCACTGAATTTTCCCCCGAGTCTGCACCGTTGGCAAAATGCGCTGGGTCTGAGCACAGGGATGTATGGCGGCATGAAAGCCATGGAATATCTCACAGGCCATAGCATTCGCGGTCATAAGCTTACGGAATTTAAGCTATTTGATTTCATGCCCTCTATGGGCAAGATTCCTGAGAAGCCTTTACTCGCCTACAAATATCACGGTTTGGGGATGGGGGATCGCTGGATGAAAGTGCTGCATATGGCCATTCCAGCCGCGCTAGGATTTTATGGAAACAAACTGGGAAGTGACTTCTATTTTCATTCACAGCATAAACGGGTGAGCACTCCTGAATACATCGACGATTTTTCTTCGCGTATTGCTTTTGATCAATCTAAGCCATGGGGGTATTTATCCGCCGCTACGGCATTGACCAATGTGGGTGTAGGACTCAATTTTCTACCTTTCAGCTACGGCATGAACCTTGGCACCCGCTTTACACTGGGCTCTGACCGGCGCGTGATTCTGCCGGGAGTGAAAGAAGTCTGGTCGAATAATCATTCGCGATTCCCACTCGGCCCCTCGAAACTGCGTGACTACATGATTAACTACGTGGTGAATAATCCCGACCGGGAACCACGTCAGCTTGAGGAAATGCTGCAAGGCATCCTCAGTCCCTGGTTTGGGCAGCAACCCAATACGGTGATCAATCAGTTTGCGGCGGATGTTTTGGAGATACGCAATAAATATTACCAAGAAGGCGGTATCCCCCCGAAGGATCGCGCAAAATGTAAAAAGGAACTGCGTGAGCGCTTTGTTGGCAAGGGGTTGCATGTGGAGCTTGAGAAACTGGGACTGGATGTACTCAAAGCCCATTTAGCCGATAATGGCTTGTCCGGGGATATCGCAAATGTTTTAGGAGCCGCCGGTGCGGTTCGGCGGGATGTAGAAGACTTCCGCGAAAAAGAGCTGGCAAGGCGTGCAGGCACGCGCATGACATCTTCTGAGCCTGCGGCAGAGCTCAATCGCACAACGTTTGAGGAGCGCCTCACCTTAAACCGGGAACGGCAACAGGGCACTACCCCCACTCTGCATTAAATACCCCGCGACTAAACCATCGGCGCGGATACCATCCAGTCATCAGGAAATACCTTACGCAGCGCTGTAGCGATGGTATCGGCTTTTCTAAGATCCGGGCAAAGTACAAAACAGGTTGCCCCTGACCCACTCATACCTACAGGCAGCCCACTGGCAAGCCCATGCAATGCCTCAAGGCGAGACTCAAGAACGGGACATAGGGCAGAGGCACTTGCCAGAAGATCATTCGGGCGCGCCTTCACCCACTCCATGAGCGCAGTAAAATCTTTAAAACGTTCGGGCAGCACTTCCTCATCGCTTAATGGGAGCGCATGAGTCGCAAAATGACGAAATACATCTGGCGTCGGCAACGCGATACGCGGATTGATCAACACCACCGCACAGGACGGAAAACTTACACAGGGTGTGAATTGTTCGCCTATTCCTTCCATCCATCCTGCTTGCGAAAAAAGGCAGGAGGGAACATCTGCGCCTAATTGTTGCGCGATCTTTACAAGGCCACCATCGTCAATCGGCAGATCCCATAACGTGGCAAGAAGGCGCAATGCAGCTGCAGCATCCCCCGAGCCGCCACCAATACCGGATGCAACCGGCAAGCGCTTTTCAAGATATAGTTGCGCTCCATGCGCCACCCCGTACCGTTGCTGGAGCGCACGCGCCGCACGCCAAACCAGATTTTCTTCAGTTTGCTCCAGAGGGGCTGATTCAGGGCCTGATATGGAAAGCGTTAATGCGGGAGCGGGCTTGGCATCCAGACGATCACCAACCTCTGCGAAGCTAACTAGGCTTTGCAACATATGATAGCCATCATGCCGCCGGCCAACAACGCGCAGCGTCAGATTGAGCTTGGCACGCGTGGTGATGCTAGGCACGTCTCAGGGATGCGCTGCAGGTGCCGCACGCTCTGCGCTAGAAGCCGTGCTGGTAGTTGTCTCTTGCGTTGGCTCAGGCAAACCCGAGCGGAGCTTCTTTTCAATAGCCACGCGATCCTTAGGCTCTGGCTTGAAGGCAAGCGCCCTCTCCCATTGATAACGGGCTTCGGTGCGCCGCCCGGCTTTCCATAGAATATCACCATAGTGATCATTCACGGTGGGATCATGCGGCATCATTTCAACGGCACGTTCAATCATATCTACTGATTTATCGGCCTGCCCTGAGAGATGATATGCCCATGCGAGACTATCCAGAATATGTCCGTCTTCCGGTCGGCTTGCCGAGGCCTGTTCTAGCATTTCAGTGGCCTTAGCAAAATTTTTTCCCATTAACAGCCAGCTATACGCCAGATAGTTTTTTACATCGGGTTGATCGGGTTCAAGTGAGAGGGCACGCAGAAAATCCCCTTCGGCCTTATCCCATAATCCTGCGCGCTCATAGCTGATACCGCGCGTGTAAAATAGCGGCCAGTGTCTTGGTTTGACCTTATCTAACGCATCGATGGCGTGTGAATATTGCTCGGCGGCTTGCGCATATTTTTGCTGGTTGCGCAAAATATCAGCCAGCGTCATGTGAACATCAACTGGTTGTGACATGGTGCGTGCCATTTCTTCCAACAACGCAATGGCCTGATCGGTCTTTGCCGTTTCATCGAGCAAGAAAGCACGCCGTAATGCCGCGCGGCGGTATAACGGATGCGAAACAGGTATTTCACTGTAGGTAGTTAAAGCGTCTTCTGGTTTTTGCGCATCCTCCTGCACTTCACCAAGCGTATACAACGCATCAGGAAAATCAGGGCGAATCGCCAGTGCAAGCCGGGCATATATCATGGCTTCCCGCACCACCATTTCACTGTGCAGAAGGTTTGCCATACTAAGCATCACTTCCGCGATCCCATCCTGGGGGGATGCCACCCATGGCTGATCAAGGTTTTGGCCCAACCTTTGCATCGCCTCATCAGCCGTTTCCGGCGTCAAACGAAGGCCATCAGCGGTCGCCTGCATGTAGGCGGTATAAATTTCTTCGGCGCGCGTTTCATCGCCTTGTCGCAGATGAAACTGCACCGCAACTTCTATAAAACGCTCCGGCACCAGCGCGAGATCTCGCAGCATCCGATCAAAATAACTGGCCGCTGCTTTGGTATTACCTGCTACGTCATACAGCAGAGCTGTCTGGTAGTGTAAAAACGCCTGATAGTAGCTATGATTCAAATTCAATGGGCTACGTGGAGGAACCACTTTTTCTGTTTCTGCTAATGTCACCCAGCTTTGCAAAAAAGGTAAGGTGACAGCCTGAAGACCATAGGCGCGGATTTGGCTCAGATGTGACGCGGCAAGCTCCCAATTCCCTTGGCGAGCCTCCTCAGTAAATAGAGTCAGGTAAATAGCCGGGGTTTTAACCTCCAGTGCCGTTTTTTCGCGTGCAAGAGCGACTGCTTGCTCATGATCTCCGGCCAAAATGAGACTGCGCACCGCTTGGGATGTTAACTCCTTGTTTTGTGGAGCAAACTTTAATGCGATGCCTAAAAACTGCGAAGCGGCGCTGCTGTCTCCGCTCATACTGGCATGGCGCGACGCCAGATAACTCCCTGATAAAGTTTGTACTTTACTTGGCAACACCACTTGAACAGGCGTTGGCAGGGGCGCCAGTTTGTCATCGCTTTTGTACGCGTGGAACGCCCAAATGGCGCTAAACGCAAGTATTGAAGCGGCTATACTATAACGATAAATGGAAGAGGCCATGAAAAAAAGATGTTAGAGCAATATTTGTATAGACTATAACGTATCTGTGGCGGGGAATGCAAATTACTCTTGCCGGCCGAAGCAAAATCATTATAGTGCGCCATTCTTTGAACCGCTTGTTTTGTTTAGCATCGAGAGAATGAGCCATGAGCAGCAAAAATAATCCTGAAAACCGCGGCCGCGTGACTGAGCTCCGCAAATATGGCGGTAAAACCGTAAAGCCAGTGCTTTATATCAACGGGAACACGCGTTACATCGCCGCGATGTACGAATCCGGTGATCTTGTGATCGATAAAGCGACTGGTTTGGCAATCGCGTATAAAGACGTCGCGTAACAACCTTTACATATTCGGATAATTTGGCCCGCCCCCGCCTTCTGGCGTTACCCAGATGATATTTTGCGTCGGGTCTTTGATATCGCAGGTTTTGCAGTGGATGCAATTCTGTGCGTTTATCTGTAGCCTTAGCCCGGCGTCATCCTTGATGTATTCATAGACCCCTGCCGGGCAGTAGCGTTGTTCTGGCCCATCATATAAGGGAAGATTAATTTGTGTGGGAACCGATGCGTCGCGCAGCACCAGATGCACCGGCTGATCCTCTTCATGCGATGTACCGGTTAATGCGACCGAATCCAGTTTTGTAAAGCTCACCACACCATCCGGCTTGGGATACGCCAGTGGCGCACACGCAGCGGCAGGCTTCAGCGCCAGATGATCAGATGTATTTTTCAATGTCCACGGCGCCTTCCCGCGCAGTATATACGTATCGAGTGCCGCGTGGGCTGGTCCTAGCCAAAACCCTCCATGGAACGGATGAC
>DBAU01000027.1:6439-6792 GCA_002291845.1 Alphaproteobacteria bacterium UBA1002 | reverse complement strand
GGCCTTGCTGTGGCCGCCCGACAGTAATGCCCGGAGGGGTAAGCTCATCCTTATCGCGCCCATCCTCTGTGGGGGCCTCCCCGCCGCGGAAACCAATGCCCATTGAGTCTTTGAGGCCGATGGTGGGGGTGAAATATTCCGCAATACCTTCCTTGGTCGATTCCGAGGTCGCGGAAAGCAGCCAGAGCAAAAGGAAAAACGCCATCATTGCAGTCACGAAGTCTGCATAGGCTACTTTCCAGGCACCGCCATGATGCCCGTCGCCGCCTTTTTTGATCTTTTTGATGATGATCGTTTGTTCAACTTCGGCCATGGCCAGATCCTAGATCGAGCTGCAGGCGTTCTCGACCTCG
>DBAU01000027.1:0-6124 GCA_002291845.1 Alphaproteobacteria bacterium UBA1002 | reverse complement strand
GCTGCAGGCGTTCTCGACCTCGGCAAACTCCGGCTTTTCGTGGAGATCGATAGAGGTTCGCGCAAACTCGACGGAAACCGCAGGTGCATTGCCTTTGACATGCGCCAGCAGGGCCACTTTGATGGTATCCATGTAGCGCACTTCTGATTCCATATGCTCGCCGATATGGCGGCCCATCGGCGCGAAGAATGCGTAAGACATCAATACCCCAAGGAACGTTCCTACCAGCGCGGCGCCGATGAGTTTACCCAGAACTTCCGGCGGCTCGGTGATGGAGCCCATGGTCACGATCACCCCGAGTACGGCGGCGACGATACCCAGCGCCGGCATCGCATCGGCGAAGTTGATGATGGTATGCGACACGTGGTGTGCTTCCTTGTGATGCACCTCGAGTTCACGATCCATCAACTCTTCCAGCGCATAATACTCTTCCACGCCCATGGTCATAATGCGCAAATGGTCGCAGAAAAAATGCAGCGCATGATGGCTTTTCAGAAACTTTGGATATTTGCTAAACAGCGAGCTGGCTTTGGGGTTTTCGACGTGGGATTCAATTTCCAGCATGCCTTTGGAGCGCATCAGCTTAAAGGTTTCATACATCAAGGTCAGCAGCTCGACGTAATCTTTCTTTTTGTAGGGTGAGCCTTGCATCAGGCGCTTCATGTTGCCGAGCACCGCCTTAATCAGGTGGCCGGGGCTGCCAATGATAAAGGAGCCAATGGCCGCTCCGCCAATAATCATGAACTCGGTCGGCTGCCAGAGAACTTCCAGCTTGCCGTGGTGAAGGATGTATCCGCCCAGCACCATGCCGATAGTAAAAAAGAAGCCAATAAGAAACTTCATGAAAGCACCGTCTTAGAAGATGAGGCACACACAAAACCCGATCATGCGTAGCCGTACATTAGCTATAGTGGCTGAGGGTTGAGAAATGATTAACCGCACGGTGGGAAAGTCGAGTTCATGTGGATTGTGGTAAAGACGTGACTTAATAGCCCGTTTTGTAAATGATGTGGCAGGAGCGCACATCCAGATCGCGCCGATAAATGGCCGTGGCAGGGTCATCGGAAGAAACGCATTCCGGCCGTGCCGCGTTGCGGTATTCCATTACCTTGCCCGTCGCGGGTAGCCCATCATCAATCTTGGCGTCGAGGTTAAACAACTCTTTGCCTGAAATGGCGCCGCCGCTTGACCAGGAGGTGGTTCCGCTAGGGGCGCTAACTTTTCCAAATTCCAGATAGTTTCCATAATTAGAAGGAAAAACGGTGCCGTTGCCAGCGTCTACCCCCCGGGTGACGGCTACGACGGTACCTGTCACTTTACCATCGGCCACATTCACCCCTTCCGCGATGGAAGGGAAGCCCGTGTTACTGGGAACACCAGTGAAGCGCCCGGTGATCAGGCCAGAGGCGGCCAGATGCTGCCATGCGCGATAGGTCTCCAGCCAGTTATTTGTGGGTGCAACGCTTGGATTATGCCCGATAAAACCATCGCCATTGCCGTCGCATGTTTCCACGCCCACTGACGGAGTCAGATTGCTGCCTGGGCAAGTGGCATGTGCGCCCCAGACTTGCGTGGCGCGCGACATATCGCCGGGGAGCTCGCCATATTTTTCCTGAAATTTTCCTATGGCCTGCGTGTATTCATCCAGTGTGCTCAGCACGGTGCGTAACTCAGCGGCGCGCATCACGCTTTTACCCATCACAATGCCACCGGCCAGCAGCGCGATAATGGCAATCACGACCGAAAGCTCAACTAAGGTAAAGCCTTGATGTCTCATGCGGAGCACCCCTTTTTATCAGAGCATACGGCATGAAGCTTAAGAAAGAATTTACCTCGTGAAAGGCGAGTCTCCGGCGGTTTGGGATGGGGGAAGGGGGAAAATATCACCCAAAGCCTCCCAAGCGGAGAAAGCTTCGCTGGCAAACTGTGGATCGCGCAGGTCATCCGGGCGCAGGGTCTCGCGATAATGTTTGGAAATCCAGGCCTGTAGCTGTGCATCAAGCGCCGGGGTGAATACGAAAGCCGGATGCACGCCGGCCCATTCCGCATCGGTCATCGGCACGCGCAGGCGTAGGCAGGCTGGGCCGCCACCATTGCGCATGCTTTCACGCACATCCAAATAATGCACCGCACGGACTGGCACATCCGGGGCTTGCACCAGCCGATCAAGGGCGATACGGGCGGCGGGAGTGTCTGCGCATTCTGACGGGGCAATGATCGCCATGCCTCCTTCGGGAAGGCTGACGATCTGGCTATTGAACAGATAGCTTCGTACGGCGGCGTCGAGCGGAAGCTCGTCTTCGGACAGGCGGATGGCAATCAGCTCGACCGGAGCAAGTTTAGCCTGCAGCGCCTGAAGAAACGCCGCTTCTTCGACAAAGGCCTGTGCATGATAGACCAGCAGGTTGCCATGGCTCATCGCGATGACATCATTGTGAAACACGCCCGCATCGATGGCTTCTGGCCGCTGCTGCACCAGCACATGGCGTGCGTGCGGCAGCTGATGCAGGCGGGCCAGCGCTTCCACGCTCTCGCGCGTCTGGCGGGCGGGATAGCGTACTGGCTGTGGTTGCGTGCGGTCTGAGGCGACCCGTCCATACACAAACACTTCCACGCCTGGCGCACCGATCTCACCGCAAAAGCGCATATGGTTGGCCGCCCCTTCATCGGCATAGGCTGGGGTGGAGGGCAGCGGCGCGTGGATGTCGGCGACCTTGCCAAAGATGGCTTGCAACAGCGGGTAGGTGATATCCTGCTCCTGCACGCGGTGGGGCGTGGTGCATAGATTCGCCGGGGTCAGATGGAGCCGCCCGTCGGCGGTATCTGCGGAGGGGCTGACGGTGGCCATGTTGGCCGCCCACATGGAGGAGGCGGAGTATGCTTGATACAGCAGGCTGGGCGAGGCCTTCCAGGCCGCATCGAGCACCTGGCCAAGGCTGCCGGTAAAGCCGAGCCGGTGCAGCCAGCGCAGATGGGGCCGTGGCTGTGGCGGAACCACGATTTGCGGCACCCCGAGCGCGGACACAAAACGCATTTTGGCCAGCCCCTGTAGCGCCGCCTGCCGCGGTGCGGAGATGCTTTGTGCGTTCGATTGCGAGGCCACATTGCCATGGCTTAAGCCCGCATAGTTGTGTGTCGGGCCGACCAGCCCATCGCACTGCACTTCAAACGCCCGCGCGGTCATTGAGGCTCTCTCAGCCCGATGATGGGATCGCTGCCGCTTAGCGTTTCCTGAGCCAGTGAGGCAACCGGATGCGCGCAATAATCCGCAGCGTAATACGCGCTCGGGCGGTGGTTGCCGCTCTGCCCGAACCCCCCGAATGGCGCCGCGCTGGAGGCCCCGGTTAATGGGCGGTTCCAGTTGACGATGCCGGCATGCACGGTGGTGCGGAAGCGCTCCCACAGCGCGGGGTCGTCGGCAATTAGCCCGGCGGCCAGGCCGTAAGCGGTGCGATTGGCTTCTTCCAGCGCGGCCTCGATCGTCGGCACGCGGATCACTTGCAGCAGGGGGCCGAAGATTTCTGCATCCGGCCGATCTGCCACGGCGGTGACATCGATGAGTCCGAGGGTGGTAAAGGCGGCGCTATGCCCGGTCCATGCCTCACTGCGTATCAGCACGTGGCCGCCTTTGGCTTCCAGCGAAGCCTGCGCTGCCCGTACGGCCGCGGCCTGATTTGCGTTCACCAGCGGCCCCATGAAGGGTTCCGGCGTCTCATTCCACGCCCCGATGCGCACACGGGCAAGCAAGGATTGCAGGGCCGCCAGCAGCGCATCACCTGTCGCGCCCTGCGGAAGAATCAAGCGCCGCGCGCAAGTGCAACGCTGGCCGCTGGTCAGATAGGCCGATTGCAGCACCAGCCGCGCCGCGGCGTCAATGTCGGATGGTTCCCACACGATGAGCGGATTATTGCCGCCCATTTCCAGCGCCAGCTGCACCTGCGGACGTCCTGCTAGTGCGCGATGGATCGCCTGCCCGGTGGGCCAGCTACCGGTAAATAGCACCCCGGCAATCTCCGGATGGGCCACCAGCGCGGTGCCGGTCTCACGCGCGCCCTGCACCAGGTTCAACACACCATGCGGCAGCCCGGCTTCTTCCCAGCATTCGGCGTAAAACGCGCCAACGCCTGGGGTCTGCTCGCTTGGTTTAAACACCACAGTATTTCCCGCAATGAGCGCCGGGACAATATGGCCGTTCGGCAGATGCGCGGGGAAGTTATACGGACCAAATACCACCATCGGCCCGAGCGCGCGATGCGACACTAGCTGACGCACGCCCGCCGCCTCTGACTGTTTGAATCCGGTACGCTCATGATAGGCCGTGAGCGAAATATCGATTTTGGCGAGCACGGCCTTCGCTTCGGTTTTGGCGTCCCACAGCGGCTTGCCCATCTCGCGTGCAATGCACTCCGCCAGTGCGTCCTGACGCACCTGCACCACGCCCTGAAACTGCTTGATGAGGAGAATCCGATCATCCAGCGGGCGGCCAGACCAGTCCGCAAAGGCCCGGCGTGCGGCGCGCACGGCGCTATCGACATCCGCCGCGCTGGCGGTGTGGCCTTGCCAGGCTATCGCGCCGCTGGCCGGCTCATGCGAGATCAGCGACTCGCCTTGGCCTTCGACCCACACGCCATCAATCCACAGGGAGCCGCTCATGGTTATGCCTTTGCGTAGCGCACGGTGTCGCCGGGGGTAACGCCCAGCTGCTCCGCGGCGGATTGGGTGAGTGTCACGCGGCTGCCATCGGCGGACGCTTCCATGGGTGCCAGCGCCGCACGGAAATTCGCCAGTTGCGTGGTGCAGATCATGAATTTCTCCGGCGTACCGCTATGCTGACGGACGATATCACCGACCACGGCGCGGCGGCTTTCGCGTACGGTGCGGATGTCATCGGCGCGCACTTCCAGTGTCGGACCGCCATCGAATACGTCGAGGTAGTTGTTATAGCGGAAGCCTTCGCGCTCGAGCATGGCTACGGCGGCCGCGCTCTCTACGAACGGTTTGCCGATGGTGGCCTGTGCATCCTTGGGCAGCAGATTCACATAGATGGGGTATTTCGGCATGAGGTCCGCAATGAACTGATTGCCCTGCGTCGCATTGGTGTAATCAGCCTGATGGAAATCCATCTGAAAGAAATGCCGGGCAATTCCATCATAAAACGGTGAGTGGCCTTCGGCATCGTGGGCACCGCGAATCTCTGAAATGACGCGCTCATCAAAAAAGTGGCGGAACTCGGCGATGAACAAAAAGCGCATGCGCGACAGGAAGCGCCCAATGCGGTCACGCCGGTAGGCGGCAGAGAGAAACAGCGAGCCGATTTCGGTCGCGCCGTCATAGTCATTGACCATGTGCAGCACTTTTTGCGGCGAGCGTACGCCAAGGCTCTGGCAGAACTGGATGATGGTGGAGAGCTTGTACGAATAAAACGGCTGATCGATCCCGACATGCGCCTTGATGCCGCAGGTGCCGACCACTGTCTCTTCTTCCGGATCCACCAGCACGAACAAAAAGGCTTCCTTGCCCTGCATCGCCGGGTCGCCGCTGATGGTGCCGATGGCGCGGGTGATTTTCTGCTGCAGCACCTCGACATCCGGGGGCAGGGAGGTCATGCCAAAGCCAGCCTGCCGGGCGAGATCAAGAATGGCGGAGTGATCCTCCGCGGTAACGTGACGGATATACATACCGATGATAGTACTTCCGGGCCAAGCGGAACTCAAGGCACCTGTGGGAGGCCGTTTATAGCATAAAAAAAGGGCCTGCCGGGAGGGCAGGCCCTTTGGTTTGCCGATAGCTAGAAGCCTCAGGCGGCCTTGAACTTCTCGCCTTTACCGGGAGCGCCGATGGTGATTTCACCGGTCATCTGGCCGCCGCGCTCAATCTCGATTTCGCCATAGGCGATTTTGCCGCGGACTTTGCCGGTGGCATAAATGGTGAGGCGGTTACGCACGATCAGCTCGCCTTCGAAAAGGCCGCTGATTTCAGCATCTTCGATTTCAGCGGTGCCTTTGAAGGAACCGGTCTCGGCGATTTCGACCGTGTGGACATCATTCAAACGGGCGTCCACCGAGCCTTCGATCACGAGGCGGTCGCAGGTGGCAATTTCACCTTTGAGCAGTATATCGTTGCC
>DBAU01000082.1 GCA_002291845.1 Alphaproteobacteria bacterium UBA1002 | reverse complement strand
GCGTCTTGTAGCACTGGCTCTTGTCGTCCGTAACGATTCTTTAAAACGATGTGATCGCATCAACTCGCATGATCAACGCCCGGAAAGGAACGTTGACCTTACGGTTTCAGAAAAACTCTTCTTCACTTGTCTAGCAGCAGCAGAATCTATTTTTCTGCATCCCTCCTCGCGAAGGGAGTTGTCTTATATAGCCGCCTCTGGAGGCCGTCAATGAAAAAAAATCGAGATTGGATGAGAAAAAAATTCGGCGTGAAAGCGCCTGATTTTACGGGGCCTTTTTCCCTCAAGTTTCTTCCATAGAGCACCGGTTGTGCTGTGTTGTTGCGGCGTCTAGGGGGGCGGCGTTGATGTAAGGCAGCACGAAAAAACCCGGTGTTAATGTAAATTTAACAACATGATGCCTATATTGTCATTGTGGATTACACGTAAGTGGCTCAAAGGGCGGCAGGTGTATGGGCGATTTTAAACGGATCCTGTTGGAGGACTACCGCTTAACAACGGCAGAAATACTTTATCATCTGCCCGACCACCCCAGTTTACTGCAGGCCTATATCTGGCAAGAGCTTGATTTAACGCCTGATTTCCCCCAGCTGCATAAATTTCTTGAGTTCTGGGAGCGATCGCTTGATGGAAAGCTCCATTCGGTTAAAGTGGCCAGCTGCGAGCTGATTCGCCCCTCCGACTATCGCTGGGTGAAGGACGTCTACTCCATTCATTAAATCAAAAAAAGTGCACTGGTACAAAAAAAGGTCTGTTCGGCTGTCTGTAATCCTGTGCATTAGGCATCGCATTGCATTTAATTGGGAAAACCAGTAGGCAGATTGAGCCAATCATCCGTTAAGGAGCGTGAGTGCGTCTTGTTCATATCATGCTGTCGTGTGATCCGCGGGTGGAAGCCCGTCTGGCTGAGATGCTGCCGGGGTTGTTGGCGCTTGGCCATGAGACCGCCGTCATCACCCATCCTTCTGCATCAGCCGCAACATGGCTACGCACCCTGCCAATCTCTCAGCTGGCATTAAAGGCCGCACTCGGCGCCCGTGATCGGCGTGCCGCTGCGCGCTTAGGCCCTTTGCTGCGTACGTTGCGTGCCGATGCGGTGTTGCTTTATGATCCTGTGGCGATGGCGCTGGCGCGGCAAGCAATGACGCATTCTTTGCCATTCATTGCAGTGACAGAAGGCGATGCGGTTGCCTGGGCACAAGACGCTGATTGCACATTTTTATCCAGTCATGCCGCGTTTCAGATGCTCATTGAGGCGGGGGGAGATGCCCAGCGTTGTCTGTTTGTACCGCCCATGATTGATTATCGCAGTGGGTTTATTCGCCCCCTCTGGCGTCAGCCGCCAACTATTCTAGTGCATGCGCCATTACACGAAGCGGGCGGCGTGCAAGATTTTCTGATGGCGTTGAGTCAGCTGGCGGCGCAAGGTGTCCCCTGCCGTGCCCAGATTGTTGGGGAAGGGGTGCGTGTGTGGCGCTACCGCTGGCTGGCACGGCGCCTGGGGCTGCTGGGTAGTGTCCAGTTTCTGCCGCCTCTGTCAGATATTAGCGCGTATTACGCCAAGGCGGATCTGTTTTGCTACCCCGTGCGTGAGGGACAAAATGGCCGTGCGCTCTTGCCAGCCATGGCCGCCAAATTGCCCATTGTCGCTACCGATGCAGAAGGGCCGTCCATCATGCTTTCCCATGGGCAAGAGGGGTGGCTTGTCGGACGCGACAATCCTGATGCTCTCGCTGCGGGCCTTGCGCATTTGCTGCAGGATGAGGATATGGCCCGAACCCTCGCCAGCAATGCATTTCACCGGCTGAAACAACACCATGTACGAGAAAAAGTTTGTCGGGGGGTCTCTGAGTATCTGGAAGAGATGGTACGCCGTCACGCAGTCTCACAGGCGCAGGTGCCGGAGGTCATGCATGGGATTTCCGCAGTCGCTTGAAGCATAGGGGAAGTCATCCTATGTTTAGGGAATGACCGATACCGTTGTAACACTGAAAGACCGCGCGCTGCTTCGCTTGCAAGGCGAGGATGTGGCAGAGTTTCTACAGGGGCTGATTACCAACGATATCACGCATGCCACCCCCCAACGTGCCCTGTTTGCTGCATTACTGTCTGCACAAGGAAAGTTTCAGTTTGATTTTTTCGTGCTGGCGGAGGAAGACGGCAGCATCCTTTTGGAAGTAGATGCGGGCCGTTTGCCGGCGTTGCAGCGCACCCTTAACCTTTACAAATTGCGTAGCCGTGTCACGCTGAGTCCCGTAACGGACGCGGTGGTTCTGGCCATATTCGGAGAGAATGCCCCCGCGCGTCTTGGTCTGGCGCCACGAGAAGGGGAGGCGAGGACGCTCGATCAGGCCCACGGACGGGTGCGCTGCTTTGTCGATCCACGTCATGCGCCGCTGGGCGTGCGTGTGATTGCAGATCATGCAGAGGTGGCGGATGCCTTCATTGCGCAGCACGCGCTGTCGTCCCGTCCCCGAGAAACGTATGAAGCATATCGTATCCGTGAAGGCGTCCCGGACGGAGCGGTGGATGCGGAGATTGATCGCACCATTCTATTGGAAAATGGGTATGATGTGCTCCATGGTGTCAGCTTTACCAAAGGGTGCTATGTGGGGCAGGAAGTCACTGCGCGCTCCAAGCACCGGGCGGTGGTACGCAAACGTCTCTGCGCAATATCCGCCGATGCGCCGCTCCCTAAGGCCGGAACCCCCATCATGGCGGGAGAAAAAGAAATCGGTGAGATGCGCTCTAGTGTCGCAGAAGAAGGTTTTGCGCTGATTCGCCTTGATTTGTGGCGGATGGCGATGCAGCGTGATGAAGCGCCGCATGTGGATGGGCTCCCGGTACGGTTGCGTACCCTGTGGTGGCATCCCGCGGAAAGTGAAGAGGCTAGTGCATAATCCTCCGGGGTATGTTCATTTAAAATACGTCCTTTGGGGCACCAGAAACTAATGTTCAGGTAAATAAGCATCACACATGAAAATGACGTCTGAGATATTCACCTTCCATCGTCCCTCGGCGCCTGAGCCCGCTTCACACCGGCCTATGGAGGGCTGGCTGGAGGGGCAGCTGCTGGTGGCAACGCCACAGGTGCAGGGAGATTTATTTGTCCGGTCTGTGATTTATCTTTTTGCCCACAATGAAGACGGCGCGATGGGGCTGATTGTCAATAAGCCGCTCCATCAGATTCATTATTCGGAAGTATTGACGCAGCTGGACATCGCTATGATGCCGTCCATGCGTGAGCTGATGGTTATGCATGGGGGGCCGGTAGAGGAACAGCGGGGCTTTCTCCTGCACTCTAATGATTATGTAAGTGATGTCTCGCTTCGCTTTGATAATGGTCTGTCGGTAACGGCTTCTGCGAATATTTTGAAAGACATTGCCCAGGGCCATGGGCCGATGCAGCGCTTGCTGATGTTGGGCTATGCCGGTTGGGGGGCGGGGCAGCTGGAAGCCGAGATAGAGCAGAATAGTTGGATTTCTGTGCCCGCTACACCTGCGTTGGTATTTGGGGCTGATCATGAGGCAAAATGGTCCCGTGCCGCGGGTGTACTCGGTATCGATATGTCGCGCTTTTCACCTACGGCCGGTCACGCCTAACGTCCCCCGAATGCGCGTTGTTTTTCGGATGCCCATACCGTGAAAATGCGTATCGAATTGCCCTCCCATTTTATGTTGCGAATGATTATCAATTGCTATAGTATGGGTCTATAAAGCAAAGGAATAAATGCTATGTCCTATCTTAAAGTCGTCAGCTACAGCCTGACCCATCTTACGGTGGCGGTAAGTGTTGCCTATGCCTTGACGCGTGACTGGCAAATTGCGCTTGGGGTGGGCCTGATTGAGCCAATGGTGCAGACACTCGCTTATTATATCCATGAACGGCTGTGGCAGTCTCGGCGCGAAGTAGTCCCCGTGCCGGTGCAGGTCCGGCGTATTTAGTCTTTCCTGTCGGGGCTTAATTCGCTACAACAGCGAGCCTATGAGCCAGACACCTTTTGCCTTTCAAGACATTATTCTCACCCTCCAGCATTTCTGGGCGGAGCAGGGATGCGTTATTTTGCAGCCCTACGATATGGAAGTGGGCGCGGGAACGTTTCACCCGGCGACCACCCTGCGAGCGCTGGGGCCGGATGCATGGAACGTGGCCTATGTGCAGCCGTCGCGCCGCCCGAAGGATGGCCGGTATGGCGAGAATCCCAACCGTTTGCAGCATTACTATCAGTTTCAGGTGATCCTCAAGCCGTCACCGGACAATATTCAGGACCTCTATCTTGAGTCCCTGCGCCGGCTTGGCATTGATCCGCTGGCCCACGACATCCGCTTCGTGGAGGATGACTGGGAATCGCCGACACTGGGCGCCTGGGGCCTCGGCTGGGAAGTCTGGTGCGATGGGATGGAAGTCACCCAGTTCACCTATTTTCAGCAGGTCGGCGGCTTCGAGTGCAAGCCGGTGTCCGGCGAGCTGACTTATGGGCTGGAGCGCTTGGCCATGTATATTCAGGGCGTAGAGAATGTGTACGATCTGCAATACAACGCCCCGCGTGACGGCTTTCCGGCGGTAAGTTACGGCGAAGTCTTCAAGCGCAACGAAGTTGAGATGTCGGGCTACAACCTCGAGCATGCGGATGTGGAGATGCTGTTCCGCCACTTCGATGATGCGGAGAAAGAATGCCTCGCCCTGCTCGAAAAGGGTCTGGCGCTGCCCGCGTATGATCAGGTGATGAAAGCCTCGCACCGTTTCAACCTGCTCGATGCGCGTGGTGCCATTGGTGTCACCGAACGTGCCGCCTATATCGGCCGTGTGCGTGCGCTGGCCAAAGGCTGCTGCGCCGCGTGGCTGGGCGTGAGCGAGGAAGAAAAGACAGAAGCTTCGGGTAAGAAGGAAGCGGCGTAATGAATTTCACCCTTCTCAAATGCAAATTGCACCGCGCCACGGTGACCAATTCCGACCTTCATTATGAAGGCTCCATCACCATCGCGCGCGACCTGATGGATGCAGCGGGTCTGCTGCCGTATGAGCAGGTGGATGTGCTGAACATCAATAATGGTGCGCGCTTCACGACCTATGCCATCGAGGGCAAGGCCGGTAGCGGTGAGATTCAGGTCAATGGCGCGGCGGCGCGGCTGGTGCAGAAAGGGGATCTCGTGATCATCTGCGCTTTTGCCTCCATGGATGCCGAGGAAGCCAAAACATTTCAGCCCCGCGTGGTGCTGATGGATGCGAAGAATAAGGTAAAAGCCCATGGCTGATTTTCTGCTCGAAGCCTTCTCGGAAGAAATCCCCGCCCGCATGCAGAGCGCGGCGATTGATGAGCTGGCCCGCCGCATGGAAACCGCGCTGAAGGATGCCCGCCTGAGCTTTTCCACCATCGAAAAATTCGTGACCCCGCGCCGTCTGGCCGTGCGCGTAAGCGGCCTGCCGATGCAGCAGCCGGACCTTTCTGCGGAGCGCAAGGGCCCAAAGCTGGGTGCTCCCGCCGCAGCGCTGGAGGGGTTCTGCCGCTCGGTCGGCCTGAGCGTCGAGCAGCTGGAGCAGCGCGACATCAAGGGCGAGGTGTTTTATTTCGCCGTGGTCGAGCAAAAAGGCCAGCCGACCAAAGCCGCCCTCACGGGGATCGTCGAAGCGGCCTTGCGCGATTTTCCCTGGCCGAAATCGATGCGCTGGGGTGCCCATGCCATGAGCTGGGTGCGTCCGCTGAAAAACATCTGCTGCCTGCTTGAGGGCGAGGTGGTGCCGGTCACGTTTGGTCATCTGACCTCTAACAATATCACCTATGGTCATCGCTTCCTGAGCGGTGACGCCATCACGCTGAGCCATCCGCGCGAGTATGAAGCGGCACTGGAAAAAGCCCACGTCATCGCCGATGCCGCCAAGCGCAAGGCGACCATTCTCAACTTCGCCGAGGAAGCCGCCAAACGCGAAGGGCTTGCCCTGCGCCGCGATGAGCGTCTGCTCGAGGAAGTCACCGGCCTCGTCGAATGGCCGGCGGTTTTCACGGGGGGATTTGAAAAGGAATACCTTGATCTGCCGCCGGAAGTGCTGGTGCTGGAGATGCGGCACCACCAGAAATATTTTGCGCTGGAAGCCGGGGCCGGGCGTGTTGCGGATCGTTTCCTGCTGGTCGCCAATATGCCTGCCAGCGATGGCGGCAAGGCCATTGTGCATGGCAATCAGCGCGTGCTGAAAGCACGGCTGGAAGACGGCAAATTCTACTGGAATCAGGACCGCCAGACCCCGCTCGCCGAATGGGCCAAGAAGCTCGAAGGGATGCTGTTTCACGCCAAGCTGGGCAGTATGGCAGAAAAGGCGGCGCGCATTCAGACGCTGGCGCTGGAGATCAATCACTATGTGCAGGCGGACGCCGCGAAAGTGGGCCGCGCCGCGCAACTGGCGAAGGCCGATCTGGTGACCGGCATGGTCGGGGAATTCCCGGAGCTGCAAGGGGTGATGGGTCGCTATTACGCCACCGCGCAGGGTGAGGATGCCGAGGTGGCTGACGCCATCCGCGACCATTACAAACCCGCCGGCGCCGAGGACGACGTGCCAACCAGCCAGGTCGCCATCTGCGTGTCGCTTGCCGATAAGCTGGATAGCCTGGTCGGGCTGTTTGCGGCGGGAGAAAAGCCCACCGGCTCCAAAGATCCGTTCGCCCTTCGTCGCGCCGCACTCGGCATCATCCGTGTTGTGCTGGAGAACGGTCTGCGGCTCTCGCTTATGCAGATACTTGGCCGGACGCTGGCTGCCTATCCGGCCAGTGTGCTGGAAAAAAGCGGCCAGAAAAAGGAGCCCCTGCTTGCGGAACTCCTCGCCTTCTTCGCCGACCGTTTGAAGGTCATGCTGAAAGATCAGGGCATCCGGCATGATGTGATCACTGCCATTGTGGAGCAGGGCGGGGAAGACGATCTGGTGCGTCTTGTTGCACGTGCGAAGGCGCTGCAGGATTTCCTCGTGACAGAAGATGGAGCAAACCTTCTCACCGCCTATAAGCGCGCCAGCAATATCGTCGCTAAAGAAGAGAAAAAGGATAACGCCACCTACAATGCTGCAGCGCAGCAATCGCTACTGCAGCAGGACGAAGAGCGGGCGCTGTTTGAGGCGCTGGCTGCCTGCCGCGCCGCGATGGAGCCCGCCCTGCAGGCTGAGCGTTATGCCGAGGCGATGAAAGCCGTCGCCGCGCTGCGCGTGCCGGTCGATACGTTCTTCGACAAGGTTACGGTGAATGCGGACGATGCGGCCCTGCGCACCAACCGCCTGAGTCTGCTCTCCGCCATCCGCTCCATGCTGGATGCGGTGGCAAGCTTTGAAAAGATCGAAGGCTGATATGAGTTTTGACTACATAAAGGGTGGCAGGAAGAACGGGTTTCATGTTCCCGCGAGTGCAGGAACGACGATATTATAAGGGATGCAATGATGGCAACGAATCACGCAGTCATGAAAGAGGAACCGGCGATGGCGGAAAAGCTCGTCTATAATTTTGGCGACGGCAAAGCGGAGGGGCGCGCGGACATGAAGAACCTCCTCGGCGGCAAGGGGGCCAACCTCGCCGAGATGTGCGCGCTGGGCCTGCCGGTGCCGCCGGGCTTCACCATCATCACCGATGTCTGCGTTGGGTTTTATGCGAATAACCGCCAATATCCGGATGCACTGACCGATCAGGTGAACGCGGCCGTGGCTGAAATCGAGCAGGCCGTCGGCCACCGCTTCGGCGATGCAGAAAATCCGCTGCTGGTCTCGGTACGCTCCGGCGCCCGCGCCTCCATGCCGGGGATGATGGATACGGTGCTGAACCTCGGGCTGAATGACATCACCGTCGAGGGGCTGGCGAAAAAATCCGGCAATGCCCGCTTTGCCTATGACAGCTACCGCCGCTTCATCCAGATGTATTCCGACGTGGTGCTCGAGGTCGATCACTACCATTTCGAGGAAATGCTGGAGGAAATGAAGCGCGACCGCGATATTATGCTGGACACCGAGCTGAGTGCGGATGACCTGAAGCAGCTGGTGGAGATGTATAAGGAGCGCGTCGCGCTGGAGCTGGGCCGCCCGTTCCCGCAGGATGTGCATGAACAGCTCTGGGGTGCCATTGGGGCGGTGTTTACCTCCTGGATGAACCCGCGCGCCATTACCTACCGCAACCTGCACAACATCCCGGAATCCTGGGGCACGGCGGTCAACGTGCAGGCGATGGTATTCGGGAATATGGGCGATGATTGCGCCACCGGCGTCGCGTTCACGCGTAACCCTTCGACGGGTGAGAAGGAATATTACGGCGAGTACCTCGTCAACGCACAGGGCGAGGACGTGGTGGCGGGCATCCGCACCCCGCAGCCGTTGACGCTCGCCTCCAAGGGTGATTCCGACCTGCCCGCCATGGAAGAGGTGATGCCGGATGTGTACGCGCAGCTGATCGAGGTGTTTGATAAGCTCGAGATGCACTACCGCGATATGCAGGACATCGAGTTCACCGTGCAGAATCGCAAGCTATGGATGCTGCAGACCCGCAATGGCAAGCGCACCGCGGCGGCCTCCATCCGCATCGCCACCGACATGGTGAAAGAAGGGCTGATCACGCGTGATGAGGCCATCCTGCGCGTCGATCCGCATGCGCTGGATCAGCTGCTGCACCCGATGCTCGATCCCAAAGCGAAGAAGACGCTACTGACGCGCGGCCTGCCGGCCTCGCCGGGTGCGGCCTGCGGCAAAATCGTGTTCTCTGCTGATCGTGCGGAGGAGCAGGCAAAGAAGGGCGAGAAGGTGGTGCTGGTGCGCATTGAGACCTCGCCGGAAGATATTCACGGCATGCATGTGGCGCAGGGGATTCTCACCGCGCGCGGCGGCATGACCTCGCACGCCGCCGTGGTGGCGCGCGGCATGGGCAAGCCCTGTGTTTCCGGTGCGGGTGAGCTGATGATTTCCTACGCGAAAGGCACCCTGCAGATTGCCGGGCAGACGCTGCAGGAAGGAGACATTCTTACCATCAATGGCACCAACGGCGAGGTGATGCTCGGCGAAGTGCCAACCATTCAGCCTAACCTTTCCGGCGATTTTGCCGAGTTGATGGAATGGGCCGACGAGGTGCGCCAGCTGCATGTGCGCGCCAACGCGGAAACCCCGCTAGATGCTGAAACTGCCCGCCGCTTTGGCGCGGAAGGCATTGGCCTGTGCCGCACCGAGCACATGTTCTTCGATCAGTCGCGCATCACCGCCATGCGCGAGATGATTCTCTCAGAAACCCGTGAGCAGCGTGAAGCGGCGCTTACCAAGCTGCTGCCGATGCAGCGCGAGGATTTCTCCTCCATCTTTACCATCATGCAGGGCCTGCCGGTGACCATCCGCCTGCTTGATCCGCCGCTGCACGAGTTTCTGCCACATAGCGAGGCGGAGATCGTGGAGGTGGCTAAGGCCGCGGGGGTCAGCGCTGAGTTTGTGCGTGAGCGCAGCCATGCGCTGAAGGAAGCCAATCCCATGCTCGGCCATCGCGGCTGCCGCCTGGGCATCACCTACCCGGAAATTTACCGCATGCAGGCGCGCGCCATTTTTGAAGCCGCGGCACAGGTGATGAAGGCCACCGGCAGTGCGGTCATCCCCGAGGTGATGATCCCGCTGGTGATGAGCCATGAAGAGCTGCGCATTCTAAAAGAGGATGTGGATGCCATCGCCGCCACGGTGATGAAAGAAACCGGGACGTCCATCCGCTACCTGGTCGGCACGATGATCGAGCTGCCGCGTGCGGCCCTGAAAGCCGGGGAGATTGCGCAGTCCGCGGAGTTCTTCAGCTTCGGCACCAACGACCTGACGCAGACCACCTTCGGCCTCTCGCGCGACGATTCGGCGAACTTTATTGAGGCGTATAAGAAGCGGGGGATTGTACCGCAGGATCCGTTTGTCACGCTTGATCAGGAAGGGGTCGGCGAGTTGATCCAGATCGCCGCCGAGCGTGGCCGCAAGACCCGTCATGACCTCAAGCTTGGCATCTGCGGCGAGCATGGGGGTGACCCGGCTTCCATCGCCTTCTGCCAGAAAACGGGGCTCAACTATGTCAGCTGCTCGCCCTACCGCGTGCCGATTGCAAGGCTGGCGGCGGCTCAGGCGGCGTTGAAGTAGCAGGATATTCTTCACAAAAGCTTCATTTTACTCGTATTTCGCCGGGTACTATTTTTCCGACTATGGAAAATGTATCCAAAATTTCGCGTAGAGGACTTTTTAGGGCAGCAGCGGCGCTCACCGTTTTACCGCCCCCTTTATATCCTAGCTCTTTGGTTGGCCCACTCAAGCTCCCTACGCTGCCCAAACCGACGCAGGTGCAAGCGCTGATGAACGCATGGAATCATTTGGGAATAGCAACAGGACGGTTTGTAAGAGCGGATTACTTTAAAACCGACACTGTAAATGTAGGATCCCTTGATCATGGAGTAACTTGGGATGAGATGTTTTCGTCAACCAAAGCATTGCCTGATGACAATCCAAGAATGTTTTTAGTGTATCAGAAAGCAGAAGAGATGGCGCGTTTGAAGCTGGCCATTGACGCTCTACTTTCCCTGCCTGAAAAGCAACTGGAGGAAACTTGGCCAGTCCTTCGCCGTTATGCTACCAAGCACAGTTCAGGAAGGGATCCTGATTTCTATTTTGATAACATAGGCTTGCGGTTAAATATCTGGCTTGATGGTGAAGGAGAAGAACTCCCAATAAGCATTCGAGAGAGGCTGAAAGCGTTAAAGGAAGTCTCAGAGAACGAAAGACAAGAATTCTTTGCTTTCTGCAAAGAGAAGCTTTCACCGGAGCAATATGAAAGTGTTAGAAGAGAGTACGCATCATTTAAGCTTAATAACGACGAATTTGAAGAAGTCTCTTATTCCCTGAAACAGTCCCGCGACGGCATTCAGCATCTCGTGAAGCGGTTTCTGGCAAATGATTTTGGTTCACTCTCCGTCAGTGAATCGCCGCAAGGTGGCTACAGAGTGGAATTTACACTGAAACCTCACCGTGGTCCGGCCGTTCAAAATACGAATGTATGGACTGAGTATTTTGAAATGTTCATCGATCAGGCCAAGCTGGCAGGGGCGCTGACGCGTGACACGCACGTTGAATATTTTGAGGATACCCCACCCCCTCACCCTGCGGGGGGGCATGCTGATACTGAACCAGACATTCTGCGCATGGTGGTCACGTCCACGGACCCCGCATTTAAGGCCATCGCGGCGGATATTTGCCGGATTGATGCAGAGCACCGCTTTAGAGTGGGATTCGAGAAACTTTTTAGTCATACGGAAGGGGGGCGTTTACGTAGCGTACCTATCCGCCTGGGGCCAGCGGGCACAACGAATCGCACCTCTGAAGAACAGTTTGAGCTTCTGCTTCCAAAAGATACCAGCTCGGGTGTGAACCTGCTAAATGCATTAAAGGGTTTGATTGAGCAAGCTGGCGGGTTTCTTAATGATATCAAGATAGTTCCCGTGTCATCCAGTGAGTACCGTATCGTTGTCGAGGATCCCCAAAAGCATCCCGAAGTGGTGAGCCTGCTTAAGGCACAGGTAGAGGTAGAAGCCTCTGAGCGTGATCACGCCGCCGGGAGAGGCCCTGGCTGATCGGGATGATCCGTCTCTCGGCTATTTGCTGCTTTGGCGGTGCCATGCTCGCCCTACCGCGTGCCGATTGCAAGGCTGGCGGCGGCTCTGGCGGCGTTGAAGTAGCGTATGCTGGCGATGGAGGCGGGTGCGTCCATCGCCAAATTTTCATCGCACTGTCATCATTCTGTCATCAATGTTTGGCAAATTGCCGTCCATGACCGATAAAAACAATAAAATCACGGTCGCCGTAGAAGACCTGGAATTTCGGGAAATTACGGCCGACGCTTCTGAAGAAACCTTGAAAATTCTGGTGGATAAGGAGGCCGTGCATCCTTTGCAGCGGGTGCATGGTGATCCGTATGACACCCAGCCAAAAAACCCGCGTGCGGAAGTCATGCGCCGTCTGGCGCCTGCCGGCGCTGCCCATTGGAGCCATCGCTGCTATGGCCTGTTTGCGCCGGGACACCCGACACCGGAGGTGGTGGTCTATGTGGCGCTCGAGCAGTTGCCCACGCAGGCGCTCAACCGGATTGATTCCAAAGACTTGCCGGGAAACATCAACCGCTATCTGGAGGAGAACGGCACGGCGCTCCCCCACCCCAATTGTGCGGTGTTTTATGCCATCACCAACGCAGCGATTCACGCGGATGGTACGGTTGATCCTGACCACCCGGTGATTGTAAAGAAGCAGAAACATGGCATGCGCGCGGCGGAGCGGCTGATTCACGAGGTGGCCACGCGTGTTCAGCAAGCATATGGTGTCCATACCTTTACCACGCTATCGCCTCTGCGCGGTGGCGTTGGCGCCGGGGCAAAAGGCTTTCGTGACTGGCTGGTAGAGCACCCTGAGGCACGTGAATACCTGGTGACGGACGAGCGGGAGCTGCTCGAGCGCCTCGCGCCGCCACTTGGTCTGGAGGCGGCGGCACCGCTGTCCGAGGTGCTAGAGCGCGCCAATCTTGCGGTGCATACCCTGGAGCCGGACGAACAACAGGGCCTGCGGGCGATTCTGCAGCGGCTTGCGTTGATCTATTTGCAGAAAGGCAAGGATCCGGTGGCCTCGTTCCATCTGGGCAATGGTGCCGAGATTGCGCAGCTGCACTGGTCGCCCAAAACCGGGACGCCCAGCGAGCAGCAAGGCGCGCTCGGCGTAATGGTAAATTACCGCTATGAACCTGCGCTTCTTACGGAGCGCAAAACGCACTATGCGGTAACGAAAGACGCGCCGGTGGCACCCTCCCTGCTAGAGCGCCTTGGCATGGCCGCCGATACGCAGGAAGCACACGCGGCTCCACAGTCTGTCGTGGCTCTCAAAGGCGGGGCGCATACCCCCTCTGCCCATGCCGCCAAGGTCGGGGAAGGGCACGAGCGCTTCTAAGCCAAAGCCAAGTGGCGAGTATCGCTGACCGGCCCCTCCGCTTCCCATGCCTGTGCATTAAGCGCGCCTGTCGCGGCGTTCATCCGCGCCGTGAGGCGGGTGAGCTGGCTCAGGATAGGGTAGGGCAGGGCATGAAAATCGCTCTCCAGCAGCCCGTCGCCCCATGTCTGCATGATCCGGCAACGTGCGTGACTATCCAGCGCACGTGAAAGCCATCCTTTGGCCGAAGCATTTAAGCGTTCTGAATGAAAGTGATTGGTGACCGCCAGCGAGGGCTCATCCGCCAGCTCGCGCACATGCGCATCACGCTCTAGCCGCTCGATGATGCAGCCTTCGCCGGGGCGCGTGCCACTCAGCAGGAAGATCACCGGGAGGCAGAGGGGCGTGTCGCGCAGCCTTCGCTTTGCCTCCTCATAGTCGCTGGCCTGCTCGAATACCTGGCGCAGCAGATGCGCAGGCGGCAGGCCATCCTCGCGGAACATGCGGCGACGGTTGATCAGCCAGTCGCCGGCCAGGCCCCAGCCATGGCGGCGCATCGGCGCCTGATTGATGGCCGCTGCAAAGCGGCCCGGGGCAAGACCCTGAAA
>DBAU01000062.1 GCA_002291845.1 Alphaproteobacteria bacterium UBA1002 | reverse complement strand
TGGGCGCGGAGATTTCGCGCTATCTCAGCATCCTTGCCAACCGCTCTGAGCGCATGGCCATCATGCGTGCCGAACTGGTGGAGGTGAAGGAGCTGTACGCCGTACCGCGCCGCACGGTGATCGAGGATTCCGAATTCGAAGCCGACATTGAGGACCTCATCCAGCGCGAGGACATGGTCGTTACCGTCACCGCGGGTGGCTACATCAAGCGCACCCCGCTCGCCGCATTCCGTGCTCAGCGTCGTGGCGGCAAGGGCAAGTCCGGAATCGCCATGCGCGAGGAGGATGCCACCGAAGAGCTGTTTGTCGCCAACACTCACACGCCGGTGCTGTTCTTCTCGAATTTCGGCAAGGTGTATAAGCTGAAGGTGTACCGTCTGCCGCTGGCCACCGCTCAGGGGCGTGGCAAGGCGCTGGTGAATATTTTCCCGCTGGCGGAAGGGGAAACCATCAAAACCTTCATGACGCTGCCGGAAGATGAAGCGACGTGGGATAATCTCAACATCATTTTCGCTACCTCGATGGGCACGGTGCGCCGTAACGACCTCTCCGACTTCCATGATATCCGCACTAATGGCAAGATCGCCATGAAGCTGGAAGAAGAGGGTGAGCGGCTGGTGGATGTGAAAGTCTGCTCTGAGTCTGATCACGTGTTGATTGCCGCGAAGTCCGGCAAATGCGTACGCTTCCCGGTGGATAACGTGCGCGTCTTCAAAAGCCGGGCCTCTACGGGCGTGCGTGCCATCAAGCTGGCGGACGGTGACGTGGTGATGTCGATGAGCATCCTCAAAGGCACGCAGTTCAGCATGGAAGAGCGCGTGGCCTACCTGAAGCTCGCCGCGGAAAAGCGCCGCGCCACCGATGCCGAGGCAGACGCTGCGGCAACGATGGCTGTTGCTGCGGAGGAAGATGTCGCCGAGGTCACGCTCAGCGAAGATCGCGCCAAACAGCTGGAGGAAGGGGAGGAGCTGATTCTCACGCTTACCGACCGCGGGTATGGCAAACGCTCCTCTGCTTATGAATACCGCGTTACCAACCGTGGCGGGTCAGGCATTGTAAACATCATCACCAATGACCGTAACGGCCAGGTGGTCATGAGCTTCCCCGTCTGTGCGGATGACCAGATCATGCTGATGACCGATAAGGGCAAAATGATCCGCACCAACGTGCGCGACATCCGCATTGCTGGCCGCAACACGCAGGGCGTACGGGTGTTCAACGTGGACAAGGACGAGCGCGTGGTTTCCGCCGTACGTATCGACGGCGCGCAACTTGCCGCTGCCGGTGCTGATGAAGAAGAGGGGCTGGAAGGTGATGTGGCCATGATGGAGGCCCCGGATGCCCCAGCCGCTGAATAAAGGGTTGCTGCGCCGCTGGTGGGAGAAGCTCACCCGTCGCAAGCGTAAGGGCAATTGGGTGGAGGAGTATAACCAGGATGCTGCCCCGGTGCGTGACGACCTGATGGATTTGAATCAGGGACGGCGGTGATTTATGGCTATGAATCGCATCGGTGTTTATCCCGGCACGTTTGATCCCATCACGGTGGGCCATCTTGATATCATCCGCCGTGCAATGAGCGTGGTGGACACGCTGATCATCGGCGTGGCCCTGGATACGGGGAAAGCGCCCATTTTTAATCTGGAGAAGCGCTCGGAAATGGTGCTGACCAGCATTGCGGCGGAGCTGAACGGCGATGCCTCGCGCATTGAGGTGCAGCCGTTTTCCGGCCTGCTGGTGAATTTTGCTCAGCAGCATGGCGCCAGCCTGATTATCCGGGGGCTGCGTGCGGTATCGGATTTTGAGTATGAATTTCAGATGGCCTGCATGAATTCCAAGCTGGCCCCGAGTATTGAGACCGTGTTTCTCACCGCTTCGGACTCCAAACATTACGTATCATCTCGCTTCGTCAAGCAGATTGCCCGTTTGGGCGGAGATGTCTCGGCTTTTGTCACGCCGAATGTGGCACGTGACCTCACATCGTATTTTTCAGATCCACGCTAAGAGAAGGAGTTTTTTATGCGGGCCTTTTACCCTTTGGTACTCCTCATTGCGTTGGCGGCCTGCACCCCTCACGCGGAGCCGGTTTCCAAATCAGCGGCAACTCCCGGCCAGCCGGAAGCATATAAGCATCCCTCCAAGCGCATGGGATTTTCCGATATGCCGCAGCGCATGCCGATCATGCGTGAAAAATATTACGGCCCGGAAGGTGGCTGTACGGTGGGCCGTCAGACCAAAGGCTGGTGTTAGGTACGCACCCGTTACGCTGTTTTTTGCAGCCAGCGGCTCCCTGGCTTCACGGCTGGGACATCTTGTAGATGCGCGGGCAGGGCGTCGGGCTGGTAGGTTGGTACGTCCAGCGTGAGCAATGACACCAGCGGGAAAGGCAGGCCGTGTGTGCCGCCGGAGCGGTCGATCAGGCTGGCCTCTGCCACGACCTTGGCCCCAAAGCTTTCCACGCAGACCACGGTTTCCAGCGATGATTTTCCGGTGGTGACGACATCTTCCACCAGAAGCACGCGCTGCCCCGGCTCGAGCGTGAAGCCACGGCGCAGGGTGAACTGGCCATCCTGGCGCTCACAAAAAAGTGACGGCAGCGCCAGTTGGCGTGCCATTTCATAGCCTACAATCACGCCACCCATGGCCGGGGCCACCACAACATCAAAGGCCTGTTTGCCAAAGGTGGCTTCCACACGCGCCGCCAGTTCTTTGCAGAGGCGATCGGCGCGGGCAGGGTCCATCAGCACGCGGGCGCATTGCAGATAGGTATCGCTATGCAAGCCGGAGGAAAGAATAAAATGCCCCTTGAGCATGGCTTGGGCATCAAGAAATTCCTGCGTGATGGCGGTGTCGTTCATAGAGCATCTTTCAGTGCAAGGTTATCAATCAGCCGGGTGGTGCCCAGCCGGGCGGCGACAAACAGCCGCCCATGCAGGCTGGGAGCGGTCAGGGGGGTCAGTGTGCGCTCGTCCCGGGCTTCGAGGTAATCGACGGTAAATCCCGCGGCTTTAAGTGTCTGCCGGCCTTCTTCAAGTGCTGCGTGAAGTTGGCTGGCATCCGCGGATTCCCTAGCGATTTTCTGCATGATTTGGTGGAGGAGGGGGGCTGTGGCGCGCTCCTCCTCGCTCAGATAGCGATTCCGTGAGGACAAGGCCAGCCCATCCGCCTCGCGCACGGTGGGCACCCCATGAATTTCTCCCGGCAAGCCGAGGTCGGCAACCATGCGGCGGATGATGTAGAGCTGCTGGTAATCTTTCTCACCAAAGAAGGCCGCGTCGGGCCGTACAGCATTGAGCAGGATGGTGACGACGGTGGCCACGCCATCAAAATGACCGGGACGATGCCCACCGCAGAGCACGGTAGCGGCATCACCCACCGTTACCCGCGTCCGTGAGCCGGTGGGGTAGATGTCCTCCACGCCGGGTAGCCAGACCAGATCAGCCCCTACGGTAGAAAGGAGTGTAGTGTCTTCTTCCGGCGTGCGGGGATAGCGGCTAAAGTCCTCGTTCGGTCCAAACTGGGTGGGATTGACGAAGATGCTTACCACCACATGATCGCAGTGGCGCTTGGCTTCACGCACCAGCGCCAGATGTCCTTCATGCAATGCCCCCATGGTCGGCACAAAGCCAATACGGGCTCCCTCGGCGCGCCACGCCGCCACAACCCCGCGCAAATTCGGGATTTCTCGGGTGGTTAATGGCCATGCTGCGCTTGCGTGAGCGTTCATTCTTCTTTACTCAAGCGTTGTGCCGAGTCTCCTAGCAAATCTTACCATGTCTGACGACAAAAAAACGCCTCTGGAACGTTACAGCGACATGGTCGACCGCGGCGAAATCCAGCCGGATGATGCCCAGTCTGCCGTGGCGCACCAGCTGGAGGAGCTTCATCGTCGCGTTTCAGACCCCGGTTTTTTAGCGCTGCCTCAGCGCACCTCGGGCTGGATGATGCGTTGGTTTCGCCGTGCCATGCCGCCGCAGCAACAGGGCATTTACCTGTGGGGTGAGGTAGGGCGCGGAAAATCCATGCTGATGGATTTGTTTTTTCTCTCCCTGCCATTTGCCGAAGCGCGGCGTGTCCATTTTCACCGCTTCATGCAGGAAGTGCACAACCGCATCCATGTGCTTCGCCAGGAAGAGAAATCTCCTCGTGACCCGCTGATTATTGTGGCGCGTGAATTGGTGCAGAAATACCGTGTGCTTTGTTTTGACGAGTTTCAGGTACATGATATTGCGGATGCGATGATTCTCTCCCGCCTGTTCACGGCGCTGTTTGCCCGCGGGATGGTGATTGTGTTTACCTCCAACCGCCCGCCGCAGGATCTCTATCTGAATGGCTTGCAGCGAAACCGCTTTCTGCCATTTATCGAGTTATTGAAAGAACGCGTTAAAGTCATTGAACTTCCAGCACAACAGGACTATCGCCGCAGCCGGATGAGCTCGCTACAGGAAGTATATCATGCTCCCCTTGATGCATCGGCCGATCGCTTTTTGCGCAGCACTTTTGCCGCCTTGCAGAGTGGAGGCAAAGTGGGGCCGCAAAAAGTGGAAGTGCAGGGACGCTATGTTCAGGTGGCGCAGGCGTGCCGTGATATTGCGATGTTCACGTTTGATGAGCTTTGTGCCCAGCCGCTGGGGGCACCTGACTACTTGGCGCTGGTTACGCTGTTTCGCGTGTTCCTGATCTCCGATATCCCGCAAATGGGGCCAGAAAATCGTAATGAAGCCAAGCGCTTCACAACACTTATTGATGTGCTTTATGAGCATCGTTGTCTGCTGATATGCACCGCGGCTGCACCGCCCGATGCCTTGTATGCGTCTGGTGATGGACATTTTGAATTTGAGCGCACTGCCTCGCGCCTGATCGAAATGCAGTCTGCGGATTATCTGGGCTCTTCTCACGGCTCGCTGCGTGCGGTATCGTGAACCCATGAGTCATTCTATCCAACCCATCAAAGTCTATTTGTGCGAGCCACGGGGTTTTTGCGCTGGAGTGGAGCGCGCCATTGAGATTGTCGAACTGGCTTTGAAGAAATATGGCCCGCCCATTTATGTGCGTCATGAAATTGTCCATAATCGGTGGGTCGTGGAGGATTTACGTCGTAAAGGTGTGGTTTTCGTTCAGGAAGTGGATGAAGTGCCCGCCGGTGCCATCACGGTCTTCAGTGCGCATGGCATAGCCGAATCGGTGGAGCAGGCGGCGGCGGCGAGGGGGCTTCCGGTGCTCGACGCTACGTGCCCGCTGGTGACCAAAGTGCATGTGGAAGCCCAGCGTTACGAGGCCGAAGGGCGTCAGATTATCCTCATTGGCCATGCGGGGCACCCGGAAGTGGAAGGGACTAGCGGCCGGGTGAAAGAGCCGGTGCTGCTTATCTCTTCGGTGGAGGAGGTGGCAACGCTGGAGGTGAGGGATCCTGAGCGGCTTGCCTATGTCACCCAGACGACGCTCAGCCTTGATGATACGCGCGGCATTATTGAGGCTCTGGAAGCCCGGTTTCCTAAGATTGTCGGGCCATCAACGCGGGATATCTGCTATGCGACGCAGAATCGTCAGAACGCGGTGCGCGCCTTAATGCCTCATGTAGATTTGTTATTGGTAATAGGCGCAGAAAATAGCAGTAACTCCAATCGCTTGCGTGATCTCGGCGAGGAGATGGGCGTGGAATCGTATTTGATTGCCGATGCCGATGCGCTTCAGCCACGCTGGCTGGAAGGAAAATCTGCCGTGGGCATTACGGCGGGGGCCTCGGCGCCAGAATTGCTTGTGGAGCAACTTATTGAGCGGTTAAAGCAACTCTCGACCTGTGAGGTTGAACCCTTTGTTGTAAAGAAAGAAACAACAAAGTTCCGTTTGCCCGAGAGCTTGCTTAATGTGGCGTCGTAGCCTGTGAGTTACTCCCCCTATGCCGAGCCTGAAAGAGCGCTTGCATCCCATGGCCAGACGGGCTATCACCATGCTTCTTCCGGGCGGTTAGCTCAGTTGGTTAGAGCGCCACGTTGACATCGTGGAGGTCGGAAGTTCGAGTCTTCTACCGCCCACCATTGTTCCCTTTGTTGATTTTTTCTAAATCTTAGCCAATAGGTTAGCCTTTTGGCATGCCATGAATTATTCTTTTTTTTAGTGTCATCATAAGGGGAAATAAACTTCATGATGTATCCCTACGAATTTACAGATTGTGTCGCTTATTATGCCTTTGATCGCTATGCATACACCGTGTTGTTTCTTCCTTCCGAGTTGCAGGCAAACCTACCTTTCAAAAAGTTTCCGCGTTTACGCATTGAGGGTGAAATCAATGACTGGCCAGTGCAGGGTGCCTGGCAGCCTGCCGGCGATGGCAAATATTATCTCATCTTGTCAAAGCGCTTTTTAAAAGAAGCTGGGCTGGCTGCTGGATCTTTCGTGAGCATGCGTTTTTGTATTGCGGATCAAAACGCAGTCGACGTGCCCGCAGAGCTGGCATTATCTATCAAAAAAAATAAGACGTTCGCTAAGGCCTGGGAAAAATTGACGCCGGGCACACAGCGAGCTTTTTCACACCGCGTGGCATCCGCCAAAGCGGAGTCAACGCGCCATCGCCGTCTTCTCGAGGTGATTGACATGGTGCTTAGTAAGCAGAAACCCGGCCGCCCCAAGACGCGCTAATGCCGCTTAATGAATATCGCATAATGTATATTATGGAAAATAAGATGAAGTAAGCAAATTATGTGCTAAGTGTTTTAGCGCTGTGGCGCGGATTTACTGGGAAATCGGCAATTCGGGACGAGCGCCCCACTCAGCCCATGAGCCATCGTATACGGGGATGGTACGATGAAAATATGCATCCATCGCCAGCGCTAAAATGCACGCCGTGACGCCTGATCCGCAGCTGCTGATCATTGGTGCGTCTGGATCAATGCCCGTTGCGTTTAGGCGTGCATGCAGTGTTTCCGGCGCAACCAGACGCTGGCCATGTTCATCCAGTAGCGTCGTATATGGCACGTTGCGACTGCCCGGTATATGGCCGCTTCGAACGCCTGCCCGTGGCTCGGGCTGTGTGCCATAAAACCGGCCTGCGCCACGGGCGTCGACAATTTGTGAGCCTCCGCGCTCTACCGCTGCCAGCACCGTGTCCGTCTGTGCCAGGTATTCAGGCTGAAATATAGCAGAAAAGTCATAAATATCAGGGCTTAATACGGGTGCGGCCCCCGCCTCCAGCGGCCCTCCCTGCGCTTCCCAGCCAGGCAGACCGCCATGCAGAACAGCCACGGCATGATGCCCGAACGCGCGCAGCATCCACCACGCGCGCGCGGCGCTGAACAATCCAATGCTGTCATAGACCACAATTTGGCTATGTGCGTTTATACCCAATGCCCGCATAGCAGCACTGAACTGTGAAGCGCTCGGTAGCATGTGTGGATATGGGCTGTGAATATCAGAGATGGCATCGAGATCAAAAAAACGCGCGCCTGGCAGATGCCGTGCCAGATATTCCGCTTTGGCATCCCGTCCGCTGGTGGGTAGATGCCAGGAGGCATCGAGCAGCACCAAGTCTGTCTCGCTTATGCGGGCGGCCAGCGCTTCAGGCTCGATCAGCGGACCATGCATTAGAAGCGACGGAATTTATCGTGCCCGGCCACGGTGATGTCGTGGTGGATGTGCAGGCCAAGCGTACCATCCGGACGGCTGAAGGGTTCCACCGCGCCGACCACCAGGGGTTTGAGCGCCTCTGGCAACTTGATGAATGCGACATCCTCGGTATTGCGGTGTTCACCCGCGAAATAGAGCGTGGTGAATAAGTCCTTGGTGTCTTCATGGGTGACGCGGAAATGAAGCTTGGGCGCTCCTTTGCCTCCCTCCACACCCGGGAAGATCGTGTAGAAGATGAACTGTCCTTCGGAATCTGTAACCGTGGCTCCTGTGCCAGCAAATAACGGGTATGGGTTCGCGAACGCACCCGGATCAGGATAGATGAATTGACCGTTGATATCGGCATTCCACATCTCCACACGCGCATCCGAAAGTGGGACGCAGCGCTCATCCAGCACACGTCCTGTCACGTAGACAAACTGGCCCGGCGCGGGGATGGATTTACCCTTCGGAAGCACCAGATTATTGTAGGACGTGATATGTTCACTGCCCGGATATGCATTAGAGCGCATCGGCGGTGTCAGCTGGCAGCCAGTGGCATAATCGTCGCGCGTCGCAGCATCTTCAAGCGCCTTAGCGCTCACAGGCATTAGAAAAAACAAGCAGGCAACCAGCAGGCGCATCGTGATCCCCGGGATTGTTATGACAAACATAAAGTAATCTATGCGTTTCGTTCTGTACACGCGCTTTGCCACCCTGCCCTGAATTTTACCTATGCCGCCCGCTTTGCCGCTTCGGCTTGTTGCATGACGAATGCAATCACCTGCTCAATGCCCTGAGCAATTTCCGATAGCGGTGCATCGTGCATATAGGCAGGGCAACTTGCGATATGCGCGTACTCATCGAGCACAACGCCAGTTGTGACGCAGGGGTGATGAACTCCCCCCATGGCGGTGATGGCCGCCGCAGTGCCGGCATCATCGCCAATGGTAACCCTCACGCCTTTGCCACGTAGCGCCGCGGTAAGGACAGCTGGGGCGATGCAGATGGCGCCGATCGGCTTCTGCGCGGCATAAAAAGCGTTCACTACGCGCAGCAGCTCCGGGTGGACGTCCGCATCCGCCCCCTTCTCTGCCAGATTCGACAAATTCTTAGCGACACCGAAACCGCCGGGAATCACTAAGGCTTCGAATGCTTCCGGGTCAAGCGTGGCAAGATCAGCGATGCGTCCACGAGCAATGCGCGCTGCTTCCTCCATGACGTTACGAGTCTGCCCCTCGACAACCCGTCCACTCCGATGATCGACCACATGCATTTGCGGTTCGTTAGGCGCAAAGATGGAAACATTCGCGCCTCGCTGATCAAGATAGAGTAGTGTTAAGACGGATTCTCGTATTTCGGCACCATCAAGATGGCCACAGCCGGATAGAATCACAGCGACTTGGGTCATAGGGAAAACTCCTCGAGTTACTTAACGATACCGTAGTCTGACGGTATGGCGCGTCAAGCGGCAAAATATTTGCCGAAAAATAGATTCTCGCCTAATTTGCGGCGATGTTTGCTGCCTGGATTTTTCGCATGATGCTGCTCGGCCTAGTGGCTGTGCTGGCGCTTGTACCATTTGCCTCGCTGCTGATTGCTTGGTTACAGCCCACCGTGCAAGCGCAGGCGGCTCTCTCGGCACCCCTTGGTGAGTATGCATGGGGATCAGTGCGTCTGATAAGCAGTGTGTTGCTCATGGCTCTTCCTCTTGGGGCGGGCTGTGCGTGGTTGGTGGTGAATTATAATTTTCCCGGGCGTCGGTGGATTGATACCGCGTTGACCTTGCCGTTGGCTCTGCCCGCCTATCTGCTGGCAATTGTGTATGGCCAGCTGCTCAGTAGCAGCGGCCCTCTGCAGAGTAGCCTTCGTGATATGAGTGGGCTGGCCTTTGGTGAGTACTGGTTCCCAAGTATCCGTAGCCCGGGCGGTGCTGCCTTTGTGTTGGCCTTTGCCCTCTATCCGTATCTTTATCTGCTGTGCCGTGCGGCGATGGGCCAGCAGGCGCTTTCACTTACAGAATCCGCGCGGATGCTGGGACTTACCGCGCGTCAGGCTTTCTGGCGCGTGAGCCTGCCGCTCTTGCGTCCTGCACTGGTGGGGGGTGCGGCGCTGGTGGCCATGGAGGCGCTTGCCGATTTTGGTGTGGTTTCTCTTTATGCGACGCCCACGTTTACCACGGGTATTTATCGCACAATGTTCGGGCTGGGCGATCCAGTGATGGCACGGCGCCTCGCAGGCGTTCTTGTGCTATGCGTGCTTGCGGCGTTGCTAGCGGAGCGTCACCAGCGTGCGGTCAAACGCTACCACGTGCAACATACCAGTGATCGGCAGGCTATTCCTGTTGCCTTACATGGAACGCAGGCAATGCTGGCATTCGTGGTATGTCTGTTGCCCTGCTTTCTCGGGTTTTTGTTACCCGTGGGCGTGTTGATTGTCTGGGCGCTGGGCGATGCCGCCCAATGGTCCGACGGACTGCATTGGCAGGCCGCATGGCATTCTTTCACGGTCGGTGCGGTAGTAGCAGGAGTGGTGACCTTACTCGCGCTGCTTCTGGCCTACGCCATGCGCTACCAGCCGCCACGCTGGCTGCGTGTAATGGTTCAACTTGCAGGAGCAGGATACGCGCTACCCGGACTGGTGATTGCGGTGAGCATCATGCTGCCACTGATCGCCTTTGACCGCCAGCTGGGGCTAGCCTTGCGCACACTGACAGGCGAGTCGTACGGGCTTTTACTCACCGGCACCATCGGCGCGGTCACGCTGGCCTGTACGGTGCGATTTTTGTCACTTGGCCTGCATACGCTCGATGCTGGAATGCAGGGGCTCTCTCCCCTCCTCGATATGGCGGCCCGCAGCCTCGGGGCGAGTGAGGCTGCGGTGCTGCGCCGTGTGCACTGGCCGCTGCTGCGCCGTTCGCTGGCGGTGTCCGCGCTGCTGGTGTTTGTGGATACGATGAAAGAGTTACCTGCCACCTATCTGTTACGGCCCTTCAATTACGACACGCTGGCCATTCGCGCGTTTGCACTGGCCTCGGATGAGAAATATCAGGCTGCCGCACCCGCGGCCCTCATGCTTACCGCGGCTGGAGTGCTAGCAATGGTGGTATTACAACGGGTGACGATCACGAAAGCTTAGTGGATTTCACCCCAGTGGGAACCGATGCCCATATCGGCTTCCAACGGAATCGAGAGATGCACCGCCTGCTCCATTGCCTGCTTGATGCGTGGTGGAAGGCTTTCCTCCTCGCCTGAAGCAATTTCAAACACCAGTTCGTCATGCACCTGTAGCAGCATGCGGGACTTCCACCCCTCCTCACGCAAGAGGCGATCGATGGCAATCATCGCTCGCTTGATGATGTCGGCGGCGCTGCCTTGCAGCGGGGCATTGATGGCAGCCCGCTCGGAGAACTGCCGGATGGAAGGGTTTTTGTCATGGATGCCACGGACGTAGCAGCGGCGGCCCCACAGGGTGGTGACGTAACCCTTCTCGCGCGCTTCCGCCTTGGCTGTTTCCATGTATTCGCGGATACCGGGATATTGCTGGAAATACAGCGCGATGTAGCGCGCCGCTTCTTCGCGCGAAATTCCCAGCCGCACCGCCAGCCCATGCGCCGAAATGCCGTAGATAATGCCGAAATTGATGGTTTTGGCTTGCCGGCGCAGATCACTGCTCACCTGATCGAGCGGGACGCCGAACATCTGACTAGCGGTCGCGGCGTGAATGTCGCGGCGCTGGCGAAAGGCTTCCTTTAGCGGGGCGATATCGGCAATATGCGCGAGGAGGCGCAGTTCGATCTGCGAATAATCGGCGGAGAGCAGCTTATAGCCCGCATCTGCGACGAACGCATCACGGATACGTTTGCCCTGCCGGGTGCGGATGGGAATGTTCTGCAAATTCGGATCGGAGGAACTCAGCCGCCCGGTCGACGTGACGGCCAGCGAAAAATTCGTGTGTACCCGGCCGGTGCGTGGGTGAATCTGCCCAACCAGTGCATCGGTGTAGGTACTGCGTAGCTTGGTGAGCTGCCGCCATTCGAGCACTTTGGACGGAAGGGCATGGCCCTGCTCGGCCAGCTCCTCCAGAATCTGCGCGCCGGTTGCATAGGCGCCGGATTTTTTGGACAGCTTGCCGCTGCCGAGTTTCAGCTCATCAAACAGCACCTCGCCCAGTTGCTTCGGTGAGCCGATGGTGAACTCGCGCCCGGCGAGGGTGTAGATATCCGTCTCCAGCATGGCGATATCGCGGCTGAACTCGCTGGAGAGGGTTTTGAGTACGCCCACATCCGCTTTGATGCCGTAATTTTCCATGCGGGCGATGACCGGCACCAGCGGGCGCTCCATCTCCTCATACACGGAAAGCAGCCGCTCAGCGATGAGCCGTGGCTTGAGCAAACGGTGCAGCCGTAGCGTGATGTCCGCATCCTCGGCGGCATACTGACAGGCGGCGTCCAGCTCCACCCGATCAAACGTGACGCGCTTTTTACCCGTGCCGGTGACACTGTCATAGGAAATGGGCGTGATGCCGAGATGCAATTCTGACAGCTCATTCATGCCCTGATGATGCAGCCCGGCGGAAAGACAGTACGAAATCAGCATGGTGTCTTCCACCGGGGCCATCTCAATCCCGTGCTGGGCCATGATCAGCATGTCATATTTGATGTTGTGGCCGATCTTGAGCACGCCCGGATGGGTAAGCAGCGGCGCCAGCACGCGCACGGCATCCGCGAGCGGGATCTGCCCACTGCGCAGGGTGACGCCGGGCGCAAACAGATCATTCTGGCTGCCTGATTGTCCATCCGTGGTGTGCTGGAGCGGTACATAGCAGGCATGCCCCGGCTCGATGCATAGCGAGAAGCCCACCAGTGAAGCACGGGTGGCATCCAGCGCGTCCGTTTCGGTGTCAAACGCCACTGCCCCTGCGGCGATGGCCCGTTGCACCCATTGCTCCAGCGTGGCGGTATCCTGCACGAGCTCATAGCGGGTTTCGCTAATGACAGGGGCGCTTTCCGCTGGGGTAGCAAGGGCCGGCGCTGGGCGTGCGCTATACGCATCCAGTGGGAGTGATTCCGGCGGCGGCGGCGTGATGCCAAACTTCTTCTGAAACCGCCCGATGATGGAGGTAAAGTCCTGCTCCTGCAGGAAGCCAAGGAATTTTTCCGGCTCCAGCGCGCGCCGTGTCAGTGCCTCCAGCGGTGGCAGGTCGCGGCAATCAGTGCAGAGGGTAACCAACTGCTTGGAGATGCGTGCCTGCTCGGCATAAAGCTGCAAGCTTTCCCGCCGCTTCGGCTGGCTAATCTCTCCCGCGCGCGCCAGTAGATTCTCCAGCGTGCCATACTGGCGAATCAGCTCCGCTGCGGTTTTCGGGCCGATGCCGGGAATGCCGGGCACGTGATCCACCGCATCGCCGATCAATGCCTGCACATCGATCACCTGCTCTGGGCCGACGCCGAATTTTTCCACCACCTCTTCCGGCCCTAGCGGTTTGTTCTTCATGGCGTCAAACATCGTGACGCCGGGCTGGATGAGCTGCATGAGGTCTTTATCAGAGGAGACGATAATCACCTCCATCCCGGCGGCTTTGGCCTGCGCGGCGTAGGTGGCAATCACATCATCCGCTTCAAAGCCCGGCTGCTCAATGACCGAGAGGTTCATGGCTTCGGTCGCCAGCCGCACTAGCCCGAATTGCGGGATGAGATCCTCCGGCGGTGGCGGACGGTTGGCTTTGTAATCGGCGTAAATCTCATGCCGGAAATTGCGCCGCTCCGCATCAAAAATGGCGGCGATGTGGGTGGCGTGCGCTTCGTCCAGCAGCTTGGTGAGAATATTCACATAGCCATAGACTGCCCCGACCGGGGTACCGTCACGCCGGGTCAGTGGCGGCAGTTTATGATACGCCCGGAAGATAAATCCCGACGCATCAATAAGGACAAGGCGCGGAGATTCCGCTTGCACATGGATGGACATAGTGGGTTTATAGGCGATCTGTGATTCGTTTGTCATCCGGCATGACATGCCATCACCCGCCTTTTTGCCTAACGTCGAGAAGAGAGAGTCCTGCATGCTGAGCGGTCCTGAGCGTAAACCTTTGTCCGGCCTCGCGCCGCGCCATCTTGTGGTGCTGGTGCATGGTTATGGTGCCAACGGAGAGGACCTGATCTCTCTCGCCGATGCGCTGGGCGAGTATCTACCGGATACGTATTTTATCGCGCCCAACGCCCCAACCCCGCTGGAATATAGCTTTGGCGGCTATCAATGGTTTCCCATCCGCGAGATCAGTGAGGAAGCGATGATGGCGGGCGTGGAGCGTGCGGCCCCGGTGCTCAATGATTTTATCGATCACCTGCTGTTGCAGCATAGCCTGACGCTTGACCGCGTAGCGCTGCTGGGTTTTTCACAAGGCACTATGCTATCGCTTTACACGATGCTGCGACGGGACAAACCATGTGCGGGTGTTGTGGGATTCTCCGGTCTGCTGATGGGAAGCCAAAGCTTGCCCCAAGATATCCGCTCACGCCCGCCGGTTTGTCTGGTGCATGGTACGGCGGATCAGGTAGTGCCGTTCCACTTCATGGCGGAGGCGGAGGACGCGTTGAAAGCCTTCGGCGTATCCGTGGAGACCCACGCCCGCCCCGGTCTCGCACATGGCATTGATGCACATGGGCTCACGGTGGCGAAGGACTTTCTGCGCGCGCAGCTACGCTAGCGTACGTCCATCCCGCGTAGCTCGCTGAGGTGCTTCACGCCGACTTTTTCCAGCCAGTGATCCAGATCACGGTTGAGGCGTGTGGGCAGCCCAAACCCTTGATAGACCAGTGCAGTATAAAGCTGTACGAGCGACGCTCCGGCGCGGATTTTAGCAATTACATCCTCTGCTGAGCGGACACCGCCAACACCGATGAGGGTGAGTTTTCCTTGCGAAAGTTTGGATGTTTTACGCAGCACTTCCGTCGAGAGCGCCATCAGTGGGGCGCCACTTAGGCCTCCCTGCTGGGTGCGGTCAGCGTGGCGCAATGTGTCAGGGCGTGAGAGGGTGGTGTTGCCGACAATCAGCCCGTCGATGCGCTCCTGCACGGCAATGCCGACAATGGTTTCCAGCTCCTCATCGCTGACATCCGGCGCAATTTTAATCAGCAGCGGCACCTGGATGCCGCGCATCGCCACCATGCTGTCACGTTCGCTACGCAGGGCCCGGGTGAAGCTTTCGAAAAACTCGCGCTTTTGTAAGTCACGCAAGCCGGGCGTGTTGGGGGAAGAAATATTCGCCGTAAGGTACGAGGCCTTGGGCAGAAAGCGCCGCAGCAACGGCAGGTAATCTTCGAGCGCGTGCTCCGTGTCTTTATTCTTGCCGATGTTCACGCCGACAATGCCCGGAAGCTGCGTGCGCCCCTGTGGCAGCCGCGCATCCATCGCGTCCGCGCCTTCATTATTAAAGCCGAGACGGTTGATGACCGCTTCATCGTCTGACAAGCGCCATATCCGTGGTGGCTCATTCCCGGTTTGTGGCCGGGGCGTGACGGTGCCGATTTCGACAAAGCCGAATCCGCACCCAAGCATTTCCCGGTACACCTCGCCATTTTTATCAAATCCGGCGGATAAGCCGATGGGGCTGGGGAAGCGCATGCCCATGGCCTCGGTCTGCAGGCGCGGGCTGTGGAAGGGGGCTGGGGTAGGAAACAGACCGCTTTTTAGGGCACGAATCGCCACATGATGCGCGCTTTCTGGCGGCAGAAAGTGACCTAATTTAGAAAACAAACGTGCGGACATGCGCGCACACTAATCAGCTTTGCGGGCGACTTCCACTGTTTTGACGGGCCGCGCACGGGCAAGCTGTGCCATGGGGTTGAGGGATTTATCATTTTTCTTGAGGGCATAATGCAAATGCGGTCCGGTGGAGTGGCCTGTAGAACCGAGTGTGCCAATAGTCTGGCCCTGTCGAACGATTTCATCTTTTTTCACGTTCACACGCGCCAAATGACCATAAATGCTGATCAGGCCGTCATCGTGACGGATGCGCACAAAGTTACCCAGCCGCGCTTTTCGCCCTGCCTCTTCCACGACGCCCTCCAGCGTTGCCATCACACGTGTGCCCGGGGTTCCCACAATATCAACTCCGTCATGGAAGCTACGCCGACCACTGATGGGGTGCGTGCGATAGCCATATCCAGAGCTAACATGGCTTTCTACATGCTTAGGAAGCGGCCATATTGCGTGTTGTGTAGAAGGTAAATCTTTCTCATCTAGTTCAATGACTTCCGGCGGCTTGTCATGCAGAGATAGGATTTTGACGGCGGCTTGCGGTTTCTTTTCTTCGTCAGTTTCTAACCGCGCTTCAGCGTTGTTTTCTTCGCCTTTAAGAGGAATGGCGACCGGCGCCACGCTCCCGGACTGACGATAACCAGAAAGAGAAAAGAAGGCGGGCTTCGTGTTGGTTATAACCGCGCTCTGTGCGCGATTAGAGCCGCCGATGCGGAAGAAACGCGCCTCTGCTGCTTGGGAAATATCCGGGAATCCGAAGAAAAGAAAAAAGACAATCACTGCGCTATATTTAGCATATCCGCGGCAAAAATCTTGTAGGTGTGAACTATATTTTGACAAGAAACTAAAACTCTGTAAATTTTTATCGTCTTATGTTGTGGGCATATTAGCGTCGTTTTTAATTTGGGCAATCTTTGCCGAATGTAAGTTTTTTCGCATGGTTTACTGGGCAAAATTTCGACATCATGCTTTGCTACTGCAATTGCCGTGCCTGTTGTTGCTCACGCTGGCTTTTTCTAGCGCTTCCCACGCGCAATTTATGTATCCGGCTCCTGAAAAAGCTCGGGAATTTGGTTCGAACGGAACTAATCCTTATGAGAAACGGCGCCAAAAGGGCGCGGCACCTGCCGTGGGCCGTCCTTTGCCAGCCTTGCCGCTGGTGGAGGCCCCGCTTTCTAAGAGTGTACGCCTACCCATGAAGGCGGAGCGTCCGCCGCTTCCCCTCCTTCAGGACGACGTTCCGGATACGGCTGCTTTGCCGACCTCTCGTGGGCCGCGAGTCCTTGCTATGCCCCCCTCCGCCCTACGCTCAAGGCCGGGATTTGAAGCGCCGTCTTCTCCATTCTCTGTGCAGCGCCAGCCGCTACCAGAAACGGCCGATTTTCCATCACCTTCCGGTGCGATACCGACCCTGTCTGAAGAAGGGGTTAAGGCTGCTTTCGAGTCCCTACCGGCGGAGACTCCGCCGGCGCAGCCGGAAGTTGCTGCACCGCCCGCGCCACCGGCTGTGACTGAGCCTTTCCCTCTAGCCGCGAAATCCACTGAATCTCCGGCACCTCTGGCCCCTGCCTCTCTTACGGAGTCTGCCCCCGCCAGCGTGTCAGAGCTTCCGGTTGCCGCGGCCGCTGAGGGTAAAAGTGACGCGCAGTTTTTTACCCCTGATAGCTCCGCGCCTACGGTAGGGGATGCGGCGGGTCTTACTGCCCCGGCTGAGCAACTGAGCGAAGAAACAAAACGTATCTTAGACGCGCTTCCCCGCGATGCTCTTCCACGCCCGATATCCAACGATGCACCCGATGTAAAAGGTGATTTTGCGATTAAGCGGGCGAACGATTCGGAAGCATTTTCCAAGTCCGATCGTGTTGATGAAGTGCTGGAGGGTGAGAAAAAATCGGAAGCAGCGATGATGGATGTGCGTCTCCGCCCTCAAAGCATTGACATCACTTATGAGTTGGAGAGAGCTTATAATGCTCTGGTCTCAGGTGATACCGACACAGCCATTTATATTTATGAGCAGGTGCTTTCTATCGATCCGCAGGAAAAAACAGCCCTCTTTGGTTTAGCCACGACGTATCACCGCATTGGGATGCTCGATCAGGCTAGGCCAGTGTACGGAAAATTACTGGCGATTGATCCTTACAATGTTGAGGCGCTGAATAATTTCTTTGCCCTTGTCGGCGATGAAGCGCCCCAAGCCGCCATTGAGCAGCTGAAGTTACTGGCGATGGATAATCCGGATTTTTCGCCAATTCAGGCGCAGATCGCCCTGCTCTATCAAAAAATAGGCAACCTTCCACTGGCCATTGAGTACATGGCTAAAGCGGCGATTAGCTCACCGGAAAACCTGGCGTATAAATATAATTTGGCTGTCTTGTACGATACCAACAATCAGGCAGAAGAGGCGATTCGTATCTACCGTTATTTGCTCAAACTTTATGAGGAGGGGCAGGATTTGCCCGCCTCCCCCTCTTCCATTCAACAAAGATTAACCTTTTTAGCCTCTAATTAGCCGGCACCCACTTAACGCCACGGGAGTCGCGGCATGGATATTACAGAGTTGTTGGTTGAAACGCAGAAGCGTGGCGCCTCCGATTTGCATCTTTCCTCAACGAATCCACCGATTATCCGCCTCCATGGCGATATGATGCCTGTTGCATCGCAGGCTCTTAGTCCTGAAGCCATTAAAGCCATGCTCTATTCGATTATGACGGAGTATCAGCGCACGGAATATGAGCGAGAGCTTGAAGTTGATTTTTCGATCACTCTGGGCGAGCATATGCGTTTTCGCGTCAATGCGTTTAATACGCTTTATGGCCCCGCAGCCGTTTTTCGAACCATCCCCACTAAGATTCTCTCACTGGAGGATCTGAAAGCACCCGACGTTTTCAAACGTCTGACCAAGCTACATAAGGGCCTGATCTTGGTCACCGGACCAACCGGGAGCGGAAAATCCACCACCTTGGCAGCCATGGTGAATCATGTGAATGCGACCATGTCCAAGCACATTATTACCATTGAAGATCCCATCGAATTCGTCCATCGATCCAAGCAATCGCTAATTAATCAGCGTGAGGTTGGCGCCAATACAAAATCTTTTGCTCGCGCGTTAAAAAGCTGTTTGCGCGAAGACCCTGATATCATTCTGGTCGGGGAGTTACGTGATCTGGAAACGATCCAATTGGCCATGACAGCCGCTGAAACGGGCCACCTTGTGATGGGGACGCTGCATACCAATACCGCACCCAAAACCATTGACCGTATTATCGATGTGTTTCCTGCAAATGATAAGCCGATGATTCGGGCTATGCTCTCGGTCTCAATCCAGGCGATTATTTCTCAGGCCCTGATTAAAACTGCCGATGGTCATGGGCGCGTGGCTGCGCATGAAATCATGCTCGGCACCCCCGCCATTCGTAACCTGATTCGCGAAGGAAAGATTCCCCAGCTCTACTCGTTGATTCAGACTGGCTCGAAAATGGGCATGATCACCATGAAAGACAGCCTTTATGCGCTGATGAAAGAGGGAAAAATCAGTGGGGCCGCCGTTGAAGAATTACTGGCTGAGAATATGGACGGTGATGCTGGTGAGGCGGCTAATCTCACCGGACAGGCCAATAAGGGCTTTGGCTCCAATCGAAATGCATCCAGTTTTTGAGAACCTCTATGAGCATTGAATTACAGGAACTTCTGAAAAAAACGGTCGAAGAGAACGCTTCTGACCTATATTTGACCTACGACACTCCCCCCACACTACGCATCCACGATGAGCTGGTGCCGCTGCCCTATCCCTCTTTGAGCGATGAGGATTTAAAACAGCTGTTCAAAGAGCTGCTCACTGATGAACAGCAGGATGAGTTTGATACTACACTTGAGCTGAACTCCGGCTTTAACTGGCAGAATAAGGCACAGTTCAGGGTCAATGTGTTTCGCCAGCGCCAACATCTGGGCATGGTTCTCAGGTATATACGCCATCATATCCCAAGCATTGATTCACTCAGCCTTCCCCCTGCGTATAAAGAGATGATATTAAAAAAACGCGGCCTTGTTCTGGTGGTAGGGCAGACCGGTAGCGGGAAATCAACGTCGCTTGCGGCCATGATTGGTCATCGTAACCACCACGGTAGTGGCCACATTATTACGATTGAAGACCCCATCGAATTCGTTCACGAGAAAGTGAATTGTATTATTACGCAGCGCGATGTTGGCGTTGATACGTATTCGTATGGCATGGCACTGAAAAACACTACGCGTCAGCGTCCCGATGTGATTGTGATTGGCGAAATACGCGACCGCGAAACGATGGAGCACGCGATTACTTTCTCAGAAACAGGGCATTTGTGCCTTGCTACGCTGCATGCAAACAATTCCAGCCAGGCCATTGAACGCATTTTGAATTTCTTCCCTGAAGAGCAGCATCACCAGATTCAGATGAATTTATCGATGAATCTGCGCGCCATACTTTCCCAGCGGCTGGTCAGTAATATGCGCGGCACACGCTCGGTAGTATCAGAAATTCTGCTGAATGATGGTTTGGTAAAAGAACTGATTCAACAGGGGCGCATCAAAGAGATTCGGGATATCATGGCGCGCAACCGCGACCGAGGCATGCAGACATTTGATCAGGCGCTGCTTGATCTGTACCTAAATGGTATGATTACTGAAGAAGTAGCCGTACATGAGGCGGATAACCCAAGCAATCTGCGACTGGCGATCAAACAAAAGACGATGGATCAGACCCTGATTGATAAAGGTCTGGTCACCGAGGCTGATCTGATTCAACGTACGGCGTCCGATTTTTAGGTTTTTTGCGGCTTTTCCTTGATTTTACGTGAAAACTGAGCTAAGGAGTCGCTCCACTTCACACACGGGGGTTGGGGTTCGCCCCTCCGGTGTCGGTAGAATTTCTACCGGCGAGTCCCCGTGGAGGTTTAACCGGAAAGGAGAAATATCATGGCTTTACCTCAATTCTCGATGCGTGAACTCATCGAGGCCGGCGTCCATTTTGGCCACAAAACCAAGCGCTGGAACCCCCGCATGGCCCCCTTTATTTATGGCGTGCGCAACGATACTCACATTATTGATCTCGGTAAAACAGTGCCGTTGTTGCAGACGGCCCTTGCTGCACTACGCGAAGTCGGTGCTGCGGGCGGTAAAGTTTTGTTTGTTGGCACAAAACGTCAGGCAAGCGAATTTGTCGAAGAAGCCGCGCGTAAATGCAATCAGTACTACATCAATCAGCGCTGGCTGGGCGGTATGATGACCAATTGGAATACCATCCAGAACTCTATCCGTCGTTTAAATCAAATTGAAGATCGTCTGAATGGTCACCAGAAGGGCTTGACCAAGAAAGAGATTCTGATGATGGAACGTCAGCGCGATAAGCTTATCTCATCGCTGGGCGGAATTCGCACCATGAACGGTCGCCCAGATATGCTGTTTATTGTCGACGTGACGAAAGAAGATCTCGCAGTGGCGGAAGCACGTAAACTGGGTATCCCCATTGTGGCTGTCGTTGATACCAACGCGTCGATTGACGGGATTGATTACCCCATCCCAGGCAATGACGATGCGGCGCGTGCGATCCGTCTGTATTGCCAACTGGCGGCAGATGCTATCCATGATGGCCGCGAAGCGGCGGGTCTGACCACGGAGAAGTTCGAATTCACCCGAGAAGCCCCTGCCGATATGGCGGAGGTGCCGGAGAAAGAGGACGAGCCTAAAACCCGCGCTACCACCAAGAAGGCCGCGATGGCAGAAGCAGCAAAGAAAGTTGCCAGCGCCAGCAAAGCCAAGGGTAAAAAAGCTGAAAAGCCGCTGAATGCGGATGAGGCTTCGGATAGCGACGAAGCGGCCTAACGCCTGACGTTCTAACTTTTATTTAGCAAGGATAAAGAGACATGTCTGTTTCAGCTTCTCTGGTTAAGGACCTGCGCGAAAAAACCGGCGCAGGCATGATGGACTGCAAAAAAGCCCTGGAAGAATCCAGTGGTGATCTTGAAGCCGCGGTTGACTGGCTCCGTAAGAAAGGTCTGGCGGCGGCAGCGAAGAAATCAGGCCGTGTTGCGGCTGAGGGTTTGGTAGCCGTGTCAGTTAAAGGTACCGAGGCCTCCATCATTGAGCTCAACTCCGAGACCGATTTCGTGGCACGTAATGATCAGTTCCAGCAATTGGCACGCACCATTGCAGAAACCGCCATTAGTCAAAAAGGCGATGTGGAATCCACGCGCAACGCCATGCTTGCCTCTGGAAAAAGCGTTGCGGATGAGATTGTTTCCGCAGTGGCAACCATTGGTGAGAATATGAACTTCCGCCGCTCCTCGTATGTGAGTGTCAGCAAAGGTCATATTGCTTCCTACGTGCACAGCGCAGTGCAGCCGGGACTTGGCAAGATTGGCGTACTGGTGGCACTGGAAACAGAAGCCACCGGTGCTAAGGTAGAAGAGCTCGGCAAGCAAATTGCGATGCATGTCGCTGCAGCTAAGCCAGAAGCCCTCACCCGCGACATGGTGGATACCTCCAAGTTGGATCGCGAGCGCGCTGTTCTCAAGGAGCAAGCAATGGCGTCCGGTAAACCTGCGGATATTGCTGAGAAAATGGTCGAAGGCCGTATTCGTAAGTATTACGAGGAAGTCGTGTTACTTGAGCAGCTTTTCGTGATGGACGGTAAAACCAAGATTTCCGACGTGGTGGCAGAAGCTGCCAAGGAAACCGGTAAGCCGATTACAGTTACGGATTACCGTTTGTTTGTTCTTGGTGAAGGCATTGAGAAAGAAGAAACGGACTTCGCTGCAGAGGTAAAAGCAGCGGTAGGCGCGTAAACATTACGTTTCGTTGATGTGACCCAAAAAGAGGCCGGAACAAGTTTCCGGCCTCTTTGCTTTTTGTTTGCTGCTCTACCGTTGCATTTCCATGCCGTTGGGGTAAAACGACGGGGAGGAGATTCTTGCTATGCCCACAACCCCGACTCAGGCGGCGCGGCTTACCAAAAAAGCTCAGTATCAGCGGGTGCTCATCAAAATTTCAGGTGAAGCGCTGATGGGCGATAAGCCGTATGGCCAAGATGATGTGATCATCAACCGTATTTGTCAGGATATCAAGCAGGTAGTGGATCTGGGGGTGCAGGTCTGCCTGGTGGTAGGCGGTGGGAATATTTATCGTGGGATGTCTGCAGCTGCACGCGGTATGGAGCGCTCTTCCGCGGACTATATGGGCATGCTTGCTACCGTGCTTAATGCCCTTGCTCTGCAAAATGCCCTTGAGCGTATCGATGTGGATACCCGCGTGCTCTCGGCAATTCAGATGATGGAGGTGTGCGAGCCCTACATTCGCCGTCGTGCAATACGCCACATGGAGCGCGGTCGAGTCATTATTTGTGCTGCGGGTACTGGAAATCCTTTCTTCACCACCGACACCGCCGCCGCTCTGCGCGCTAGTGAACTGGGATGCGATGCCTTGCTGATGGGTAAAACCGTTGATGGTGTTTACAACGCCGATCCCAAAAAAGACAGTTCTGCAACTCGCTATGAGTCCCTCACCTATTACGATGTGCTGGCTCAAGATCTACGCGTGATGGATGCCTCTGCGATTGCATTGGCACGTGATAATAACATTCCGATTTTGGTGTTTTCCATCCACGAGCCCGGTGAATTTGCCCGCGTGTTGGTGGGTGAAGGGCACTATACCCTTATCAAAGATACAAAGTAGGAGTTTCCCGGATGATCGATCTCGATGCGCTGAGCCGCCGTATGGATGGCGCCCTGAAAACCCTTTCGCAAGAATTTTCTGGCCTGCGCACTGGCCGCGCTTCTGCGGAACTGCTGGATCCGGTGCAGGTGGAAGCGTATGGTAGCATGATGCCTCTCAAGCAAGTGGGAACGGTCACGGTTCCAGAGCCTCGAATGCTTGCCGTACAGGTATGGGATAAATCGATGGTCAAAGCCGTGGAGAAAGCGATTGCCAGTGCAGGGCTAGGCCTGAACCCCATGGCGGATGGACAGTTGGTGCGTATTCCTTTGCCCGAGCTGACGGAGGAGCGTCGCAAAGAGCTGGTGAAGGTTGCCGCCAAATATTCTGAGCAGGCACGTATTGCAGTGCGTAACGTTCGCCGTGATGGTATGGATCAGCTCAAGAAGCTTGAAAAAGATGGCAAGATTTCCGAAGACGAGCAGCGCGATAAGGCGGATCTGATACAAAAGATGACTGATACGCACATCGAAAAGATCGACGGGATGCTGTCACAAAAAGAAAAAGACATCCTTAAGGTGTGACGGAGCATGTGATGCGTCAGGCCGCTGCCCCCACGCTGATGTCCGATACTGCGGCCATCCTCCCGTTTGTCTCCGGCCCTAATGGGACGCCCAAGCACGTCGCGGTCATCATGGATGGTAATGGGCGTTGGGCACAGGCGCGCAATCTTCCTCGCTCCGCCGGGCATAAGCAGGGGGCAGAAGCCTTGCGCGCATTGATGCATGCCTGCCGCAAACTAGGTGTGCATCACCTTACCGTGTATGCATTTTCTGCGGAGAACTGGCGGCGCCCGGAAACAGAGATTCACGATATTTTTGGCTTGATGAAGTTTTATCTGCGCCGTGAACTGGCAGCGTTTAAAGAAAACGGCATTCGCCTGCGCGTCATTGGTGACTTGTCTCGTTTGCCCGCGGATTTACGCGCCATGATTGAAGAGGCTGAACAGGAAACACTCGCGGGGGGCGTATTCGACCTCACCGTGTGCTTCAGTTACGGCGCACGTCAGGAAATGTCTGCCGCGGCGCGTGCGATGGCAGAGGATGTGCGTATCGGACGCCTGTTACCAGAATCGATCAATGTGGATACGCTCAGCCGTTATCTCTACACAGCGCATCTTCCGGAGCCTGATTTGCTGATCCGCACGGGTGGTGAAAAACGTTTGAGTAATTTTTTGCTCTGGCAATGTGCATACACAGAGCTGTATTTTACCGAGATCCTTTGGCCGGATTTTGGCGAGGCACACTTCGTCGAAGCCTGTCGGGATTTCTCTCATCGCGAGCGGCGTTATGGTCTTACTGACTGAGTGGCGCCAGCGATTTGATGCTGACAACGAGCTGCATAAGCGTGTTGCGACAGGCATTGTACTGGCGTTGGTTTCGTTTCTGGTTCTGCTGCTAGGCGGAGCTTTTTTCGCCGGTTTTGTTTTGCTCTGCGCCATGTTGATGATTCTCGAGTGGCAGGCATTGACCCAGCAAGAAAGCCGCCGTTTTCGATTGGCGGGATTTGTCTATGTGTTGTTACCTTGTTTATCGCTTCTGATGCTGCGTAACTTAGTGTTTCCGGATGAAGCGGAGCTAGAAGCAGAAACCAACATTCTTCCGGTGCTGCACTTAATCTGCATCGTTGTGGCCACGGATGTTGGCGCATTTGCGGCAGGAAAAACCTTTGGACGGCACAAACTGGCTCCCTCCATTAGCCCGGGAAAAACCTGGGAAGGATTAGCAGGAGGTGTGCTAGCGGCAGCCGTAGTCAGTTGGAGCTTTTCGCCATTTCTCGTTTTTCCCCACACTCAGTTGGGAGCCTTGTTACTTGGGATGGTGTTAGCCGTGATTTCACAAGCGGGTGACCTTTTCGAATCGTGGATCAAGCGTCGTGCCGGCGTAAAGGATAGTGGCTCGTTGTTGCCGGGTCATGGGGGTATTTTAGACCGCGTGGATGGCCTGAGCTTTGCTGCTCCGGTCTATTTATTTACCGCGATCCTCGGTGGCGGCGTGTCGCTGACATGAGCGCGGCGGAGAAACTGCTTCCGCTCACCCCGCCCCGTCGCATTACCGTGCTTGGTGCGACGGGTTCCATTGGCTCCACCACGCTTTCACTGATTCGCCAACATCCTTCACATTATGTGATCGAGGCTCTTACTGCGCAGGATAATATCGATGCGCTAATTGCATTGGCTCTGGAATTTCGTCCCGCCATGGCCGTGATCGGTAACCCTGCGCATGGTGCTCGCCTGAAAGATGCTTTGCAAGGAACAGGTATTGCAACCGGTAGCGGCCCTGAGGCGCTGGTGGATGCGGCTGCTCGTCCTGCTGATTGGACGATTGCCGCTATTATCGGCATTGCTGGATTACGTCCCACGCTGGCGGCGATTCGCCGTGGCGGTATTCTTGCGCTTGCTAATAAGGAATCATTAGTCGCGGCCGGTGCGCTGGTTCAGCGGGAATGCATGGCCCACGGAACGACCTTGTTGCCGGTGGATTCCGAACATAATGCGGTTTTCCAGCTGGTGGAGCGAGCGCATACCCCGCCGGCGCGTGTTACCCTCACCGCATCAGGTGGGCCGTTTCGTCAGCTCTCCCTTGCGGAGCTGGCACAGGTCACCCCGCAACAGGCTGTGCGTCACCCGAACTGGTCGATGGGTGCAAAAATTTCTGTGGATTCTGCTACCTTGATGAATAAAGGGTTGGAGCTGATTGAAGCGCAGTACCTGTTTAATTTGTTGCCGGAACAGTTAGATGTACTGGTACATCCACAATCGATCATCCACTGCCTGGTGCATTACAGTGATGGAGCTGTACTTGCGCAGATGAGTCATCCGGATATGGCCGTGCCTATTGCACACACACTCGCCTGGCCACAGCGTATGGCCACACAGGCCCGTTCGCTTGATCTGGCGGCGCTCGGTCGCTTGGAATTTGAAGCGCCCGATGAAACGCGTTTTCCCTGCCTTTCGCTTGCTCGCGAAGCAATGAAAATGGGCGGGGATGCGCCACTGATTCTGAATACGGCGAATGAAGTGGCGGTTGCGCGCTTCCTGGGAGGCGTAATAGGCTTTGATGATATTGCGCGTCAGATAGCTTCTGTATTGCGTACTTCAACAGGTAAAACACCCCAGACACTTGAGGATATCGAGGAAATCGACCATACTATACGTCAATTTCTACAGCGTACCTCAGGCTAATTATGGATATGATCATGCCGTTTCTGCATACGGCCACTGCTTTCATTGTCATCCTTTCTGTCATCGTGTTTGTGCATGAATTTGGTCATTATTGGGTGGCGCGACTCTGTGGTGTGCGGATAACGGATTTCTCCATTGGCTTCGGACGCGAGATCTGGGGATTTAACGATCGCCACGGTACGCGCTGGAAATTTAGCGCTTTGCCGTTAGGCGGGTATGTCAAAATGTTTGGTGACTCCAGTGAGGCCAGTACCTCGAGCAAAGAGCGACTGGAAGCTATGTCTGCTGAGGAGCGCAAGGTCAGCTTTCACTTTCAGTCCCTGCCCAAAAAAGCGGCGATTGTTTCGGCGGGACCGGTGTTTAACTTCCTGCTGACCATTTTCATTTTTACATTTTTTGTGTTTTCAAATGGGCTTGAAACCACCGAACCGCTGGTGGGCGACGTGATGCCCGACACGCCCGCCGCGGCCGCAGGGTTGCAAAAAGGTGACCGTGTGCTCCGTGTTGATGGAAAGCCGGTAAAACGCTTCAATGACATTCCCCGCCTGATTGTGACGAATATCGGCCAGCCCATTGTCGTTGCGCTTTCGCGAAATGGCCAGCCACTGGAAGTCACCCTCACCCCCAAGGTGATTGAGGAGAAAGACGGGTTGGGTAATACCATCAAGCGTCCGCTGATTGGCATTCGCAGTATGCGACTCACATTTGAGGATGTCGGGCTGGCGCGGGCGCTGGGAGAAGCGGTGAAGCGTACATGGGACCTCACCTTGATGACATTTGATTATCTTGGTCAGTTGGTTGCAGGTGATCGCGCACCGGACGAATTAAAAGGCCCCATCGGCATTGCGAAAATGTCTGGGCAAGCCGCTGAGCATGGTATTTTTACCGTGCTGTGGTTTATGGCACTGCTGTCTGCCAATCTGGGGCTGGTGAACTTGTTTCCCATTCCGCCGCTCGACGGAGGGCACCTGATGTACTATATGCTCGAAGGTGCGCGCGGCCGTCCCATGGCTGAGCGGTATCAGGAAATGGGCTATCGCGCCGGATTCGCTTTGATCCTGATGCTTATGGCTTTCACCATTTACAACGACATCCGGCAGTTCTAGAAGGAGCGACGACATGCGTAGTTTTGTCATGGCAGCACTGGCCTGCCTTTTATCATTTTCGGCAGGAGCACAGGATTTGGAAAACACACTTTATTTGCAATTGAAAGATGGCACGGTGGTGATCGAGATGCTGCCGGAGAAAGCTCCCAAGCACGTCGCCCGCATTAAGGAGCTGGTGCAGCAAGGCTTCTACGATGGTACGCCGTTTCACCGGGTGATTGATGGATTCATGGCGCAGGGAGGGGATCCTACTGGAACGGGTATGGGGGGCTCAGGGCAGAACATTCCGGCGGAGTTTAATGACCTGCCGCACGTTCGCGGTGCTGTTTCCATGGCACGGGCTACAAACCCCAACAGCGCAGATAGCCAATTTTTTATTGTGTTGAAGGATTCCAATTTCCTCGATGGGCAATACACCGTCTGGGGCCGAGTCATCCGTGGCATGCAGTTTGTAGATAATATCAAAAAAGGTGAGAAGAGTCAGAACGGCACCGTCAGCGATCCGGATAAGATTATCTCACTGAAGCTCGGCTCCGATGCGGCTCCCGTTGCGCAGCCGGATGCAAACGCTAAGCCGTAGCCGAATGCTAACAATGCCAGACAAAGCAATCCAGTGTCTGCTGGATTGCTTTGTTGTTTTAAGTGCTGACGATTTAGACGTAATGCCCCATGCGCGTGGATGAATTTGATTTTGTACTGCCTGAAGCGCGTATTGCTACCGCGCCCGCCTCCCCGCGTGATGCGGCGCGCTTGCTGCATGTGCAAGCTAGTGGACAAAAGGATCTTACCGTGCGTGATCTACCGCAGTTGTTACGCGCAGGTGACGTCATGGTGTTCAATGACACCAAGGTCATTCCGGCGCGGCTCTACGGCCTGCGCGATGCCGTGCGCGTTGAGATTCTGCTGCATAAAGAAATTGAGGCCACGCGCTGGCAGGTCTTTGCCAAGCCCGCTAAGCGGCTGCGTGTGGGCGATCAGATCGTGTTTGCGCCTGGTTTTTCGGCCATCGTTGAGGCCAAGGCGGAGGATGGGCAGGTCACGCTGTGCTTTGAGGCACCAAGCCGCGATGCGTTTTACCGCTTGCTGCTGGATTATGGCGACATTCCCCTGCCCCCCTACATCGCGCGGGAGGGACGCGCACGGCCTGAGGACCGCGAAGATTACCAAACGGTCTATGCCCGCCACGAAGGATCGGTGGCAGCTCCAACGGCAGGGCTACATTTTACGGACAGCTTGCTCGAGGCCATTCGTGCACAGGGAGTACAGGTGGAATATCTTACGCTGCATGTAGGCGGCGGCACTTTCCTCCCGGTGAAGGCGGAGGATACCTCCGCGCATGTGATGCATAGCGAATGGGGGCGGCTGCCGCAGGATGCGGCCGATCGCATCAATGCCGCACGGGCGGCGGGAGGACGTGTGATTGCCGTGGGTACCACCAGCATGCGCCTGCTGGAGACTGCCGCGCAGGATGATGGCACGCTACGCCCTTATCTGGGGGATACAGCCATCTTCATTACCCCAGGCTATCGCTTTAAGGCGGTGGATTGTTTGATGACCAATTTCCATTTGCCAAAATCAACGCTGTTTATGCTGGTGTCTGCCTTTTGCGGATTGCGTCGTATGAAGCAGGCCTACGCCCATGCCATAGACAATCACTATCGCTTTTACTCTTACGGTGATGCGTCCTTTCTTGAGCGATGCATTGAGGATATGGCATGAGCCTTTCTTTCTCCCTGGAAGCTATGGATGGGACGGCGCGCGCGGGCATGCTGCGTACTGCGCATGGTGATATCCCCACCCCGGTCTTTATGCCGGTTGGTACCGCGGCCACCGTCAAGGGCATGACCAAGGAAATGATTGCAGCCACCGGTGCTCCGATCATTCTGGCCAATACCTATCACCTCATGCTGCGCCCTGGTGCTGAGCGGGTGGAAAAGCTCGGCGGCCTGCATACGCTGATGCAGTGGCCCAAGCCGATCCTCACTGATTCCGGTGGCTTTCAAGTGATGTCGCTCGGCGATTTGCGCACCATTACGGAAGAAGGCGTCACCTTCCGCTCGCACCTCGATGGCAGTGCCCATGCGCTGACACCGGAGCGGGCGATGGACATCCAGCACAAACTCGATGCCACGATTACGATGGTGCTTGATGAATGCACGCCCTACCCTGCGACCCATGCCGAGGCACAATCCTCCATGGAGCGCTCTATGCGTTGGGCGGCGCGTAGCAAAGAGGCCTTTGTAACACGGGCCGGCTATGGCCTGTTTGGCATCCAGCAGGGCAGTATGTACCCCGATCTGCGTGAGGCATCTACGCGTGCCCTGCTTGACATTGGCTTTGACGGCTATGCGATTGGCGGCCTCGCCGTGGGCGAAGGGCAGGAGGTGATGTTTGGTGTGCTCGATACGGCGGTGCCTCCCCTGCCCGCGGATCGCCCGCGCTACCTCATGGGCGTTGGCAAGCCGTCGGATCTGGTGGGGGCCGTGGCTCGTGGAGTGGATATGTTTGACTGCGTGATTCCCACGCGCTCGGGCCGTTTCGCCCGTGCCTATGTGCCCGGCGGCGAGCTGAACCTGCGTAATGCCTGCCATGCGGATGATCCCCGCCCGTTGCAGGAGGATTCCGACTGCCCGGCCAGCCAGTACAGCCGCGCCTATCTGCACCATCTGGTAAAATCCAACGAGATGCTGGGTGCGATGCTGCTTACCTGGCATAACGTGCATTATTACCAGTCGCTGATGCGTGGGATGCGGCAGGCGATTATGAGCGGGACATTTGCTGATTTTGCCGCCTCATTTGCCGAGCAGCAGGCAAAAGGACCTGCATAGCCCTAAAAGGCCCTGAAACGAGTCCGGTGTGATATGTCATGAAAACGTGTCACCTGGGCGCGAAACTAATCCTTTTTCGCAGGCGGCAAGCCGCTATACTCAGGCCCATGAAACATGTCGCGCATCCCCGTACCACCTATTCGCTGATCGGTTTGAGGCGGCAAGAATCCCGCTTGCTCGAGCAATGGTATGACCGCCGTTTGCCCCACGCCTGCCTGTTCACGGGCCCGCAGGGCGTCGGCAAGGCCACGCTGGCGTACCGGCTGGCGCGTTTTATTCTCAGCGGTGAGGGCGATATGCAAGTCGCCGCTCCCAGCCTGTTTGGCGATGCGCTGCCTCCGCTGCGTCATGATCGCCTGGAGGTCTCGCCCGAGCATCCGGCCGCTCACCGCATCGCGGCAGGAACCCATCCGGACCTACTCGTGCTTGAGCCGCCTTTTGATGAGAAAAAAGGCGTTTATAAATCAGAGATCCCGGTGGATGCGGTGCGTGGCGTGGGGCATTTCCTGTCGCAAACCTCCTCGGAAGGCGGCTGGAAGATTGTGCTGATCGACCCGGTGGATGCGCTGAATGCGAACGCCGCTAACGCATTGCTAAAATGGCTGGAGGAGCCGCCGCCTCAGTGTCTTTTCCTGCTGATCTCACATCAGCCGGGCGGCGTGTTGCCGACCATCATCTCGCGTTGCCAGGTGGTGGGCTTTTCGTTGCAGGCGCCGGAGGATTTCGCGGCTTTACTGGCAGATCGCGGAATCCATGCCTCCGATGCGGATATGCCCCTGCTGCAGCGCCTCTCCGGCGGCTCAGCGGGATTGGCGGCAAGCCTGCATGAGCAGCACGCCGAGGCGCATTACCATGAAATGCTCGATCTGATGGCGAAGGGTAATGACCCGGCACTAGTGCATTTTGCTGAGCGGTTGACTGGCGGTAAGGACGCGCCGCACTGGGATACCATCGAGCGGCTGGTGGCCGCGGTACTGAGCCAGATTATCAAGCTGGCTTCAGGCATGGCGGCGGAGGTGCAAAATACCCGCGAGATTGACGTGCTGAAAGCCCTAAGTGCCCGAAAATCGCTGGATTATTGGCTGGACTTATGGGAAAACGGCACGCGGATGCTTCGCGACGCCGAGCATCTGCATTTGAGTAAAAAACATGCGCTTCTCTCCGTGCTGCTTGCCCTGTGTGGCAAAGGGCATGTCGCAGAGGCATTACGATTAGGACAGGCATGACCGACGAACCGACGTTTTATATCACCACGCCCATCTATTATGTGAATGACAAGCCGCATATTGGGCATGCCTACACGTCCATTGCCTGTGATGTGCTGGCGCGTTTCAAGCGGCTGGACGGCTTCCGCGTCAAGTTTCTCACTGGTACCGATGAGCACGGGCAGAAGGTCGAAAAATCCGCCGTGGCCTCCAATCTGTCGCCGCAAGAGTTCACGGACATGGTGTCACAGCATTTCCGCGACCTCACCGAGCGTCTGAACCTCAGCAATGACGATTTCATTCGTACCACTGAGCCGCGCCATATTCGTGCGGCCCAAGCCATTTGGAACAAGCTGCTCGAGAGTGGCGATATCTATCTCGGCTCTTACGCGGGGTGGTATTCGGTACGTGATGAAGCATTTTATGCAGAGTCTGAACTGGTAGATGGTAAAGCGCCTACGGGTGCACCGGTTGAATGGGTGGAGGAGCCAAGCTATTTCTTCCGCCTCTCCCGCTGGGCGGAGCCGCTGCTCAAATTCTATGAGGAGAACCCGGATTTCATTCTCCCCGAGAGCCGCCGTAATGAAGTCATCAGCTTCGTCAAAGGCGGGCTACAGGATCTCTCCGTGTCGCGCACCACGTTTAAATGGGGCATTCCGGTGCCGGGTGATGAGGCACACATCATGTATGTGTGGCTCGATGCGCTGGTGAACTACCTCACGGCGGTTGGCTATCCGGATGAAAGCGATGCAGAGTATCAGGCCTTCTGGCCAGCCTCCCTGCACATGGTGGGTAAGGATATTCTGCGCTTCCATGCTGTGTACTGGCCCGCGTTTTTGATGTCAGCTGATTTGCCGATGCCAGATCGCGTGTTTGCGCATGGCTGGTGGACAAATGAAGGAGAGAAAATTTCCAAATCGCTCGGCAATGTTATCAGTGCGGATAATCTGATTGGTGTCTACGGGCTGGACCAGACGCGCTATTTCCTGATGCGTGAAGTGCCGTTTGGCAATGATGGTAATTTCGCCCGCGCACAGATGATTTCACGCATCAATAGCGATCTGGCAAATAATGTCGGCAACCTTGCCCAGCGGACGCTGAGCTTCATCAACAAGAATTGCGACGGCCTACTGCCGGAGCCACCGGAAGGGGCGAAGACAGACTATCAGCCATTTATGGGGCAAGTGCGCAGCTTCATGGATCGTCAGGCATTTCATCATGCGTTGGCGACCATTATTGAGCGGGCGGATGAAGCAAACCAGCGCATTGACCATGACGCACCATGGACGCTGAAGAAAACCGGAACGCCGGAGTCACTGGCGAAAATGCAGCAAGTGCTGTTTGAGCTGGCGGATGAAATTCGTGTGATTGCCCTGTTGTTGCAGCCCTTCATTCCCGATTCTGCATCCAAGCTTCTCGATCAGCTCGGCGTCCCGCAAGCGCATCGCAGCTTTGCTCACATCAATACGCCGCTGGTGCCTGGCACCACCATCGACAAGCCGCAGGGTGTTTTCCCGCGCTTTGAACAGATCGACGATGCGGCGTAAGTCGTCATGGCAGGAGGCGAAGCCGACGCGGCCATCCATCTCGGATTGCTTCGCTACGCTCGCAATGACGAATGATCATGCTTGTTGATTCCCACTGCCATCTTGATTTTCCCGATTTCGTCGAAGATCTCGACGCGGTGTTGGCGCGCGCGAAAGAAAGCGGGATCGGCGTGATGCAGACCATCTGCACCAAAATGCCCGCCTTTGAGCGCATTCATGCGCTAGCCAGCCGCTACGATCATATCTACTGCTCGGTCGGCGTGCATCCGCATGAGGTGGAAGCGCACCCGATGGTGACTGTCGCAGAGCTGGTGGAAAAGGCGCAGTCACCAAAAGTGATTGGCCTCGGTGAAACGGGGCTGGATTATTACTACGAGCACAGCCCGCGCGACCTACAGCAGGAAAGCTTCCGCCGCCATATCGAGGCGGCGCGGCATACCGGCCTGCCGGTGATCATCCATAGCCGGGATGCGGATGAGGATACGGTGGCCATCTTAAAAGAAGAAAAAGCCCGTGGCGACTTCCCAGCACTGATTCACTGCTTTTCTTCTACGCGCTGGCTGGCAGACGAATGCATTGCCATGAACATTCCGCTGTCTATCTCGGGGATTATCACCTTCAAAAAATCTGACGCCTTGCGAGAGGTTGTAAAAAATGTGCCGCTAGAGATGCTGCTTGTGGAAACGGACGCCCCTTATCTTGCCCCGATGCCGCATCGTGGCAAGCGTTGCGAGCCTGCGTTTACACGGCATACGGCGGAGGTGGTAGCGCAGCTCAAAGGCGTCACACTCGAGGAGTGTGCGCAGGTGACCTCGGAGAGTTTTTTCCGCTTGTTCTCGAAAGCGCAGCGTCCGTCCTAGCGTTTACCAGCGTCCAGTGCCGCCCCATGGGCCTCCACCCCAGTGACCTCCAGGTGTCTGTGAGGGGCTGATAGTGGTGGTGCCTTGGCCTCCTGGGCGTCCTTGAATATGTACACCCCCTGGCACATTAAATCCCCCGCCACCCGGGCGAGGAGAAACCCCGACGGGATGCTCGTCCCACGGCCGGTGAGTGGGCGGCGCTGGCAGCAAAGAAGGAGGAAGCAGGTGCGGCGGTATCGCTGGTGGTGTAGGGGCTGTCCCGGCAACGCAGCTCTGCGCGCGCGCATAGTTAGGTGCTATGGGCGTGAAAGTGTCTGGATCTCTCCCAAAGCGCTGACAGATGGCGGTATGGCGGTTATAAAACTCGTTAAAGCTGGCGGTGGCATCGTCAGCGGTCATATTGCACGGTTCGCCGCGTGCAATAAGTGCCAAGCGCAGGGCACCAGCCGTTTGAGGGCCCCATTGCCCGTCGACACCAATAGGAGGTAAGCCTGCTTGCTGCCGCTCCACGTTCAAGTTAGTTTGCATACGCCGAATCATTGATTCGCGTGATTGGCAGGCGATATCACTCATGATGTTTTCCTTGTTTTAGTTATCATAATACTACCGAAAGATTATTAAGTATTTTTGACGCATATGGGTAATGACATAAAAATCAGAGTGTTGGGTTGTGGTGCCTCGGCGGGTGTGCCGTTAATCGGCTGTGACTGCGCCGTGTGCCGCTCCGATAATCCTAAAAACCAGCGCACGCGGGTGTCGATCCTGATTGAGCAAGAGGGCCAGCGTCTGCTGGTCGATACCTCGCCGGATCTTCGCCAGCAATGCCTTCGCCATGACATACGAACGGTAGATGCCATTTGCTTTACTCATGCCCATGCGGATCACTGCCACGGCATTGACGATTTGCGTCCATTGAATTTTCACCGCGGCAGTGTGATTCCCGCTTACGGTGATCCAGTGGCAATGGAAGAGATTGTGCCGCGTTTTAGCTATGCGTTTAAGCCGCCGGTGCCTGAATATGGCTGGTTCCGCCCTGCCCTTGAAGCGCATTTGGTCGATGTAGAGAATTGGACAGCGTTTAGTGTCGGCAATATGCGTGTACAGCCTTTCCCGCAGATGCATGGGAAACTTACCACGCTGGGGCTTCGCGTCGGCAATTTTGCGTATTCCACCGACGTGCATCATCTGCCAGACAAAGCCCGTGAGATACTGGAAGGCGTAGAGGTATGGATTGTGGACTGCCTGCGTCGTGGGGCTTCCCCGACGCATGCACATCTGGATTTGACGTTGGAATGGATTTCTCAGGTGAAACCGAAGCGTGCCATCCTCACGCATATGAGTCATGAGTTTGATTATGATGCACTGAAGGCGGAACTTCCCGAGGGTGTAGAGCCGGGCTACGATGGCATGGAGATTGTGCTAAGCTGAGCTAGCACCGCCTCATGTACTTTGGGGATGGTGAGGCCTTCGACATTAATCACGCAAAATCGCTGTGGCTCGGCTGCTGCCGCATGCAGAAATCCGGCACGGACCTTTTCATGAAATGACAATTCCAGTGACTCAAAACGTGTCTCATGATGGTTGCGTTTTGTAGAGCGCGCTAGTCCCACGCGCGGGTCGATGTCAAAATAAAACGTCAGATCAGGCCGTGTATTCCCCAGGATCGCAGCGTAGAGCTGATCGCAATAAGCCAGGGAAAGACCGCGTGCAATGCCCTGATAGATGCGGGTGGAATCATGAAAGCGGTCACAGATCACCCAGCGGCCTTGGGCCAGCGCCGGGGCAATAATACGCTGGTAATGCTGTAAGCGGGCGGCAAGAAAAAGCAGGAGTTCGCTAACAGGCTCCCAGCGGTCTGGATCGCCTTCTACCAGTAAGCGACGGATGGCTTCGGCCCCCTCCTCGCCCCCCGGCTCGCGTGTGAGATGGCAGGGAATGCCGCGGGATTGCAACGCTTCATGCAGTTGCTTGGCCTGGGTTGATTTGCCGCTGCCTTCGCCGCCTTCAAACGTAATAAAGCAGCCACGCGAAGGCAGATCAGCCACCTACACCAGCCATAGCTTTGATGTTTAGCAGCGCACGGCGGAAAAAGCCGGCTTTGGGAACATCTTCGCCCGCCACTAGCGGAATGACCTGTTCCGGCATGTTTAGTGGCTTTACGACCAGCTCCGCGATTTTGCTTCCTTTGGCGATCGGCGCGGCGATGGGCCCCTCATAGCGTAAGGTAAAGGTGGTCTCTTCACGCCCTGAGCGCGGCAGATTGATGGAGACATCATTCTCGGCTACTACGGTTACCGTTTTGCTTGCACCAAAATGCACAGGCAGGCTTTCAATTTTCTGACCCGCGCTCAGTACTTTACTCAGCTCGAAATTCGCGAAGCCATAACCAAGCACCGACGCAGCTTCTTCCGCTCGTTCTTTAATGCTGGACAAGCCATTGACCACCGCAATCAGGCGGCGACCATTTTTGTCAATACCGGAGACGGTCAGACCGTAGCCCGAGGCCTCGGTGTGCCCGGTTTTCAAGCCGTCCACGGTAAAGTTTCCTTTGCGGCCCAAAAGCAAGTTTCGATTATACTGGCGAATGCCGTTATACGTGAACTCTGGCTCAGAATAATAATGATAATATTCCGGATGATCATGAATGATGTGCCATGCGAGCATGGCAAGATCGTGCGCCGTGGTGACATGTGCTGGATCTGGCCAGCCATCGGGATTGACGAAATTCGTCGCCGTCATGCCCAGCTCTTTGGCCACCTTGTTCATACGGTCAGCAAACGCCGTGACGGACCCTGCAAGCCCTTCAGCAACCGCGATGCACGCATCATTGCCTGATTGAATGATGATGCCGCGCAGTAGGTCTTCGACCTTCACATCGGAATGCAACTCAACAAACATATTGGAGCCAGCACGGAGCTGTGGGTTTCCCTGCTGCCATGCATTCTCACTGATGTAGAATGTATCCTCTAACTTCACCTTACCTTTTGCCAGCTCATCGGTAAGGATGTAGGTGGTCAGCATCTTGGTCATCGATGCTGGATACATCGGATCGTACGCCGATTTTTCATAGAGTACGGCTTTGGTTTCATAATCCAGAATGACAGCCTGTTTAGCTTTGGTTTCAAACGCAAATGCCGGAGCACAAAGTGCAGCACACGTCAAAAACAGCACCAGAAAACGCATGAGAAGAGACCTCAAAATACAGTTAGTTCACAAGAATTCGAGCATCAGTAAAGCCGAGCGCGCGCGCCTGTTCAAGCATTTGTTGCGCTTGTGCTGCCGTAGAAACCGGACCAAAGCTAACACGGAAGAATTGTTTTCCGTTTACGATAACCTCCCGGATGGCAGACTGTCCCAGTTGTGCGAGTGTGCTTGCATGCGACTCAGCGTTTTTCCGAGCGGTGAAGGAACCTGTTTGCACAGAGTAGCTTGACGCAGACTCCGGCACAATCGGCGTGTAGGACGCACGAATGGATGGCACATTTGGTTTGCTATCTTCGCTCTTAGACACTTGCGCACGCCCGGACATTTCAGGCGGAGGAAGATCACTCGCCATAACGGTGGCTGGCATTAACGGTGCCGCTTCGCTTTGCTCTTCTAAACGCATCCGTGGAGACGTGGTTGAAGGCATGCTGTGCTGTGCATACTGACTGCCTCCACCTCGCATCCATTCAGGCATATCCAATCCAAGATCAGCGATATAATCTTCCGTTTCCTCTTTCAGGTAAGTCACCCGCACACGGGCGGTACCTGTGCTCTTTACCCCTAGGCGGTCTGCTGCGGCGGAGGAAAGATCTATAATGCGGCTTTTGGCGAATGGGCCCCGGTCATTCACACGCACGATGGCTTCACGACCATTATCTAAATTTTCCACGCGCACCAGTGATGGCATGGGTAGGGTGCGATGGGCGCAGGTCATTTCTGAGGTATCAAATTCTTCGCCACTGGCCGTCATCCGGCCATGAAACCCAGGGCCATACCAAGAGGCGATGCCTTCCTCCTGATAATTTGGGTCGTATTTTGGTTCATAATATTGCCCAAGAACGGTGTATGGCTTGCCCAGCTTTACCCCCACGGGTCCTTTGGTTCCCTCATACGGTGATGGGCCTCCCTTGCTGCAAGCCGCAAGCAATAACATGCCCAATAACACTATCCATCTACTCATCATTGCCCATAAATCCTATCAGCCAGCATTCCAACCGCCGTTGCAAAATAACGCGAGCGATTCCAATGCAAAATCACAGGAAAATTTTGATAAATGAGATAAGCACCCTCCTCCGGTTTGCCTGGATACATCACGGCGGCGCTAATATCTCGAGGGGGTAAGGCTCGACCATCGATTTGCCGTACACCCATGGCACGCCACTCATTTAATGGTCGGAAAGTTTTAATATCAGCGAGCTCCCTTTTGAAGTCTGCAGGCAGACGCACAGGGCGCCCCCAGGTCAGCGCATCATTCCATCCATTCGTTTTCAGATAATTTGCAATAGAGCCAAAAATATCGGCTTTTGTATTCCAAATATCTTTGCGCCCATCGCCGTTTTCATCCACAGCAAAATTTAGAAAGCTGGATGGCATAAATTGTGATTGGCCCATAGCACCGGCCCATGAGCCCTTCATTTGATGAAAGCGAATATGCCCGGCCTCTATGATTTGCAGCGATTTCAGAAGTTCTGCGCGAAAGAAATCTGCGCGCCTGCCATCATAAGCTAATGTTGCAAGGGCGTGCGGAACATTAAAATTACCAGTGACCTTTCCGTAGCTTGTTTCAATCCCCCACAGGGCAACAATGAAGCGCGGCTGCACACCGTATTTTTTGCCAATCTTCTCCAGAAGATCCCGATTCTCCATATATAGACGCTGGCCTTCCTTAATTCTTTGGGGCGTCACAACGTTGGAGAGATACTTTGTAAAAGTAATTGTCCCTTCGGGTTGTTTCCGATCCAGTGTAATGATGCGCGGGTTGGGTTCAAAATGCTCAAACGTTTCTTCAAGTAACGCCTCTGAAATCCCTAAGTTCCGGGCTTCCTGCTTGAATTCCTGCACCCATAATCCCACAGGCTTATCATTGGCCTGTGCGGCAGGAGCCATAAAAAGAATGCAGGCAAATGCAAATCCGATTAAAAAACGCAGACGATTCATGCTTATCACCGTTTTGATGAAAAAATGATGCCGCGTATCGTGCTGGAGCGGACGCTCAAAGGCAAGGAGAAATCCCTACTCGATGCTGCTTTCCCTGAAGGCAGGCTGGCTGTGGTTTTTGACCCTGAGACCTATTCTGTACTCGCGCATCGTGTATTGCAGGCCATGCCATCGCTGCGGGTGCAGCCCGTCGCCCTGCCTAGCCACCCCAAACCTGCTGTTGCAGAGCTTGCTTTGCTTCAATCCCAAGCGTCTGATTGCGTCGCTTACGTTGCCGTGGGAAGTGGAACGATCAATGATTTGTGTAAGCGTGCAGCTTTTTTGTCGGAAAAACCCTACGTGGTTTTTCCAACCGCGCCTTCTATGAACGGATATGTATCGGCAAATGCATCGTTTTATGTTGAAAGTTGCAACGGTGTCCTACGAAAAGAGAGCGTGCCAGCAGCACCGCCGATGGCGGTCCTAGTTGATTTGGAGGTCGTCGCAGAAGCACCGCTGCGCCTGATCCGTAGTGGATTGGGTGATTCAATCTGCCGCAGTACCGCCCAAGCGGACTGGCTATTATCTCATCATCTGCTTGGCACCCCGTATGATTCACGTCCATTTGCGTTGCTGGCAGAGGATGAACCACTTTTATTTGCTAAAAGTATGCAGCTGGCAAAACGAGACCCAGACGCCATTGCCTGTCTGATGCGTACGTTGCTCGCTTCCGGTGAAGGCATGACGTTAGCTGGAGGGTCCTATCCTGCCAGTCAAGGAGAGCATATGATCGCGCATACCTATGAGCAGTTATGTGCAGGAGGCGCGTTACCATACCACGGCGAATTGATTGCAGTGACAACCTTGCACATGGCACGACGGCAAGAAGCTTGCTTATCTCAAACGGTGTTGCGGCTGAGGCTTGAAGGTGAAGAAGCTTTGCCGCCAGCTTTGAGGAATGATGCCGTACTTGCAGGTGTTCAAAAAAAGCGTGAGCTATGGAGTAAGGCTCTTACGCATTTACCTGAACGTTGGCAGGAAGCGCGCAAAGCCATTTACCCCCAATTTTTAACGCCTACGCGTGTCGAAGACGTGCTGGAAGCGGCAGGCGTTGCTACATCGCCAGAGGCGCTAGGTCTGGATAACGAAGCGTACAGCCTAGCTTGCCGAATGGCGCACCTCACCCGCGATCGCTTTACATTTCTAGATCTTGAAGCGGGCTAATCTTCGTACTCAAATGCAAATTTTAAGCATAAAGTGTCTGGAGACGGGCGAGCTCTTCCGGGGTTAAGTTGGAGACCACCGCGGCGGCAACTGTTAAGACCGGCCCTCTTGTCGAGACGCTTTGTGGCGGAAGTGAAGAGGGGTCGGGCGCATTGATTTCTGCATCTTCAGCAGCAGTACCATCAGGAGAGGATGCACGTGGTGCTTCGGTAAGAAGGCTGGTGGGATCAAAGCCACGGGCTATGGCAGAAACCAGGCGTCCAAATGGTAAGGTGCCCAAGGATGGATTTTCGGCAATGGCTCCACGTGCTGCAAAGACGGGGCTCTCAGCAGATTGATCATCCTCCGTTGAAGCATTCTCCCCATGAGCAGAGGCCATAGCAGTTATCACCACAAGTGTGTCGCCGCTTACCAGCGGTACGGGCGCAACAGGCAGAATCGCCCGTGCAGATTCGCGTTTTGTTGCTGCGGCTGGCTGATCTGTCGCGGCTGATACAGGGGATGCTTCAGTCCCACTATTGACTTTGGAATTTGCGACGTCCTGCGAAAAACGGGGCTCCGCAATGCCTTCCGAGCGCATAACACCTCCTGTGGTCTGTTTCGGCTACATGCCTGTGGACAACATAGATATCCTTCTGGAGTTTTGCAATCCACTTGCAGCGGCGGGGGAAGAACTAGCCACGACCCCGGTAGGTGGGTACATCCTGATCGGGAATCCAAACGCCTGTTGGAATCGTGCCTGTTTGATAAAAAATATCAATCGGGATACCGCCTCGCGGGTACCAATAACCACCAATGCGCAGCCAGTGGGGCGCTATCTCTGTAACCAGCCGTTTCGCAATGCCAACCGTGCAGGCTTCATGAAAATCGCCATGGTTACGAAAGGCATGAAGGTAAAGCTTGAGTGACTTACTCTCCACCAGCCACTGGTTGGGTACGTAGTCAATCACCAGATGGGCGAAATCAGGTTGTCCGGTTAGGGGGCAAAGCGAGGTAAATTCAGGGCATACAAACCGCACGGCATACGGCGTATCCGGGTGCGGATTAGCAACACGCTCCAAAACGGCCTCTTGCGGTGAGTCCGGAAGCGGTGTTTTGGCCCCGAGCTGTGTTAGATTATCATAAATGCTACTCATGGTTTCTCCTGGTAAAGGGTGGGGTCAGCAAGGCCTGCATCGGCAAAGCCTTTGCGTCGTAACTGGCATGCATCGCAACTTCCGCATGCCCTTCCATCCGGCGTGGGATCATAGCAGCTGATGGTCGCAGAATAATCCACGCCAAGCGCTATACCGCGTTGTATGATCTCCGCTTTGGTTAAATGGATCAATGGCGCGTGAATACGTACTTTCTTACCTTCCCCAAGTGCGTAAGCTGTCGCTAGGTTTGCCATTTCCTCATATGCAGCGATGTATTCCGGGCGGCAATCCGGATAACCGCTGTAATCCAGCGCATTGACACCAAGAAAAATATCATACGCTTTGAGTACTTCTGCCCAGGCCAGTGCAAAAGACAAAAAGATTGTGTTTCGCACAGGAACATACGTTACTGGTATGCCCTGTCTCATTGCGTCATGTTCCCGGCCT
>DBAU01000012.1:505-26384 GCA_002291845.1 Alphaproteobacteria bacterium UBA1002 | reverse complement strand
AGCGCTTCGGCGAGATGGAGGTGTGGGCGCTCGAGGCCTACGGCGCCGCCTACACGCTGCAGGAGATGCTCACGGTGAAGTCCGACGACGTGAACGGCCGCACCAAGATGTACAAGAACATCGTGGATGGCGATCACCGGATGGAGGCCGGCATGCCCGAATCCTTCAACGTGCTGCTGAAGGAAATGCGCTCTCTCGGCATCGACATCGAGCTCGAACGCGGCTGATGACCGGCCGCTCCGCCCGCTCGATCGCCAACGCCCCAGGCCGTGCCCGCGCGCGCACGGCCACTCTCCTCAAGGAGGTTGTCCGCTCATGAAGGACCTGCTCAACCTGCTGCGGCCCCAGCCGCAGAACGACGATTTCGACGCCATCACCATCAGCCTCGCCTCGCCGGAGAAGATCCGCACCTGGTCCTACGGCGAGGTGAAGAAGCCCGAGACAATCAACTATCGGACTTTCAAGCCCGAGCGTGATGGTTTGTTCTGCGCGCGTATTTTCGGCCCTATCAAAGATTATGAATGCTTATGTGGCAAATATAAACGTATGAAATATCGCGGTATTATCTGCGAAAAGTGCGGCGTGGAAGTAACGCTGACCAAAGTGCGCCGCGAACGCATGGGCCATATCGAGCTGGCTGCACCGGTGGCGCATATCTGGTTCCTCAAGTCGCTGCCGAGCCGCATTGGCCTCTTGCTCGACATGACGCTGAAGGATCTGGAGCGCGTGCTCTATTTCGAAAGCTATGTCGTCACCGAGCCGGGCCTGACCCCGTTCAAGCAGAAAGAGCTGCTGAGCGAAGATCAGTACCATCAGGCAATTGAGCAGTATGGTGAGAGCAGCTTCTCCGCCGCGATCGGCGCGGAAGCGATTCAAACCATGCTGACCGGCCTTGACCTCGAGCAGGAGAAGGCTGAGCTGCGCGCCGAGCTGGCCGAGACCAACTCCGAAGCCAAGCGCAAGAAGATCGTCAAGCGTTTGAAGCTGATCGAGTCCTTCCTCGATTCCGGCAACAAGCCGGAATGGATGATCATGAATGTCATCCCGGTGATTCCGCCGGAGCTGCGCCCGCTGGTGCCACTCGATGGGGGCCGTTTTGCTACCTCCGACCTGAACGATCTCTACCGCCGGGTCATCAACCGTAACAACCGCCTGAAGCGTCTGCTTGAACTGCGTGCGCCTGACATCATCGTGCGTAACGAGAAGCGCATGCTGCAGGAAGCCGTTGATGCGCTGTTTGACAATGGCCGCCGCGGCCGCGTGATTTCGGGCACCAACAAGCGTCCGCTGAAGTCGCTTTCCGACATGCTGAAAGGTAAGCAGGGCCGCTTCCGTCAAAACCTCCTCGGTAAGCGCGTCGATTACTCCGGCCGCTCCGTGATTGTGGTAGGGCCGGAACTGAAACTGCACCAGTGCGGTCTGCCGAAGAAGATGGCACTCGAACTCTTCAAGCCGTTCATTTATGCTAAGCTGGAAATGTATGGCATTGCCAGCACCATCAAAGCGGCCAAGCGCATGGTGGAATCCGAGCGTCCGGAAGTCTGGGATTTCCTCGACCAGGTGATCCGTGAGCATCCGGTGCTCCTGAACCGCGCGCCGACGCTGCACCGCCTGGGCATTCAGGCGTTCGAGCCGGTGCTCATTGAGGGTAAAGCCATCCAGCTGCACCCGCTGGTATGCTCGGCATTCAACGCTGACTTCGACGGTGACCAGATGGCCGTGCATGTGCCACTGTCCATCGAAGCGCAGCTGGAAGCCCGCGTGCTGATGATGTCCACCAACAACATCCTCTCCCCTTCGAACGGCAAGCCGATCATTGTGCCGTCGCAGGATATCGTGCTCGGCCTTTACTACCTGTCGCTCGAGTCCGACGGCGAGGTGGGCGAGGGCATGGCCTTCAAAGACATGGCGGAAATCCGCATGGCGCTGGAGTCCAAGTCGGTCACGCTGCACAGCAAAATCAAAGCCCGCTACATCGGCGTGGATGAAAACAACAAGCGTCAGGTGACCGTGGTGGATGCCACCCCGGGCCGCATGATGATTGCTGACCTGCTGCCGAAGCATCCAAAGCTGGGTTACGCCGTCGTCAACAAGCTGATGACCAAGAAAGAGATCTCGAACCTGATCGACCTCGTCTACCGCCATTGCGGTCAGAAAGAATCGGTGATTTTCGCGGATCGCATCATGGGCCTCGGCTACACGCAAGCGGCCCGTGCAGGTATCTCCTTCGGTAAGGACGACATGATCGTGCCGAAAGCGAAAGAAAAGCACATCAACGGCACATTGGAAGAGGTGAAGCAGTTCGAGCAGCAATACGCGGACGGTCTGATCACCGCCGGTGAGAAGTACAACAAGGTGATCGACGCCTGGTCGCACTGCACCGAGCGGGTCGCTGAGGACATGATGAAGGAAATTTCCTCCATCGGTACGCAAGTCGGCAAGCGCAAAGCCAAAGAGGTGAACTCCATCTACATGATGGCCCACTCCGGAGCGCGTGGCTCCGCGGCGCAGATCAAGCAGCTCGCCGGGATGCGCGGTCTGATGGCCAAGCCGAGCGGCGAAATCATCGAGACCCCGATTATCTCGAACTTCAAAGAAGGTCTCACCGTACTTGAGTACTTCAACTCTTCACACGGTGCCCGTAAGGGTCTGGCCGATACGGCGCTGAAGACCGCGAACTCCGGGTACCTGACCCGTCGTCTGGTTGACGTGGCGCAGGACTGCATCATCATTGAGGATGATTGCGGCACCGAGCAGGGCCTGGTCTCCCGTCCGGTGATCGAGGGCGGGGAAGTGATTGTCGAGCTGCGTGACATCATCCTCGGCCGTACCAGCGCTAAGGACGTCCGTCATCCGGTAAGCGACGAAATCATCGTCAAAGCAGGCGGTCTGATCGACGAGAAGATCGTTGCTAAGATCGACGAGGCAGGGATCGAAGCGGTCAAAATCCGCTCTGTATTGACCTGCGAATCGCAAGGCGGTGTCTGCGCCAAGTGCTACGGTCGTGATCTTGCACGCGGCACGCCAGTGAATATGGGCGAAGCAGTAGGCGTTATTGCGGCGCAATCCATCGGTGAGCCGGGTACCCAGCTGACCATGCGTACCTTCCATATCGGGGGTGCGGCGCAGCGTGGAGCGGAAACCTCTAGCATTGAAGCAGCCTTTGACGGAGTCGTCTCGCTTTCCAACAAGAACGTGGTGACCGATTCCAAAGGGCGTCAGGTGGTGATGAGCCGGACCTGCGAGCTGGTGCTGCGCGATGAGCAGGGCCGTGAGCGGGCACGCCACAAGCTGCCGTACGGGGCGCGGGTGAACGTGAAAGAGGGTGGCCCTGCCAAGAAAGGCGAGAAGCTGGCTGAGTGGGATCCGTATACCATCCCCATCATCACGGAGCGTAACGGGATTGCCCATTACCGTGACCTCGTGGAGGGCGTATCCCTGCGTGAAGTGATGGATGAAGCCACCGGTATCTCCAGCAAGGTGATCATCGACTGGCGTCAGCAGACACGCGGTGCGGATCTGAAGCCGCGCATTGCTCTGCGTGACAAAGCGGGTGAACTGATTACTTTGGCCAACGGTCTGGAAGCCCGTTACTTCCTGCCGGTGGATGCCATTCTGAACGTCGAGGATGGCACGGAAGTGTTTGCCGGTGATGTACTGGCCCGTATCCCGCGCGAGTCCTCCAAGACCCGCGACATCACGGGAGGTCTGCCGCGCGTGGCCGAGCTGTTCGAAGCCCGTAAGCCGAAGGATCATGCCATCATCAGCGATGTGGAAGGCATGGTGGAGTTCGGTAAGGACTACAAGAACAAGCGCCGCCTCATCATCAAGCCGAAGGACGAGACCGTCGAGCCGATCGAGTATCTCATCCCGAAAGGCAAGCACATCACCGTGCAGGAAGGTGATCATGTCCAGAAGGGTGACCTGCTGATGGACGGCAACCCGGTGCCGCATGACATTCTGCGCGTGATGGGCGTTGAGGCGTTGTCCAAGTACATGGTGAACGAAGTGCAGTCGGTCTACCGTCTGCAGGGCGTGACCATCAACGACAAGCACATTGAGGTCATTCTGCGCCAGATGCTGCAGAAAGTGGAAATTGCCGATCCGGGCGAGACCACCTTCCTCAGCGGTGAGCAGGTTGATCGCGATGAGTTCGAAGAAGTCAACCGTAAGGCGATTGCTGAAGGACTGAAGCCGGCCACCTGCCAGCCGGTTCTTCAGGGGATCACCAAAGCCTCGCTGCAGACGCGCTCCTTCATCTCCGCGGCCTCCTTCCAGGAGACCACCCGCGTACTCACCGAAGCGGCCGTGGCCGGCAAGGTGGATCGTCTGAGCGGTCTGAAAGAGAACGTCATCGTCGGCCGACTGATCCCTGCCGGGACCGGTGCTACCGTTCGCAAGATCAAAAAGATCGCCAGCGAGCGCGACAAGGAGCTGGAGTCCCGCATGGCGGCGAGCCAGCCCGTGGTGACCGATCAGACCGATGCCGAAGCCGACGCGCCCCGCACGGGCACCGAAGGCTAACGCTTCGTAAATTTCTAATAATGAAGAAAAAGCCGGGGAAAACTCCCCGGCTTTTTCCGTTCTGTAACCAAAGCTTCACAGTTTGCGCGTAAGATGGCCGAATGGATGAACGCGAAACTGTACTAGGCTATTTTGACTGGGAAGGCGACCCGTGCAGAGTCGTCGAGTCCAAAAACGACTGTAATCGCGAGTCGGCGGAAATCTATGTTCCTGGCAAGGGCTTCAAGCCAATCGATATAAGCGATGTGTATTATCACGGGGTGCCCATCAGTGAAGCCGAGTTCAAGTCGCGTATCCTTCGATCCATTGCCAGAAACAAACAGCATTCATGACAATATCTCATAACAGTTTTAGAGATGCGGCTGAGTTCGCCTCTGCATGGACACGGCATAAAACGGTTGATGAGCTGCTGGAGGGTGCGACGCGTCGGCAGGATAAGCTGGTCGGCCTCGTCATTGACGCAGCGATAGTCACTCACCTGTGTCATGAGCTGGCAGCTAAAAAGAGCCTTGAAGGAATGAAGAAGTTCTTTCGTATGGATGAATCGGGAAATTTCTACGGCTTAAAACGTGATAAGGATGCCCCCAAGGGCGCCAAAGATCTGACGTTTTCCGATCTGGTTACCATATTCAATAGCATGAACGGCATTGAAGACCCTTCATCTCGCCTTGAGCTCATTACTAACTACGTCATGAATGTGCTTGTGGATAAAGGGGTGTTGCGAACCCACCGAGACCTTATCGACAATGAGGGATGGGATAAGTATGTACAAGGCCGTGATATTTACCTTGCGGACCGGCGCCAGCAAGAAAAGGAGGGTACGCATTATCATCTCGTGCGCCCTGAGGATCCCCGGCTTACGGTCTGCAATGAATGGACTGGCTCCTTGCTCAGCATTGTAGATAATGGCGCAAAGACGCGTGCCAGTGCGGTGAGTAAAAGCGCGCGTAGAGGCCAGTCGGATGATTCGGACTTTAACGCTTCTGTCGTGATCAAAGACATCAACCGGGTTATGGTACTGCCCGCACGTCCTGAAGTCGCGGATACATTCTTTGCCATTCTGGAGCAGCAGATACGCCAGACCGTCCGTGGGCAATCACGCACTATAAGTGAAGAATATGGCAATAAGCCTCATTTATTTGTGGAGCGATGGGCCGTTAAGCCTTGGGGGCCTTTTGATAGGAAGGGCTATGTTGCCTTGCACCAGAATAATCCAAAAGACGACAAGGCCGTGGTCGAGGATGACGTACATGTGGCGGAGATTAAGGCGGTTGGCCAGGCAATGTACAAAGCAGAGCGTTTGACCTCGGCAATCTATCGGCTGCAACGGGAACTGACGGATACGAGTCGCTACACGCCGAGCACGACCAAGGAGCGCAAACCCTCGCGTAAGGATACCGAGGCACTAAAGCCTTATGAGAAAGAGCGCACGACCCTCAAAGCGATGTATGAAGATTGCCGGCGAAGGTACCATAGATATGCAGATGAGCATTTGCTTGAGCTAAAGAATGGAAAGCCATACCTGCGGCCCGAATTTACCTTCCCCCCGCCAGTGGAAAATTTTGAGCGCGGGGATCAATATGAGAACCTTAGACTGGCGCTGATTAAACTAAATCAGGCCATTCATCTTCATGCTCTCAAGCATGAAATGAATGCGGAGCCGTGGGCGAAGCAGTTTGCATTTACCGCCTACTATCAGCATGCCGCTAAAGAACAGATGCGTCTGGGAAAAGCTACAAAAAGGGCGGTTGAAAAAAGCGCTGTGCCAACAGACCGCTTTGATGAAGGTTTACTGTCAAAGATTGGACTCAGCCGGGACGTATTAGATAAGATAAAGAGCGAAGCATACAAAGCTTGGCAGCAGGATCACCGCGGTATCACAAGAGATGACATGGGAAGTCAACGAAGATAAGCGTAAAGACCATCTTCCCTCGATGCCTGCTTTTCCTCGCAAGCTCGCTTTACACGCACGGTATGATTCGCTAACGTTGCTGCATTGCATTGCGGGGTGAATCCATGAACGATACGGCGTCTTCCACCACTTCTTCTCTCCGCCGCGCCCATGTGATTATTGTCGGCAACGAGAAGGGGGGCTCGGGCAAGACGACGACGACCATGCATCTGATCGTCGCGCTGCTGCGGCTTGGGTTTTCGGTGGGCTCCATCGACATCGACTCCCGCCAGCGTTCGCTGACCCGCTATTTTGAGAATCGCCGCCAGACCATCGCCAAGCAGGGCACGTCGTTGCCCATGCCGCACCATATCGTCATCCAGAAAAGCCCGTTCGATTCTGTGGAGGAAGCCAAGGCTGACGAGCGCGACCGCTTCGCCAAAGGGCTGGCACGTGTCTATGGCACCTGCGATTTCGTGGTCATCGACACGCCGGGGAATGACACCTACCTGTCGCGCCTGGCGCATTCGTTTGCCAACACGGTGATTACGCCGATCAATGACAGCTTCGTCGATCTTGACGTGCTGGCCTCGGTGGACGGCGAGACCCTCAACATCGTCAAGCCCAGCATCTATTCCGAGATGGTGTGGGAGCAGAAGCTGCAGCGCGCCAAGCGTGATGGCGGCTCCATCGACTGGATTGTGATGCGCAACCGCCTCTCCAACATCGATGCGCGCAACAAGCGCTTCATGACCAAAGTGACGGACGAGCTGGCCCGCCGCATCGGCTTCCGCGTGGCACCTGGTTTTTCCGAGCGGGTGATCTTCCGCGAGATGTTCCTGCAGGGCCTCACCGTGCTCGATGTGCTGGAAACGGACAATGGTGGCAAGCTCTCCATCTCGCACGTGGCGGCGCGTCAGGAAGTGCGTAGCCTGCTGCAGGTGCTGAAAATCCCTGCCGTCGATCAGCGCATTGAGAAGCTGCGCACCGGCGAGGCCGAGGAAGAGGTCAAAGCGGCGGAAGAGACCCTCTCCCTGCTCAATGATGAAGCCTCCAAGGATGATACTCCAAAAGTACCGGAAGCTCCGGTATCCTCTGCCGCCCCAGCACCGTCGGCTTCGGCTGCAGCCACCCCTGGCGCAGTGCCTGCATCCTCGGCTGCGAGCGTTTCTTCGGGAGCATCCCCTGCGCCGGCAATCACCGTTACTGTGACCCCCGCGTCCCCGTCGCCGGTGGCAACGCCAGCAATACCCACAACACACACTCCCTCAGCCGCGTTATCTCATCCGGTCACGCCGGCCCCTGTGTCGTCCGGTAGTATCCATCCAAGCGCACCTCTCTCGCTGGATAGCATTCTGAATGCCCCCGCCCGCCCTTCCACGGAGAGTAATTCCACCGTGAGGGCATCTTCGGAGACAAATTCGTTGCACGATCTTGGCTCGGCACTATCCCGCATCCTCAACTAAAATTTACCATCATGCGTCTGCTGCTGATTGGTGTTCTGATTGTGGTTCTGGTGCATGCAGCCATGAGCACGCTCTCGCGTCTGCCCTCAGAAAAGCTGGGGCGAATTGGGCAGTTTCTCGCGCGCTTTGGCATGGTGCTTGGGATATTTGTTCCACGACTGCGTGCGGTTGTCTGGTACCTTACAATGATGTGGCCTTTCTTTCGCGCGCGCGGGCGCGGGGCGAATGCTTCTGGTACGGCTGCAAGCCAGACAATGAGTGTGAGCGAAGCGCAGGATGTGTTAGGAGTCGGGCCAAAGGCCAGCGCGGATGAGATTAATGCCGCATGGCGGCAGCTTCTGAAGAAGCATCACCCCGACCAGGGCGGCAGCGCCGATTATACCCGCCGTCTCAATGAAGCCCGCAAGGCGCTGCTGAAGCATCTGAAAGCCTAGGCTTTCGTGCCCTCTTGAAAGCGCAGATGATATAAGTACAGCAACGCCAGCGACGGGATACCCAGTACGCTGGTGAGCGCGATGCTCAGCGGCGCGAGGGAGGGCTCCAGCCCTTGCCAGGCCATCCCCACCGTCACGGCGCCAGCAGGCAGACCGCTCACGCACAGGCTCAACACCACCTCCAAGCGCCGTCCGGTGAGCTGCTGTACACTGGCGCGGAATGCCTCATCGAAGGCAAGCGGGCGGAACACACAGGCGATGGTGGCAAAGATATAGGGCAGCAGAAATACCATCATCCAAAGGAAGATCAGCGCGGTGAGCAGCCCCATGATGACGAGCGCTTCCGTCGTGCCGCACGCGTTGAGAATGACCGTGGCGACAATCCCAATCGCCAGTGCGAAGCTGAACAGCAGGAAGCGTAGAAACCCACGCCAGAACCCTTTGAACGAGCCGGTGAAGCCCTGACGGAAGAACGCAAGCTGCTGGGCCAGCCGTGGCGTTTCGCCCTGCTGGCGGGTATGCATCAGCCCCAGCATCAACACCAGCTCGATGGAGGCGGCAAACAGCAACAACCCAATGGCTGCGATGCCATGTCCGGGATTTTGTGACCCCCCGACCGACTGATCAATCGCCATCAGACTTTCAATGCCGCAGCCGGACGCTTTAAGCTGGCTTAGAATCACGCTCATTTGTGAGTGGCTGGCGCCACCGATGCTCATGATCGCATCATTAAGATAACCGCAGAGAACAAAAAACGGGGCGAGCCATAGCGCGTGGCGGGCCGAGAAAATCCAGCTTTGCTTCAGTAGGGGGAGGTTGATGCCACGCATGGCCTAGCCGAACTGGTGGGCTTCGGTGGAATCATGCAGCGCCGCCAGTGACGTATTGCCGCCGGTAATGGCCTGTGCCACCTCGTCGAAATAGCCAGTGCCGACTTCGCGCTGGTGCTTCACGGCGGTGAAGCCGTCCTTAGCCGCGGCGAATTCCTTCTCCTGCAGCATTACATAGCCGGTCATGCCGCTCTCGCGGTAGGCTTTGGCCACCTCAAACATCGAGTAATTGAGCGAGTGAAAGCCGGCCAGCGTGATGAACTGGAACTTGTAGCCCATGGCGCCCAGCTCGCGCTGGAACTTGGCGATGGTAACATCGTCGAGGTTCTTCTTCCAGTTGAAGGACGGCGAGCAATTATAAGCTAGCCATTTGCCGGGGAACTGCGCATGAATGGCTTCGGCGAATTTCTGTGCTTCTTTCAGGTCCGGCGTGGAGGTTTCGCACCAGATGAGGTCGCAATGCGGCGCGTAAGCAAGGCCGCGCGCGATGGCGCAGTCCAGCCCGCCCTTCATGGTGAAGAAGCCTTCCACCGTGCGCTCTTTCGTCACAAACGGCGCGTCGTAGGCGTCAATGTCGCTGGTGATAAGAAATGCGCCATTGGCATCGGTGCGCGCCACCAGCACGGTGGGCACATCGCAGATATCCGCGGCGAGGCGGGCGGCCTGCAGCTTCTGCACCTGCTCCTGTGTTGGTACCAGTACTTTGCCACCCATATGGCCGCATTTCTTGGCACTGGCGAGCTGGTCCTCGAAATGCACCCCGGCCGCCCCGGCTTCGATCATCGCTTTCATCAGCTCAAAGGCGTTGAGGTTGCCGCCGAAGCCTGCTTCCGCATCGGCCACGATGGGTTGCAGGTAATCGACGGAATCATCACCCTCGGAATGGGCAATCTGGTCGGCGCGCAGCAGGGTATTGTTGATGCGTTTCACCACGCTTGGCACGGAATCGGCGGGATAGAGCGACTGATCGGGATACATCTGCCCGGCGAGGTTGGCGTCCGCCGCGACCTGCCAGCCGGAGAGGTAAATCGCCCTCAGCCCGGCCTTGACCTGTTGCATGGCTTGATTCCCGGTGAGGGCGCCCAGTGCATTTACGTAGGGCAACTCTCCCATGGATCGCCACAGCTTTTCCGAAGTCTGACGAGCGATGGAATATTCCACATGAATCGTGCCGCGCAGCCGGGCAACATCTGCTGCACTGTAATGCCGGGTTACACCCTGCCAACGCGGAGAGGTTTTCCAGTCATTTTCGATTGCTTGAGGGGTGCGCATGGGATGAGGCTCCGGCTGGTTGTGCGTGCTTTCGCGTTGCAGCATAGGCCCGAAAGGTAAAAAATCTCTAAAATCCGATGTACAGGGCGAATGGTAAAAAACCCGGCGTTGAGGAGAATTACTTTTTCTCCAGCGCCTCAATGCGGGCCTTCAACGCCTCATTCTCTTCGCGGGCGGCCCGTGCCATGTCGCGTACCACCTCAAATTCCTCACGGCTGACAAAGTTCATTTTGAGCAGAAATTTTTCAATCTGCGCTGCAAATTGCTGCTCCAGCTCGCGCTTGGCATCAAATACGGTACCCGCTGCCCCGGACATCATGCGGGCCATATCATCGAAAAACTTGCTATCTTTCTGCATTGGGGGGCTCCAGTGTAACCACTTCTTTACATATTGCCCCTAGACTACAATTTAGCAAGTGCCAAAGGGCATTTTGGAGGAGAGAAAACCATGCAGACGTATGTAGTGACCGGCGGAGGAGGATTTATTGGCTCCAACGTGGCCGCCGCTTTGAGTGATGCGCACCCTAATGCGCGGGTGGTTGTCTGCGATATGTTCGGCAGTGATGAAAAGTGGCGCAACCTTGCCAAGCACCCGGTCGATGAGATCATCTCCCCCGCAGAATTATTCTATTGGCTGGAGATGAACGCTGGAGAGATTGAGGCCATCATTCATCTGGGTGCCATTTCTTCGACCACCGAGCGCAACGCGGATTTGCTGCTGGAGAATAATTACACCTTCTCCCGTGTTCTGCGTGCCTGGTGCATTGAGCATGAAGCCCGCTTTATTTATGCCTCATCCGCTTCCGTCTATGGCGATGGCAGCAGGGGGTTTAATGACGATATGTCAACAACCTATTTGAGGACACTGCGCCCGCTGAACACCTATGCGTGGAGCAAATGGCTCTTTGATACTTTCGTGGCACGTAGTCTGGAGCGTGGTGAGAAGCAGCCTCCTCAATGGGCGGGTCTACGCTTTTTTAACGTCTATGGCCCGAACGAGTACCATAAGGGTGATCAGCAAAGTGTCGCCGCGCGTATTTTCCCGCACGCACACGCGCACCGCCCGGTTAAGTTGTTTCATAGCTACAACCCCAAGTACAAAGATGGCGGTCAGATGCGCGATTTCATTTATGTGAAAGACTGCGTCTCTGTGATTCAGTGGCTTTTGGATAACCCTGGCGTTTCAGGGATGTTCAATCTGGGGACGGGCAAGGCGCGCACCTTTGAAGACCTTGCAAAGTCAGTTTTCGCCGCGCTGGATCATCCGCCGCAGATTCACTATATCGATATGCCGGTCGAAATCCGCGACAAATATCAGTATTTTACCGAAGCAGATATGACAAAACTGGTAGGCGCAGGATACACTAAGCCCTTCCATAGTCTGGAAGATGGCGTACGCGATTATGTGATTGGGTACCTCGCAACGGATGACCACTACGTCTGATCAGCCGTGGCAGGTGAGTCTCGAAGGCTGTAGGTAATTAAAAAGACGCATCCTTTACGTGCGCTTCACGTTGCTCTGGCGATGGTGAGCCGCTAAAACGTTACCATGCGTTTATTCGGCTTGCTGGCACTTGCACTTTTTGCCGCTCCTCTTGCAGCGCGGGCAGCGATGCCTGAGGCGGCTAAGGGCGACGTTCAGCAACCCGTCTACATGTCAGCCCAGCAACTGGGGTATGACAAGACAAATGCGATTGTTGTGGCACAGGGTAAAGTGCAGGTCGTTCAGGGCGATTACGTCTTGTTCGCTGACCGCATCGCCTACTATCAGGATCGCAACATCGTGCGCGCTCAAGGGAACATCACGTTGCTGGAGCCTGATGGCAATGTATTGTTCGCGGATGAACTGCGCCTCAAAGATGATTTGAAGGTCGGAGTGATCGATTCATTCCGTGTTCGCATGGCGGATAATTCTCTGTTCGCGGCGCGTGAAGCAAAAAAGCTTAGCGAGAACACGTATGCTTTGCGCCAGGCGGTCTATTCACCCTGTAAACTTTGCAAAGACGAAGAAACGGGGGAGGTGAAGGACCCTCTATGGCAGTTAAAAGCCGAAGATGTGCAGATTGATCAGGCCAAAGAGCGCGTGGTCTATCACGATGCATGGATGGAGCTTTATGGCGTACCTATCGCCTACACCCCGTATTTTTCTCATCCCACACCGGGAGCCAAGCGCAAAAGCGGCATTCTGGCCCCAGCCTATTCGCAGAACCAGCAGTTGGGGACCACGCTTCAGATACCCGTTTATTTGAACATAGCGCCCAATATTGACGCCACCATTACCCCATTTTTGACGTCAGAAGAAGGGCCGGTGATGATCGGCCAGTACCGCCATTTGACGGAGGGCGGATACTTTCAGATGGATGGATCGATTACCAACCCTCAACAGCGCGACGAATTTGGACAACCGGTGCCCGGTCAGAACGAGATTCGTGGGCACATCTTTGCGACGGGCAACAGCCAGATATCGGATCACTGGTCGTGGGGATTTGATGTCAACCGAACCACGGATGATACCTATCTTCGCCGCTATCGGTTTGGTAACCAGAATATGCTGCGTTCACGTCTGTTCAGCGAGCGTATTGAAGACCGTGATTATGTTGTGGTGGAAAGCATGGCCTTTCAGGGATTGCAGGCAACCTCTGATCCGGATACATCACCCTTTGTTTTACCCGCGGCAAAAATATACACGGAAAGTGATCCGCTGGTGCTTGGCTCCCGTCTGCGCATGGAGGCCAGTGGACGCACGGTTATGCGTGATATTGGTGCGGATTCGCGGCGCGCCAGTCTTGATACGGGCTGGCGAGTCCCCTTGCTGAGTAGCGGTGGGCATATGTTTGAGACCGACGCCAGCGTACGAGCGGATCTCTATTCCGTCAGTGATTTTGCCCTCGCCAGTGGGGGAGCGTTTGATGGCACAGAAACGCGAGCGATTCCGCGTCTGGCCACGGGCTGGCGTTATCCGGTCATGCAGATGCTGGGAAGTGATACGCTGACTTTGGAGCCTATGGCTCAGCTGGTGGCAACCAGTAACGGCAATAATCCGGACAGCATCCCCAATGAAGATAGCTTGGTACCTGAATTTTCTGACATCAATCTCTTTTCCTATAATCGCTTTGCTGGGTATGACCGTATTGAAAATGGCGTTCGGGCCGTTTACGGAATGCGCGGTGAATATCGTGAAGCGGAGGGACGCAGTTACAATGCCATGTTGGGGCAGGATGTGATGGTGCGCGGCGATCGACTTTTTCCCGTTTCTGAGGCGCCGGAAGACCAGTCTGACTATGTCGGTAAGCTGGGCCTGAATGGCGTGACGTATGATGTGGATTACCGTTTCCGCGTTGATCCAGACGATATGACCCTGCGCCGCAGTGAGTTGTTAGGGTTGCTGGAGTTGGATTCCGTGGTACTTCTAGCGGATTATGTCATCATTAAGGATGATCCGATCCTGCTTGATCGTAATGAAGGATTGTTCTCCGGAACCCTTCCGCTGACGGATAACTGGTCTGTCAATACCTATGCCCGACGGGACTTTGACTTAAACGAACTACGTGCTACGGGAGGCGGTCTGACCTACAAGAATGATTGTTTGACCGTGGTCAGCCGATTTGATCGTGAGTTTACGCAAGACCGAGACTTCCGTCCGGATACTTTGTTTATGGTTCAGGTATTCCTCAAAAATCTCAATTAGTGACGATGACAGTAAAATAAACAGAACCTGCACAATATCGGCCGTGGTTCCTGCATCGTGATTTTCCCGTTTTAAGAAGTGGCGAAGGCGGCTATACCGACACTATGAGATATTCTTCTTTCCTCTTGGTTTCTGTGCTGCTGGCGGGGGCGCCTGCGTTTGGTGAGGAGCGCCATACCATCGCGGCGGTAGTCAATGAGGACATTGTTACCGAGCTGGAAGTGCAGGATCGCCTGAAACTGGTTCTCGCAACCACCGGGCTGTCTGATACGCCGCAGGTGCGTCGCCAGCTATTGCCGCGCATCGTGCAAAACCTGATTGATGAATCATTGCAGGAACAGGAAGCCAAGCGCTACAGCATTACGGTCGCGCCGGATGAGGTCGATGGTGCAATTGCCGCCTTGGAACAGGAGCGGGGCCGGCCGTCTGGCTCCCTCGTCTCTTTTCTGGAAAAGCAGGGTGTCCCTGCGCGTACCTTTCGCGATCAGCTCTCCGCACAAATTGCCTGGAGTAAGCTGGTGGGTAAGCGTATCCGTCGAGGGGTGGCGGTAGGTGCAGAGGAAATTGCCAGCGAAGCAGAGCGTCGCCTCAATCCCACCGCAAAGCAGGAGGAATTACTCATCGCCTCGCTGATGCTGCCTGTGGACTCGCCCGACGCGGAAGAAACCACGCGAAAGCTGGCAAAGCGGTTGCGTAAGGAAGTAGAGCAGGGAGCCAGCTTTGATGCACTGGCTACACAGCTTGCCAGCACACAAGCCAGCAGCCTTGAGGCCATATGGGTGGATACCGCGCAGCTGGATCCGCTGGTGGCAGATCAGTTGGCTACCGCGACCGTGCCTGGTTATGTGGGGCCGATTCGTACCCCAGTAGGCTACCAGATTCTGCACCTTAAAGAGCGCCGTGAAACGCCGGCAAAACCACTACGTGATGCAGAGCTGGCGTTTCGGCGTGTGTCAATGTCACTGGCGCCGGACGCGCAAATGCGCGAGGTGGATGTGTTAATGGAGATTGCCAAGTCGGTGCGTCAGCATCCGGGTAGCTGCATGGATAAGCGTGTCGCCGGAATGGATAACTTTGAGGGATTGAATCTCTCAGTGGATTACACGCGGATGCGTCAGAGTGCGCTTCCGGCAGCGTTAAAATCCCTGGTGAGTGGGCTACGCGTGGGGCAGGTCAGTGAGCCTTTTGCAACGCCAGAAGGGATTCAACTGATGATGCTATGTGAGAAAGTGGAGCTACCGGTAGCCGCGCCAGATAACGAAAAAATCCGTGAGCAGTTACTGCGTGATAAGCTTATGCTCGCGGCACAGAAATACATGCGCGATTTGCGACGTAATGCGTTTATTGACATCCGCCTCGGGCGTAGCGGTGCCAAGCCTGCATGAGTGACCCCTTTGCGCATTTGCCGAGCGTGCGCGAGTGGATACGCCATGAATCTCTGCATGCCGACAAACGCTTTGGCCAGCACTTCCTGACGGATGAGCGTATCTTACAGCGGATTGTTGCGCTTGCCGGAGCGGTGGAAGGCCACCATGTGATCGAGGTCGGCCCGGGCCCCACCGCACTGACCCGCGCCTTGCTGCATTCTCCCGCTGCTAGCGTCACGGCGATTGAAGTCGATCCACGCTTTCTGCCGCTGCTCGAGCAGCTGCGCGCCGCCACCGCCGGTAGGCTACACATCCTCCACCGCGATGCCTTGAGCGTGGATCTGGCTGAAGCCAGCCCAGCGCCGCGCATGGTGGTGGCCAATCTTCCATACAACGTGGGTACGCCGCTTTTGGTGCAGTGGTTGCGCGGCATCGCGACGTGTGGACCGGGCTTTGTCTCGCGGCTGGTACTGATGTTTCAGAAAGAAGTGGCTGAGCGTATCTGGGCTGCCCCGGGAGAAGACGCCTATGGCCGCCTTGCTGTGTTGGCGCAATGGCTTTGTACGGTGCAGCCCGGATTTGATCTGCCGCCGGGAGCCTTCTCTCCACCGCCAAAAGTTTCTTCCAGTGTTGTCGTGCTCACCCCACGTGCGCTACCGCTATTTCAAGCCCAGTTTGAAACGGTAGAACGCGTGGTTGCGGCCGCCTTTGGTCAGCGTCGTAAGATGTTGCGCGGCGCACTGAAATCATTGGGTGACGCACAGGGGCATCTGGCGAGAGCTGGGATTGATCCAACCCGCAGGGCGGAGACGCTCAGTTTAGATGAATTCGGCGCATTAATTGCGACGTATGATGCCTAAAACTTTTCGCTGCAAAGCTCAGCTACAAAAGCGGGCAGGGTGGTCTGGCGGTTGCGACGGAGACGCTCTGCTTTCAAAATATGCCGGATCTGTTCCAATGTGTCCTGCACATCGCGATTGATCACCACATAGTCATACGCATCCCAGTGGATAATTTCGTCGGCGGCCTTGGCCATCCGGTGGCGCACGACCTCATCACTGTCTTGTGCACGGGTGCGCAGGCGACGTTCCAACTCTGCCATCGACGGGGGAAGGATGAACACACTGGCAAGATCTTTGCGGCAGGTTTGCTTCAGTTGTTGGGTACCCTGCCAGTCAATATCGAACAGCATATCGGTGCCACCGGCAAGCGCTTCTTCTACATGCTGCTTCGGTGTGCCGTAGGAATTGCCAAACACGGTGGCGTGCTCCAGCAGATCACCGCGCGAGACCATGGCGGTAAAAGTATCGGGTGTCACAAAATGATAATCCCTCCCATCCACTTCACTGGGGCGGCGCGGACGCGTGGTCACCGAAACGGACATGCAAAGATTCTGCTCTTCTTCCAGCAACAGGCGGGAAAGGGTCGTTTTGCCTGCCCCGGAAGGTGACGATAGCACGAACATGAAGCCTCGGCGGATGCCAGACGGAGCGAGGGGGGAATGTGCCGTGGGCTTCATGGCGAGTGCGTGCCGCATAATGATTTGGCCTTTCATGATGCCTGAAGGGTCTTAAAAGACAGTAAAGCCCTTCAGGGATTTATAAAACAGTGCCTTAGTGGTGGTGGGTGTGCCCATCATCCGCAGCAGCACTCTCCGGCGCGCTGGCACGCACCAACACTTCTACCGCTTTTTCCCCTAGGTCATCACCAATGAAAAGAGGAAAACTGGCCCCTTCCTTCACGTCAGCCTTGTAATCAAACAACATAACATGGAGGCCGCCGGGTTTCATCGCCACGGTGCTGTTGGCGGGGATCGTCAGCGCATCCAGCTTTTCCATCCGCATCACCCCTTGCGCATCCTGCGTATGCGTGTGCACTTCCACACGTTTGGCCTTGGGAGAGTGAAATTGGGTGAGAACAACATCAGAACCTGCCGTATTTTGCAGTGTCAGGTAGGCGACCCCTACGCTTTGCTGACCTGGCCGTGCCGGAGGTGACCATGCCGGCCCAATTTCTAAATCGAGCGTTGAGCCTGCAACCGAGGTTAGCGGAATGGCCAGCCACAGACATACAAAAGCCGTAAGACGTGTCATTACAGTGCTCCTTAGTACACGTTGTCGTTTTGCACGATATCGGACAGACGAACCGCCAGCTCAGAGGGAGCAATCGCATGGTTAAAATGGGTCACGTATTCGCCATCCGGGCCCATTAGGTACAAGAAACTGGAATGATCAACGAGGTATTCTTTATCTCCCGGCGCCTTTTTATGGGCGTAATAATAAACCTTGTAGGCCTCAGTTACGGCGCGGGTTTGCTCAGAAGTCCCGCTAAGAGCCAGTAAACGCGGATGAAATGCGCTGACGTAGGCCTTCAGTACTTCTGGTGTGTCGCGCTCTGGATCCACCGAAATGAATACCGGCTGAATCCCATCCGCGGCCGGTCCTATGCGGTTAAGCGCTTCGGTCACGGTTGAAAGCATGGTGGGGCAGACATCCGGGCAATAGGTGAAACCAAACATCACCAGGCTGAAGTGGCCCTGCAGATCATGTGCCGTGACCAGATTACCATTCTGATCCGTCAGGGTAAAATCTCCGCCAATCTGGGCTTTTCCACTACCAGAAGCTGGGGTAAGGCGCGCCATTTCTTCCGCAGACTGGCGGCCAAACTGCGTGTGCCCAAACCACATCATGGTACTGGCCAGAATGATGGCCAGCCCTAGCATTCCCGAAAACCACAACCAGCGCATGCAACCCTCATGAATTTACGGCTCCTTACTATACGGAGAAGACACTAGAAATCAATGGATCTCGAAGACTTAACCCCGCAGAATCCTTGACAAAATCGTAAAAATTGTTAAGATATCAATATACTAAATTGTTTCTTAGGTAGCGTTGGCACATGATGCTTACTTCCTATATTGCACCTCCTCTGCTGGTTTCTTCGGCACCGGTTGTGGTGAATGCCGCACCGGCAGAAATATCTGGATTGCGCCTGCCCTCCTATGCGGTGGCTTCTTCACCCACGGATGGACGCGTGGAGAATCGTTTGTCCGGCGGAGGGAACCTGCCGCTTTTGCCGGAAGCCGCCGTATCGATGGATGCAAGCGTTGCGGCCGGATCGCCTGCCGGTCTTGCATTAACGCAAGCCAATACACTCTCAGCTCCCTCCATCCGCTACACCTCGCAATTTCTGGCCCAGTTGCTGGCACAGCTTCCGTCGTCCGCCAATGCTGGATTGGTAAGTCAGCTTGCCAGCGATGAGGCGCCTGCTTCCATTCTTGATGCACGCCTGATGGAGTTGTTTGGTCAGGTAAAATACAAGCCAAGCATGGCGGCAAAGCCGGCGCCCATGCCGAGTGGCGTCGCCGCGGTTCTTGCCGCCGCAGAGGCGGCTTCGGCCGTCGCTCAGGTAGGCACCGCCGCACAACCGCGTGTACCCATCCTCAATTTCACGATGATGCGCGCTGCCAATAATAATGAACGTGCAGCGACAGCAGGCAATGATAATCTGCCTCGTGCCAGCAGTTTTCGTCCAGAACCATCGCTGGTGCGCTCACAGGGGTTTGGGGCTTATGGCGCAACCGCTGAGCGGAACGCCCGCTATCTGCGTCTGCCCACGCCCGAAGTGACGTCGGATGGTTCAGCACAAGCCGCCCTCTCTGTCCCCGCTGAAATGGTGAACTCGCCCTCCTAGTAGTCTTAGTGGCTGCGGACGTTTTTTCCCCTATCGATGCTTGTTATGCCTGCTTTCTGCTTGTGAAGCAGGGGTGGGCAGTGCTAAGGCACGAGGAACAGTTGAGGCGGTATGAAACTCTGTATCTTTGGTGCCGGGGCCATTGGCAGTGAGTTTGGCGGGCATTTGTCCGCTGCGGGAGCGGATGTGGTCATGATTGGCCGTGGTGCCCATGCGCAAGCGATGCAGTCCGCCGGACTACGCATGGTGAGTGCTGAGGGAGAGCGGCAGGTTCCCGTGCGCGTGCGGCAGGATACGGCCTCTCTTCCAGCGCAGGATATTATTATCGTATGCCTGAAGGCCTATGCCATCGCCGCTGCAGCCCCGCAGATCGCGGCGCTTTGTCATGCGGATACACATATTGTCTTTGCGCTGAATGGCATGCCCTGGTGGTATTTCTATCGTCATGGGGGGCGTTTCGATGGGCAGCGCCTCCGCTCGCTCGATCCGCAAGGCGTCATCTGGGATGCGATTGATCCTGCGCGGGTGATCGGCACGGCAGTTTATCAGGCCACCACGATCACCGCTCCGGGTGAAATTCACTACCTCGACCTTGCCTATAACACCATGTATCTCGGTGAGCCGGATCGCACGCTCAGCCCGCGTCTAATGGCGTTGGAGACGGTGCTGCGAGAGGGAGGCATCCGGGTACAGGCGCTGCCAGATATCCGCGCGAAAATCTGGGATAAGTTGTGGGGCAATATCGCCTTTAATCCGGTGACCGCGCTGACCCATGCCACCATGGATGCGGTTGTACAAAATTATGATGATACGGACCTGATGGAAGCCATCATGAATGAGGCCCGGATGGTCGGAGAAAAAATCGGCATCACGTTTCAGCTGCGACCAGCGGAGCGTCTGGAGGCTGCGGCCAAGCTGATTGGTCATAAAACCTCGATGCTCCAAGATATGGAAGCCGGCAAGGCCACGGAGATTGAGGCCATTGTTGGCGCGGTACGCGAAATCGGGAAGTGGCTGGAAGTGGAAATGCCGCACCTGAACGGCCTCTACAGCCTCGTGCGTCTAAAGGAACGGTTTTATTCCGTCGGCGTAACAAACGCGATCCGGCCGTCTTGAATCACCGCGATTTCCTGCGCAGCAAGGGTACGGGCTGAGTTTTGCAGATAAGCAGCCATGCCTCCCAGGTTCTCTGTCGAAGCTTCGGTCGTGCCATACAGGTTGCGGCGCAACGCCTCATGCAATGCCTCGTTGCCCTCGCTCATCGCCTGCTCATAGGATTGCATGCGCCCATAAAACGCATTTGCCATCTGCTTGACCTTGCGCCCGACACTGAGATCCCCCACGCCGATTTCCCGTAGCGAGCGGTCCATATCCTCGACAAACACTTCAATCAGCTCACGTTCGAAGCCGCTTTCCTGTGCATCAAAGCGTCCTCCATGCGCCGCCTTGAGGCGCTGAAGCAGTAAAAACATATGCAGAAGAATGAGCTCAAAGCGCCCATCCAGCGTATCTGGCACGCGTAGCGTTTCATAGAAAAAGGGGTTTCGTGACTGCTCAACCAATGCTACATAAAGCACATGAGCCCGCTGGCGTTCGGCGGACGGAAAAAACAGACGAGTCAACTGGCTGAGCATCCGGTATCCTTCCTCTGATGCGGCATCAACCCTTCTTATATAGCGCGTCTGTCGCGTTTCGCCAGTGCCTGCCATGGCTATGCATGGCGCTTTTGATGGCCTGTGCGCCAAAAATTGACAAACGCGGCCATGTTGATGTTCAGAAAAATCTGGAGAAAATCACCGTTGGCCGCAGTTATCGTCAGGATGTGATGCAGCTGTTGGGCTCGCCTTCCACCGCGTCTACCTTTGGTGAGGAGCGTTGGTACTACGTCACCGCGGAGCGTGAAGCCTTTGGCTTTCTGGCACCGGAGATCACCCGCCAGCAGGTTACCCAGATTACGTTTAACGAAGATGGCATGGTCACCGATATCCAGAAGCGCTCCATCAAGGACCGCCGGGATATCGAGATCACCCAGGATACCACCCCCACCGAAGGTCATGAGCTAGGCTTCTTTGAGCAGCTTCTGGGGAATGTTGGCCGCTTTAACAAACCGCCGCAAGAAGCGCGTTAGGTATTGGTTTCAAATATCTGTGTGGCGTATGGTTAAATACTTAACCTACGTTAAATAAAATATTAATAATTGTAGGGTTATTATTTTCCTAAGAGATTGTTTTTTTAAATAGGTGTTGTCATGACATACACAAATTACACTCGATTGCCTCCTTTACCCTCAGAGGCACTGGCTCACATACCCGCCGTTACGAGCGCAGACAACCCCGACAGATATAACGCACTAAAACACCGGCAAGATTATTTTGCAGTTGTTCGTCGCCCTACTGAACAAGCTCTGACTGGTATAGCACGAGAAGTTCAGGCGATAGCAGAAGTACATATTCGCCAAGGCGCGTTGTCCGAGGAACAGCGTGCTAATTTACACGCACTAGGAGGTCGGGCACATGAACTTGGTGTGCAGGGTGCAAGGATAGAAACTGAAGCTCTTAGACGCTACGAAGGATATCCGCCAGGTACTCCGGTTGCAACTATGGGAAACACAGCCGGTGATATGGCGCGGGAAAGAGTTATAGAAGGCGGCTACTCTGCTGCCGAACGGGCCACGGGGCGGTCACGCCCCGCTGATGCTCCACATTACCCACACGCTAGTGGAACATCAAGAGGTCCCACGCCTAGTGGTCGCGCTCGATTGGCCGGCGTCGCTCTTGCAGGATATGGACTAGCGCAAGCCGCGCTGGGTCGGGAGGCCGCAGCGAGTACGCTTGAGCCTTCGCCACCTGCGGATGAGACGCCCGCGTCAACACCCAATACACCTGAGGGGCCTGGTGCCAGCGGCGTCTTGGCGTCTACGGCAGAAGCTGCCAGCCTGACTGGTGCAGCCGCCACGCTTGCCGCCGCCGCATCACCCGGTGCTGCCGCTTTAGCACAGGGCACAGGAACAGCAGCTGCAATAGGTCGCGTTGCTGCACAAGCGGGGCGTGCGGCAGGGCCCTTGGCAGTCGTTGCAGGTGGTGCTGTTATGGCATCGCAGTTGGCGGATGGTGATAACCGTGGAGCCACGGGGACCGCGGTTGGTATGGGCGGTGCGCTGGCAGGCGCACAAATGGGGGCCGCTGTAGGAGCTGTTGCGGGTCCAGCAGGGGCTGTGGTTGGTGGATTTGCCGGGGGTGTCGCTGGATTTGTTGCGGGTACGGAAGTTGGCCAGCGTGCCTATGATGCATTATCATCTACCCGGACACCCGAGCAGCTTGCCGCCGCTGAAGCCGAAGTTGAAGCAATGGAGCGCCGGCAGGCAGAAAACCCACAACTGCCGCAGGCCCGAGCTGGTGGCATGATGGCGCGCGCCCAAGCACGTCAAGGTGCTTCAGGAAGCTATCGTGCAAATGCTGTAGCTGCAGCCGCAGCCCAAGCCGCACCGGCGGGTGTGAGCCCATCGGTGCTTGCGCAGTGTCAGGCGGCGGTGGCAGGCATGAGTACGCCAGTGGGCGGATGTCAGAATGTGGATCCTGCCGCCGCACACGTGGCCATGGCAGGGCAGGCGAGTGGACCACAGGTTGGTGCCCAGACACGCTGATTTCTGCTCACCACTTGCGATTTCTGCCCAGTACGCTACGCTGGTTTGGTTACATGCGATCCCGTAGCTCAGCTGGATAGAGCATCTGCCTTCTAAGCAGACGGTCGGGGGTTCGAATCCCTCCGGGATCGCCATTTGTGTGAGCATTTTCGAAGGGGCCTTACACGTCTTCAAAAATCGCTAGCCCAGCTGTTTTGCTCCGGCCAATGCCACCATCTCATCTTCTGGTGATTTTGCACCGGAGACGCCAATGGCGCCTACGCACTGCCCTTCATGCATCAGCGGGATACCGCCTTGAACCGGTAGACGGTCGGGGAAAGTGAGCGTGCCCGGGCGCTCTTTTGCAACATCCTCCAGCGTCTTGGTAGAGGTCCGGGTGAGGGCGGCTGTCCGTGCCTTACGAATCGCGATATCCGGGCTTTGCGGTACAGCCCCGTCCATGCGCTCAAGATGCATCAACAGACCGGCCTCATCCACCACGGCAATGCTGACGCGCCAGTTCTGACGCTGCGCTTCCTCTTTACAGGCAGCTACCATCGTGCGCGCGTCCTCAGCGCTCAGGATAAAACGGCTTAGCATGGAAAATCTCCTCAATAATGTAATGATTGACGATGGCGTAACCGTATAGATGACATCGTTCGTGTTGGCTAGTCACCCCAATCGTGGGACATATGTTACGGCGGATCACTTGAGTGAAGCCGGATTGCTTGCCGCGGTATCGTCATGTTTCTGCCCGCTTTTTATGCTAACATTCTGCCTCTGGGCCACTCATTCAGCAAGGAGGAGAGGGTATGCTCGATTGGCAAACGTTGTTTCTGCCGGATACGCCGCTGTTAGAAATTTTCATCCGCGGCACGGTAATTTACCTTGGTCTGTTTGCGCTGTTGCGGCTGATTCTGCGCCGTGAGTCAGGAACGCTCGGTATTTCCGATCTGCTGGTGGTTGTGCTGATTGCAGACGCTGCTCAGAATGGCATGGCGGGTGACTACCACTCGATTACCGATGGCTTATTCTTGGTTGCCACCATTATTTTCTGGAGTGTGGTACTGGATTGGCTGGCTTTTCATTTTCCAAGCGTGCGCCGTGTGATTGAATCGCCACCGCTGTGCCTCGTACATAAGGGACGCCTGTTGAGCCGGAACATGCGCCGTGAGCTGATCACTTCTGATGAGCTGATGGCACAGCTGCGCGAGCAGGGGGTTGAGCATCTCTCACAGGTCAAGTGGGCTCAAATGGAAAGCGATGGACACATCAGCGTCATCCGTTACGAGGCACCCCCCATGCAACGCCGTCATTCCAGCTAGCGTAGGCGAGGCGGCAGACCTTTGGCAAATGTCTCGCTCATGAAATCTATGAAGGCGCGGGTGCGCGCGGAGAGATGACGTTTCTGCGAAAACAGCGCATAGATATGACGTGGCGGATGGGTGCGATATTCCGGCAATACACGCACCAATCGTCCTGCGGCAAGATCATCATGTACCATGAAGTCAGGTAATCGGGTGAGGCCAAGTCCCTGCAAGGCGGCAGCGCGCATCATTTCGGCATTGTTGGCTTTAAAGTGCCCAGGCAGATTGACAGAACCAGTACGCCCGTCAGGCGCCAGATACCGCCATAGGCTGTCGGGATGGCGAGAATACTCAATGTGCATGTGTTGGCGCATCGCCTCAGGGCGCATGGGAGTGCCCTGACGTGCTAGATAGACCGGGCTGGCACAATAGAGAATCTCTACATCGCCCAGCTTACGAGCAATCAGCGAAGAATCTGGCAAGGTGGCAATACGGATCACCACATCATAGCCTTCCTGCACGACGTCCACCATGCGGTCATCAAACTCCACCTCCAGCGTGACCTCGGGATAGCGCTCGGCAAAGCGGGCAAATGGCTGGGCGAGGCAATGCATCCCGAATGACACCGGCGCATTCACCCGTAGCGTTCCTTTTGGGCATCGGCGCGCCTCTCGCACTAATGCTTCGGCTTCTGCCATATCCTCCAATAATCGCTTGGCGCGTTCAAAAAACAGCGCCCCTTCCTGCGTCAATGACAGGCGACGTGTCGTGCGATGCAGAAGGCTGACCCCTAGATGTGCTTCCAACATCTGAATCTGCTTGCTCACGGCCGATGTGGTAACACCAAGCTGCCGCGCTGCGGCAGCAAAGCCCTGCTGCTCCACTACGCACACAAACACATCAAGAAACGGGAGAGGCGACATAATTATCAACTTAATGGAAATAATCTAATTCTAAGTTTTACTATTATCAATACAGGGGAAAAAAGATACGATCTACTTCGTTACGACGTTATCCATCCAACAGGAGATTTTTTATGCCCACCGCCCACGCAACGGATTATGCCGCACTCATCCTTCGCGTAAGCCTTGGTACATTACTCATCGCGCATGCCATGCTCAAACTCACGGTGTTTACCGTGCCCGGTACGGTTGCGTATTTCACGTCGCTCGGGCTGCCGCCGCTGGCCGCCTATCTAACCATCGCGGGGGAGTTGGCGGGTGGTGCTGCCTTGCTCATAGGGTTATATACGCGTTTAACCGCGCTGGCGGTGCTACCCATTCTGGCCGGAGCAACGTGGGCACATATGGGTAATGGCTGGGTGTTTAACAGCCCGAATGGCGGCTGGGAATTTCCGGCCTTCCTATTTATGACGGCACTGGTTCAGGCCATGCTAGGCCACGGCGCCTATGCTGTAAAATCCATCCCCTTGCTGGATCGGATAATCCCTCGTGTGCTGCAGGCCTAGATGATTCCACAAGACAAATGATCTTTGGGAGAAAACAATGATTACCGTATATCCGTATGAAAACTTAGGGCGATTCAATGCCGGATGGCTGGAGGCCCACTACCATTTTAGCTTTGCCAATTACTACAATCCTGCCCGGATGGGCTTTGGTCCCCTGCGGGTGATCAATGATGATATCGTTAAGGCTGGGGGAGGCTTTGATATGCACCCTCATGCAAACATGGAGATCATCACGTATGTGCGTCAGGGGGCTATTACGCACCGCGACAGCCTCGGCCATGAGGGGCGTACTGCGGCGGGCGATGTGCAGGTGATGA
>DBAU01000012.1:0-186 GCA_002291845.1 Alphaproteobacteria bacterium UBA1002 | reverse complement strand
GCGATGTGCAGGTGATGAGCGCAGGAACCGGCATTATTCACGGGGAATATAATCTGGAGAGTGAGGATACCCGTCTTTACCAAATCTGGATTGAACCGAATCGCCGCGGGGTGATGCCACGCTGGGGCCAGAAGCAATTTCCGAAGACTCCGGGTGAGGGTTTAAAGCTTCTGGTTTCAGGATTGC
>DBAU01000103.1 GCA_002291845.1 Alphaproteobacteria bacterium UBA1002 | reverse complement strand
CGGAGCCGCCGGACGGGCAGGAGCCGCGGAGGGAGCAGCCGGAGCCGCCGCCGGAGTCGGGCGGAAGCCGGGAGCCGTGGCTGCAGCGGTGGGAGCCGGGGCCGGAGCCGCCGGACGGGCAGGAGCCGCGGCCGCAGGGGCCGCGGAGGGAGCAGCCGGAGCCGCCGCAGGGGTCATGGCCGGAGCGGCGGGACGCGGGGCAGCAACCATGGCCGGAGCTTCTGAAGTGGCTGCAGTGGTTTCGGTTTCAATGCCGAGATCGCCTTCGGCCTCTTCTTTACGACGGAACATGGACATGAGTGGAACTCCTGGGTTTTTTTATGGTTGGTGGTGGGTAAACGACCCTGCTTCAGTTATGCAATGGTAATGCCAGCGGGCTGCCTGAACCATTACGACACCTTTATTGCTCATGGATGTAGATGAGCGAAAGCCATCATGTAAGGCGCAGATAACCTCGGTTTTTTAGGTATAGCAAAATCGCGGCGCTTTTCCAGCACAAACTTGCTTTGTGTGAGTTCATGTGACATTCACGCCTGATTCACGTATCAACATGCCCAATCAAGGGGGAAGGGTATGGCGGTTTATACGCACCTGCAGCATGATGAACTAGCAATACTTGCCAAGGAGTATGGTCTTGGTGTGTTGCACCGCGCCATACCAATTGCTGAGGGTGTGGAGAACAGCAATTACCGGCTTGAATATGGCAACAGGGAGAACCCGCAGCGCTGCATTCTTACGGTATATGAGAAGCGGGTAAAACACGAAGATGTACCGTTTTATCTAGCGTTGATGCAGCATCTGTATGCGCGTGGTATTCCAGCGCCCAAGCCGCTTTCGCGTATGGATGGTGCGTTTATCAGCACGGTGCGTGAGGGTAAATTGGCGGCGATGGTCACGTTTCTGGATGGTCAAAGCGTGTCTGGGGCCGCGAGTATATTCCAGTTGGAGGCACTGGGAGCGATGGTGGCTCGCTTACATGAGGCGGTGACGGACTTCCCGCTAACACGTTCTAATGCCCTTGGCTTAGATGGGTGGCGGCATTTGGCAAACGATGTAACGCCACGCGCCGATGCCATTGCGCCGGGGCTCTCGAAGCTTATTCACGACGAGCTGGCATTTCTGGAGCCGCGTTGGCCCCACGGGCTGGCACAGGGGGTGGTACATGCGGATTTGTTCCCCGACAACGTGTTTTTTGATGGGGAACGCCTTAGTGGCGTGATTGATTGGTATTTTGCCTGCACGGACGCCTATTTGTATGATTTGATGATTACCATGAATGCCTGGTGCTTTGATGCGCAACATTCTTTCCAGCCCGCGCGGGCTTCGGCGTTGCTTCGAGCTTATAATGCGCGCCGTACAATCCGTCATGATGAGCGTCCCGTGCTTCCGTTGCTGGCCCGCGGTGCGGCCCTGCGCTTCTTGCTCACCCGTGCCTATGATTGGCTGCATCGTGACCCTGCGGCACTGGTGATGGTAAAGGATCCCATGGAATATGCACGCAAACTCACGTTTCATCAGAACGTATGCGATGCCAAGGAGTATGGTCTGTGAAACAGGTTGTCATTTACACCGATGGTGCCTGCAGCGGAAATCCCGGCCCCGGTGGCTGGGGGGCGTTGCTGCGCTATGGCACACATGAAAAAGAGCTCTCGGGTGCAGAGCAGGATACAACCAATAACCGTATGGAGCTGATGGCGGCGATCATGGCGCTGGAGGCACTCAGCCATGCCTGCGAGATTGATCTGTATACAGACAGTAATTATGTCCGCCAGGGTATCACGGAATGGATCCACGGATGGCGCCGCAAGGGTTGGCGCACCGCGGATAACAAGCCTGTGAAGAACGCCGATCTCTGGCAGCGCCTGCTGGATGCGGGCGCCCGGCATCAGGTGCGTTGGCACTGGGTGAAAGGCCATGCGGGGCATCCTGAGAACGAACGCGCGGATGCCTTGGCACGTCAGGCGATCACTACGCTGCGTCGGGGCGATTAATCCAGCGTGGGTGAATCGTAATTGGCTTCGGCACTGGAGGTACGGGCCTGTCGGTATTGCAGATCATGGATTCCAAGCAGGCTATCGGCATCGATATAGTGCACTTCGTGCGTCTGCTGGGATACCTTGCGGATATGGTCCTCTTTGGCACTTTCATCCAGCCAGACTTCACCGTAATCAAGAAAGACAATGCCCTCTTTTTTAAACGTTTTAAACAGCAGTTCTCGCTGGCTGGGGGGAAGGGGTTTGAGGCCCTTCTCAAAAGATTCAATCAGGCGGACGCGTACCGTGGAGCGGAATTCCAACTCACGAACATTCCACTTCAACAGCCCACGGGCCGTTTTGCACTGTTTGCCGCTAATTTGCATTCGGCGTTTTTCCTTAGCATTTACCCTCAGTCTGCCGGAAAAACGTTAATAAATTATGCCGGCGCGACCTAATCGTTGAGAAAGACGTAGGGGCGTTGGAAGCCGGGAATATTCATCTGCGTTGGAGCATAGGCTTCGCCAATGCGATCAAGGCCCAGTCCAAGCAAGCCATGCACGGTAGACGCCGTGGTGCGGTGGCGTGGCGTGCCGGGCGTATCGCCATACAGTGCTGCCAGCGGACGGCAGATCGGCGCGCCAGAGAGGCCTTCCTCATAGCTGGAGCGGATAACGGGAGTTTTTGCATGCAGACCGCTAATGCGGGGCATATGATAGCCGGTCAATAGTACGGCCCCGGTTTTCTTGGCGAGGGCTGGGGAGATTTGCCATTCCAAGGGTTCATAGCTGTTCAGCACCAGAATCACGTCAAGATTTTTGGGGAAGCCATCCACCGGAGGCTCCAGCCGCACGGCGCCATGCCGGTTGCCCTTTTTGCTCCATTTCTTAACGGTCGGCTTGCCCTTGCCCTCATACGCATACATCGACGCCACGAAATATTTGCTGCCGTCCAGATAGGGCAGGTGGCACGGATCCCCCGCTTTCTTATGGTGCGGCGTCGCCGAACAGGCGGTGAGCGTGAGGAGGCCTGCCGCATAGAATATTCTTGCAATGCATTGAATCATAAATATATTTCAGGCCTTCATATAAATGTAAACGAAATAACATACTATGGAGGTAGTAAGGCGGAAACAACTTCTTTCAATGGAGAAAAGAATATGGCCACAAATTATGCAGAAGCCATGAATGAGGCATTTGAACAGCTAAAAGCACGCATTGGCCGTGCTAAGTTGACGCCGATGCACAGACAAACGCTTGAAAGCATTTTGCCAATTATGCTTCAAGATTTGGCCGCGGACGTAAAAAGAGAGCCTTATGCCTCGTCGGCAGCCCTCACGCTGGAAAGAGTGTTAAGCTATAAAAATAGCATAACCGGATCGACGGGATACCTGGATCAGACGCCTCCTGACAATGTCTATGGCAGCGTAGAATCGCGTCGTGCGGTGGATAACGCCTTTGATCGCCTGGGTGTTGATCTGGTGAAAGCGCACGAGCAATTCAAAAGCCGCACCCAAGGGATGGCTAATGGCCGTGGCGGCATCTGACCGCCGCGTGTCATGCTAGCGACCACGGCCTTTGTAGGTGCGCGGCCGTGCGGGGATATCTTGTTGCGGCCCTAAGTGTTTATACATCATAGTGCCCATAATAGCGCTGCCGGAGTTGTCCATCCTCGGGTCGTCTGGCATAGAGGGGTGATAGCCCAATTTCTTGTAAAATTCATCAGCATGCACCGTCGATTCAAGGTACAGCGTTTCAATGCCAATGCTACGGGCATAATTCTCTACTGCGGTGAGCATGCGCTGACCTAAGCCAAGACGCTCGTATCCTGGAAGGACGTAAAGCCAGCTTACCTGGGTTCCACGATGGTGATACTGTGAATCTTCATGTTTTTCCCAATTGGTCAGCGCGGCTACGCCAACGACTTTCTGTCTGTTCCCCTTAGTAGCTACGCATAGAAAAAATTTTGAACGGCCACTATTGAGCGCGTGAGTCAGCCGTTTATAGGCTTCCTGTCTCGTTTCCGCAGATGCGGCCATGCAGCTATCTAAAATATGGGAATCTACCGCCTTGTCATCATAACCTGGCGAGGTATCCGTTTTCCGCCAATGGCGATCAGCAGCAAGAAAATGGCACGCAAGCGCATTGCGTACTAGTGAAGGATCGGCGGCTAAATCATCATTGGTAATCTCGACCAGATGAATTGTCTCATCCCGATTTGGCCTGACGCGGTGACGAAAAAGCTGTGACGCATTGTGGGATGATGAGTCGCGGCGCATACGGAACTCCTGAACAACAGTAGCGCAGGATACTCGACGGCACAGCCACATGATAATGAAGCTTCTATGACATCTGAAATATGAGACCGGCATGATGCCAGGCGGTTTTTGTGCCTTGGATCGGCAACACGCGGATTACATGGGGAAGGGGATTATGCAGACAAGATACACAAAACCCGTTTCTAAGGCCTGGCGACGACTTACT
>DBAU01000105.1 GCA_002291845.1 Alphaproteobacteria bacterium UBA1002 | reverse complement strand
TCAGCAAGAATTTATCGTACTCCTCATCAAGTACCAGCTGCGAACCTTCACGACGAGAAATCTCTACACCCGCACTACTGATGGCATAATCGGCGATGTAATCTTTTAGCAGTGGGTCATTCTGGAGCATGTGAAGCGGACGGCCCGTGGCGAGCACAGAAAACCCTCCTGCGGCACGTATTTCATTGGTTTGGCGCCGAAGCGCCTCAAAGGCGACATGCGGCCTACGCTCTTCCGTTGCCTCATGAATGTGCGGAGTTAGTGACCCATCCACATCCTGAATCACCATAGCCCGGACACCAAGGTCCGCTGCGGGTATCACGCGTTTACGCAGGCAAAGGTCCGTCATAAAGTCGTGATAACGTGCCGCCATCGAGCTCCAGCTGGACTCTCTGAGCACATCATGTGCAAAAATCTCTGCGGAGTTTTTCATTGCATCATAATTACGTGAGACGTCGTCCATCGCCTTGGAAAAGCTATCAACGCTGTGCTCTCGCGTGATATCGATGCGAATTGGAGATGGGAAAAGCCGGATGCTTTCTTTCGCCCCAGGCTTATGGCTAAAATGGCAAATACTGGCATATTCATCTGAGCCAATGACCGGGATCCCCGAGGCCAGCTGCTCAACCCCTACAATCCCCCAGGGCTCATTCTGGCTGGGTGAAAGCCCGACCGCACGCGGCAGACCATACAACGTGCGGCACTCATATGATTTTAGCGGGGGAAGGAATTTCACACGGTCCTTCAGATCAACGCCATATTTCTCCGATAGGCCACACACCATGCCCTCAAGCTTTTGGAAAAAGGCCGACGGGTTTTCGGCTGAAGCCGGCTTATGCGCACCAAGAACAAGATAGGCATCCTGTCCCTTGTGTGTGGAGAGATACTTAGCAAAGGCTTCGATGCAAAGATCACTGCCCTTTCGTTCATCTGGCCGGGAAATTGCCACAAAAACGGTTGCGTTAGTTAGATCCTCAGGACGGACAGGCGCCGAATCATGCCCCTCAAACCGCCACGCTTGGTTCATTAGCTTCGCCGCGCAATTCAGAACCTCGCCTTCCTTATCAGGCTGAATCGCATTTGGATTAAAAATCGTCTGGTCAATTCCGCTGCGAACAAACAGTGGGTCAGTCCACACCCATTCCTTCATCTGACCTTTCATCTTTTCACTGGTCACGGCAATGCCGTCAAATCCACTCGCTTCGGCAGGGCTTTCCAGTTCCAATCGATTCTTAAAAGAGAATGCCTGGTTAAGTGCAGGCAATGTCTGCCGGATGTTTCTCTCCATCTCATCACGCGAAAGAAGGCAGATGTTTTTTAGCGCTGCCGGCTCTGAATAGAGTCGGCCTAAGGAGTCATATGTATCCAGAAAATCAGGCAAACGGGCTTCAAAGCTGCCTAAGTATTCACCAATCATCTTTGCCACGACATGGGGGGGCCCCCCGCTGCTGATGGCCTCCAGAATATTCCATTGATCCTGAATAATGGGATGGCGGGCAACGGCTTCTTTTTCAGGTGTCTCTCCAAAACCAGCTAAATACGCTTGGACCAGATCCAATTCCGCCTTCAGCAAGCTCTGCAGCTTATCAATGCCCAGCGTATGCGGATTCCAAATCGCCGAAACATCCCCTTCAAACTTTCCTTCTCGCGCAATTTTTTGCTTTATCTTCAGCACACTCTGGCCACCGTCGATGTAGTGCCCACTGAGAAAAAGCATGCGCTTTTGATGAAAATTGGGAATGTTCTTCTCTAAGAAATCCAGCGCCTGTTTGGCAATTTCATCGAAAACAGCGGGATGGGCCATCAACGTTTCTTTGCTAACCAGGCCCTTATCAGCGCCGCTTTTAAGAATCAGCGCATCGGGAATCCCGGCGTCTTTGTAAACCGTATGCGGCAGATAAACGATATAGCAGCCCGTGGAGGAATGAAGAACAACCTGTGGCTCTGTTAAATGAGGGTTGCGCGACATGCTGAACATGATGGACGGCGTGCCTTGCCGTGCCACGTGAAATAGCTTCTCAAACACGTGACTTGTCTGCCCCCCCGTATCGCGGCTGGAGGCTAGGTTATTTTGGTAATTCGGCATGTTAGGATTGCCAAAAATCTCGCGGTAATCCGGATCGCTGATCTCCGAGAATCCTGCACTGACATCACCTTGTACGTGGAACAGCGCCATCAGACGGTCTGAGCCGCTGAAGCTTTTCCTGAATTCATCAAGAGGGACTTGATAAAAGGGAGTGGTCATATATTTAAAAAATTTCAGTGGGCGGTGTTACACAGACGCTCGCAACAAAACGAGCATGACACAAATTTATGAATATTTCATATCACGCCTGATCACAGATCGGCCCGAAAGACGGCGCCATGTCATGAAATCTTCATAAAGCCCAATAGAATTAGCGCGGAAAGCCATGCTCAAACCCTAGGGAAAAAGTAAATAAAATCCGTGCAATTGGTAAATTTTTTTTAATTTATTTTGCGTAGGCTGTGCTTACACGTAGTATCCAAAGGAGAGACCGATGAATGTATCATCACCAAGCGCTTATTCGCCCCGCCCCCTCGCGGATAACATGGCCCTGACCTACAATCGTCAGAAGCAAATCGCGCAGCAGAATGCACAAACCGGTTCACAGATTGATCTTAAAAAAGAAGTGAATGCTCAGGTGGCGCAAACCATCGTCAGCATTTTTGCATAAGCGGCCTACTTTGCCCCTCTTGTTCAGGTAACAGGTGATCAATTTGCTTGCGCCGTACCATCCTCTCCGCTATTAGATAAGAATGATTCTCATTCTTATCTAATAGCCATGCGCATTGCCGTAGCCCCCCTTTTTTCCGCTGACCAATTAGGGCTTTGCCCGTTCACACTGCGCATGGCGCTGCCTTATTTCTTTGTGGATAAGCCCACCTTTGTTGCCATGTTTGGGCGAGAGGAGGATATTCTGCATGCCTTACGCAGGTTGACGCTCGGCATGGACGACCTGGACCAGCATTTGGAGGCCGAAGACCGACTGATCGACTTATTGGGGGAACAGGCGGCGGCCGATGCGATTCAGGGATGGCATGCCGCGTTTCAGTCGCTCAAACGCCCCTCCAAAGCCGAATACCGCAAGGCATACACCAACCCCGCGCATGTGCGCCATTAAAATAAACGATGAGGTAGATCGGAAGAGCACAC
>DBAU01000069.1:33908-85583 GCA_002291845.1 Alphaproteobacteria bacterium UBA1002 | reverse complement strand
CGCCCAGCGTCTCGATGCCGAGCGAGAGCGGGGTCACATCGAGCAGCAGCACATCTTTCACGTCGCCCTGCAGCACGCCGCCCTGAATGGCCGCACCCATGGCGACCACTTCGTCCGGATTGACGCCTTTGTGCGGCTCCTTGCCGAAGAATTCCTTCACCTTCTCGGTGACTTTCGGCATGCGGGTCATCCCGCCGACCAGGATCACCTCATCGATGTCAGACGCTTTCAGCCCGGCATCACGCATGGCGGCCTTGCATGGCTCGATGGTGCGCTGGATGAGGTCATCCACCAGCGATTCCAGCTTGGCGCGGGTCAGCTTGATGTTGAGGTGCTTCGGCCCGGTCTGATCTGCCGTGATGAATGGCAGGTTGACGTCCGTCTGCTGCGTCGAGGATAGCTCGATCTTCGCCTTCTCGGCCGCCTCTTTCAGACGCTGGAGGGCCAGCTTGTCCTGCCGCAGGTCAATGCCTTGCTCTTTTTTGAACTCATCGGCCAGGAAATCGATGATGCGGCTGTCGAAGTCTTCCCCGCCGAGGAACGTATCCCCGTTGGTGGCTTTCACTTCGAACACGCCGTCGCCGATCTCGAGGATGGACACGTCGAACGTGCCGCCGCCCAGGTCATAGACCGCGATGGTTTTGCCTTCGTTTTTATCGAGGCCGTAAGCCAGTGCGGCCGCCGTCGGCTCATTGATGATGCGCAGCACTTCAAGGCCGGCGATTTTCCCGGCGTCCTTGGTCGCCTGGCGCTGGGCGTCATTGAAGTAGGCCGGGACGGTAATCACCGCTTGTGTGACCGTCTCCCCGAGGAAGCTTTCCGCGGTTTCCTTCATTTTCATCAGAATGAAGGCGGAAATCTGGCTGGGAGAATATTTTTCGCCCGAGGCCTGCACCCATGCATCGCCATTATCGGCTTTCACGATCTTATACGGCACCAGATCCACATCCTTTTGCGTGGTCGGATCGGCAAAGGTGCGGCCAATCAGGCGCTTTACCGCAAAAATCGTGTTTTCCGGATTGGTGACGGCCTGACGCTTTGCCGGATGGCCGACCAGGCGCTCGCCGCTGCCGGTAAACGCGACAATAGACGGCGTCGTGCGCGCGCCTTCAGAGTTTTCAATGACCCGGACGTTCTTGCCTTCCATGATGGCGACGCAGGAATTGGTCGTCCCGAGGTCGATCCCAATGACTTTCCCCATGTTGCTATCCTCTTTATCTTTGTGATGGTTTCGGTGGCCGCCTTGGGGCAACACACCGCGTGGCGTTTATATATGATGGGCTGCGTCGCTTTGCAACGGGGACGGGTAAAGCGAGCTTAATTAGCCGAAGAGACCGGGCCCTTGTCCGCCATGGACAATCCCGGCTTTGCGCTCATTTAGTTCACGCATTTTTTCGCGCAATTTCTTGACCTGAAATCTTAGGGTTTCACTTTCTGAGCCATCAAGTGCCTCCAAAAGGGTGGAAAGTGATGGAAAATCAGGAGGAATGGTTTTGAAGGACCCTAACGCCTCCAAACCTATATGAAGTAACCTATAATTTTGCTCGACCGCGTGCGAAATCCTGAAATGCCTGACTAACGCAGGCCTCAGCGGGTCATCTATAACGGCCAACAACTCGCTTGCGTCTTGCTGACTCAGAGCCTCCCACTCTTCTACACCGGCTCCGTGCAAAGTGCATTGGGTAACGATTGTATCAGGTCTAGGCCAATCCATTCGATATCTCTTTATCCTTAACAGTAGAGGATAAAGGTAAAGAAATCTTGTGCCTACCTCTGGTTGAGATAGCGCGCGCGGATATGCCGCTGGAAGGGCTGCACGGAGAGGTCCGCGCCGGTGGCGTTTTGTAACAATGCCGGCATGGAATGCTGCGAGGCATGGGCGTGAATATGCTGCTTCAACCACTCCGTGATCGGGGCAAACTCACCCTTTTCCACCAGCGCATCAAGGGGACCAAGCGTGTACTCCATCGCTTCACGTAGCTGGGCAGCGATCAGTGCACCCACCGTGTAGCTGGGAAAATAGCCGAAGGCGCCACCGGGCCAGTGGATATCCTGGAGGCAGCCATTGGCGTCATTGTCCGGGCGGATGCCGACCAGCCGCTGCATGCCGTCATTCCATGCCCCCGGCAGGTCCGCAGGCGCCAAATCCCCCGAGAGGAGGGCCTTTTCCAGCTCATAACGCAGGATAATGTGCAGCGGATAGGTCATCTCATCGGCTCCCACCCGAATCAGGCTGCGCTGCACATGAATGGCGCGGGTATAGAGCTGCTCAGCGCTGACTGTATCCGCCATGCCCAGCTCCTGCTGCAGGAGCGGCTGGGCAAAGCGGAAAAAAGCGCGGCTGCGGCACAGCTGCATCTCCACAAACAGCGACTGGCTCTCATGCACCGCCATGCCAAGCGCCTCGCCCACTGGCTGCAGACGCCATGCTTCCGGCAGGTTCGCTTCATAGAGCGCGTGGCCCGTCTCATGCACCACGCCCAGCAGGGATTCCATAAACTGCGCTTCGTCATAGCGCGTGGTGATGCGTACATCGCCGGGGAAGCCGCCGCAGAAGGGATGGGTGCTGGTATCCAGCCGCCCGTGGTGGAAATCGAAGCCTAGCGCCGTCATCAGGCGGCGTGCCAGTGCTTCTTGGGCCTCTTTGGGGGCATGGCCGGGCGCGGGCGGCAAGGCAGGCTGCTGAGCCAGCGCGTCATCAATGGCACCGGGCAGAAACTCCGCCAATGCCGCGAACCATTCATCAATCTGCGCCATACGCAGACCGGGGCTATAGCTATCCATCAGCGCGTCATAGGGAGTGAGGCCCAGCACCTCCGCTTTAATCTGCGCTGTTTCCTGCGTCAGCGCGATGATGCGCGCCAGATAGGGCAGGAAACCCTTGAAATCGTTATTTTTACGGAATTCGCGCCAGGCATGCTCGCTTTCGGTGGTAAGCTGGGCCATCTCGGTGACCAGCGCCGCGGGCAGGCAGGTGCGGTGCGTCCAGTGGCGGCGCATCTCGCGCAGGTTGGCGCGCTGCCATGCCTCAAGGCCGGAGGGATCGGCTTCGGCCTCGGCCAGGAGCCTCGCCACAGCCGGATCGCTTATCCGCGCATGGCTCTGCCCGGCGAGAAAGGCTAATTGCTGCCCGCGCAGCTCCGCCGCGCCGTCCGGCAGGCAGGTGGCGGCATCCCAGCCAAGCAGGCTGGAGATAGACCCCATTAGGGCGAGATCAGAAAATCGGGCTTCCAGTGAGGCGTACGCAGTATTCATGCGGTCTCCTTGATCGGACGCAGATGGTAAAGAACAAACATCACGGCGGCCGCAATGGCCAGCGAAAACCAGGTAATGACATAGCCCAAGTGATCGTTCCGCAGGCGGATTTCTCCATCCGAAGACGCTGGATACCCTCCGGGAACGTTGGCGTGCAGCACATCGGCGGTCACTGGCTCCAGCGGCAGACCGGTCGCTTCCCGCATGCGGGGGATATCACGCCAGAACCAGATATTCTTGGCGGCGTCGCCCTCGGGGGTGAAATAGTTTCGGTCGTTATCGGTGCGCACCTGCACGAGTAGGGATAGCGGGCCGCTCACCTGCCCTTGCGCGCGCAACGCGGGGTCTTTGCCTTCCACCGGCACCCAGCCGCGGTTCAGTAGCAGCACGCGCCCATCCTCCAGCCGGAAGGGGGTGAGGATATGGTAGCCTAGCTGGCTGTGATAATAGCGCGCGGCGAGGTGCAGTTCCTTGTCGTGCAGAAACTCCCCGGCCACCTGCACGCGGCGCCAGCCGAGCGTGGCGGCTTCCTCCGGCGTGGCGGGCCAGCCATCACGCGGGGCGCGGGCATTGGCGGCCTCAATCTCGGCAATCAGCCCTTCCTTCCATTCCAGCCGGTTGATCTGCCAGACGCCAAGGCCAATCAGGCTGAGCATCGCCAGGGCAAAGATGGCCCAGGTAAGCGGGCTAGGGGGGTTCCATAAATAGCCAGCGGGGGGTTTCATGAGGGGTCCTCCTCGAGACGGTGATGGCGAAAACTAGCCGCAAGTAGCCAGGCTTTCGCGTAATGCAAGATAACCACCGAACCGAGGATCACCAGCGGCAGCCATAACAGCCGATGCAGCCAGTACGGGGGCGCAAAACGGATTTCAACCAAGGCAGCCAGCACGGTAATCAGCCCCCCGACCACGCAAATGGTAAGGTAGGCCGGGCCATCGCCATTATCGTGGCGGCTGAGATCCAGGCCACAGGCCGGACACGCGGCACGAAACTGCAGCCAGCTGGCGAAAATGCGTCCCTCACCGCAGCGCGGGCAGCGGCCAGACAGGCAGGCTTCAGTAGGGGAGATGGAATCAGACACGTCTTTCAGGTAAGCGATTTTACGCGATGGTTCAAGAAACACCGCACGGGCTGGACCGTGAAGCGGTCCGTTCACATGCCGTATTGTTTATCTTTGTGCGGACAGGCAGGCTCTTTGCGTTGACGGCGACGCCATCCAGCGAACGGTGTGGATGCTTCGTCGCTGCGCTTTTCGCAATGACGGCCTCCCAGCACAGGCCATTTCAGGGAAAATAGATACACCTATTTCCGTCCAAAGAGTCGCTCGATGTCGCTCAGGCTGAGATGCACATAGGTCGGACGGCCATGGTTGCACTGGCCGGAGAGCGGAGTGTCTTCCATCTGGCGCAGCAGCGCGTTCATCTCCTCGCGGGAGAGGATACGCCCGGCCCGCACGCTGGCATGGCAGGCCATCGTCGCGCAGATGTGCCCCAGCCGTTCCTGCAACGCCAGTGCCTCGCCATATTCCGCGACGCTATCGGCCAGGTCGCACACCAGCCGCTTGGCATCCACCGGCCCGAGCAGTGCGGGCACTTCGCGCACCAGCACGGCCCCTTCGCCAAACGGCTCGAGCAGCAGGCCAAGCCCAGCCAGCATGTCGGACTGCGCCAGCAGGGATTCGGCGACTCCCGCGTCCAGCTCCACCACCTCGGGGATCAGCAACGCCTGACGGGCCACCTGCCCCGCCTCCTGCTGGGATTTCAGGCGCTCCAGCGTGAGGCGCTCATGCGCGGCGTGCTGATCGACCAGCACGAGGCCATCGGTTGTTTCCGCAACGATATAGGTAGCGTGCAGCTGCGCCCGCGCCTCGCCCAGCGGATATTCCCGACCCGCTGGCTCCGCAGAGGGTGGCAGTGTCATCACCGGCGAGGCAGAGGGGGATGCATACGCTGCCGGAGCAGACGGCTCAAACAGCGCTCGCATCGCCGCATGGGCCGGACCACTCGGCGCGGCGGCACGAGAGGGCGAAAACGGCAGAATCGCTGCAGGCGGAGCCATGCTACGCAGCGCCGCTTCGGCCCCCGTGGAGGTGCTGCGCTGGGCGTGCTGCTGGATGGCATGGCGCAGGGCAGAAATCAGCAGGCCGCGGACCGCGTTGACGTCACGGAAGCGCACCTCCGCCTTCGCCGGATGCACATTAACATCCACCATCTGCGGCGAGACGTCGAGGTACAGCGCCACGACGGGATGGCGGTCACGCGCCAGCACATCCATGTACGCGGCACGCAAGGCTCCGAGCAGCAACCGGTCGCGCACCGGGCGGCCATTGACGAACAGATATTGCAAGGTGGAGGTGCCGCGATGGTAGGTGGGCAGGCCCGCATAGCCGGAGAGGCGCACCCCATCGCGCTCGGCCTCAATCGGCATGGCGTTATCGCGGAAATCTTTGCCCATCACAGCGGCAAGCCGAGGCAGACGGGCCTCGAGCAGATCCCCCGGCTCTGCCGCCAGACGCAGCACCTGGCGGCCATCCACCACCCCATCGAACGCCACCGACGGGTGCGCCATGGCCAGCCGCTTGAGCATATCGAGGGCCGCCTGCGTCTCGGCGCGCTCGCCTTTGAGGAATTTCAACCGCGCAGGGGTTGCATAAAACAGATCGGCTACCTCGATGCGCGTTCCCTCGCGCGCGGCGGAGGGGCGCGGCGCGGCCAACGCACCGCCTTCCACGGCCAGCTCCCAGCCTTCCGCCGTGCCGCGGGCGCGGCTGGTGAGCGTCAGGCGGCTCACCGAGCCGATGGAGGGCAGCGCCTCCCCGCGAAAGCCCATCCAGCGGATGGCCAGCAGATCATCGTCCGGCAGCTTGGAGGTGGCATGGCGCTGCACGGCTAGCAGCAGGGCCTCGCGATCCATGCCGTGGCCGTCATCGGTGACCTGAATGCGCCGGATGCCCCCGGCCTCCAGCAGGACTTCAATGCGTGTCGCCCCGGCATCCAGCGCGTTTTCCACCAACTCTTTGACCACCGAGGCCGGGCGCTCAATCACCTCACCCGCCGCGATGCGGTTGACGAGGGTAGGCGGCAGCAGGCGAATGGTCTGGCTCATGGCGCGATCTTAGCGGTCAGAAGACAGCGGTGAAAGCGGGAATACGCTCTTTTTATCTCGTCATGGCGAGCAACGCGAAGCCATCCATGGCTGGTATGGATGGCCACGTCGCTTACGCTCCTCGCCATGACAACCCACCAACTTTGTCATTTCAGCACACGCAGGAATCCAGACCACCTCTCCGCTGGATCCCAGCGTTCGCTGGGAGGACGACAGAACAAGAGGGTCCATCGAGGACAGTGAAACGCCGACAGAGCGTTTCGCCGAGTCAGCCATGAGCACGCCTCATTGCGGAGGCCAGCAGGCCGGAGCATCGAGGCAAACGCAATACTTCTACCCCATCAAATACTGCTTGGTGCGCTGCTTGGAGGCTTCCACGGCGGGCTGGTCATAGGCATCGACGCCCATCAGGGTGGCGGTCAGAGCCGTTTCCATCATGAACAGCATGAGCAATGCGCCCAGGGCTTCCTCATCCAGCCGGGCGAGGCGGATGGTGCGCACCGGCAGGCCGCGGTCCGCGATGACATCAATGGTGCCGCGCGCCGCCGCGTCGATGGCCGCGGTAAGGGATTGACCCGCCACCATGTCCATCCCCACCTGTTTTGCCAATGCGGCCGGAATCGTTCCGCTGCCGCCATGATCGCTCACCGTGATGAAACTGAACCATTTATCCGCCGGCCCATCGAGGAAGAGCTGCAGCATCGAATGGTGATCGATCGCGCCCAGCGCGGAAAGCGGGGTGAAGCCCTGCCCGTCCTTGCCCAGGCTCTCGGCCGTGAGCTGGCGGAACCAGTCACCGAGCAGCTTCAGCCGGTCGGCATAGGGCATCAGCACGTGGATATTGCGGCCCGCCTGCAGGAAATGCTGCTGGTAGACGGCCCCCTGCACGGCGGGATGGCTTAGGGTGGGGTTTGCGATCAGCGCGCTGATGACGGCCTGCGCGCCGCGACGGATGGCCGCAATATCGAGGCCGAGGCAAGCCACCGGCAGCAGGCCGACATTACCCATCACCGAGAAACGCCCGCCCAGCTCGGGGTCATGCGTCAGCAGGCGCATGCCGTAGGTCTCGGCGAGCGTGCGCAGCGGAGAGTGGCCCGGCTGAGTGATGGCGACGCACTGGCGCGCCACCGCCTCCTTGCCACCCGCGGCTTCCAACGCTTCCACAATCAGCAGAGCCTGCGCCAGGGTTTCCAGCGTGCCGCCGGATTTGCTGATGAAGAGGAATGCCGTCTGGGCCAGCGGCGCCACTTCACGCAGCGCCTGGTAGCTGTGCGGATCAACATTTTCGAGGAAATGCAGCTGCGGCTGAGCCTGGACGGGCGCCAGCGCGGCGAGGCAGCGCGCGCCTAAGCTGGAGCCGCCGGTCCCCACGACCACCACATGGGCGAAACGGGTGCGCAGATCCTGCGCCACAGCCAAGATTTCTGCGAGATCGGCCGTCTCCCCCGGTAGGCGCAGAAACGGTTTTTTGCCACGCTCAATCACACTGACCAGCTGGCGGGCGGCCTGGGCAGCAGCGTCCGCATAGCGCGCGGCGGCATCCGGCTGGCCGGGGAAGAGGTGGGTGGCGTCAATGGAAAACGGCAGGGCGGTCATGGGGGGAGGTCTCCGATCACGATGCTGACCAGACGGTCAGGGTTAAGCAGGCGTTTTGTAACGCGGTTGATATCCTCAAGCGTGACAGCGTTTATAAGGTCATTACGGCGAGCGAGATAGTCGATGCCAAGCCCCTCAAGCTGCATCAGCATAAGGTAATTCACCAATTCACGGTTGGCATCAATATCCAGCGGGAATGAGCCAGTGACATAGCGCTTTGCCCGCGCTAACTCTTCCCCAGTGAAACCGTCTGCATAGGCCTTGGCAAGGGTGTCGCGCACCACCTGCATCGCCTCGCGGGCTTTATTGGCTTGCGTGGCAAAGCCACCCTGAAGCAGCTGTGAGGCGTCATCCATCACCAGCCCGGTGTAGATGGAGTAGGTAAGGCCGCGGGCACGGCGCACCGTGTCGGTCAGGCGAGATTCAAAACCGCCGCCGCCCAGCATGTAATTCATTAGGTACGCGGCATAAAAATCCGGATCATCGCGTGTGATACCGGGCAGCGCGAACACGGCGACCGCCTGCGGGAAAGGCTCAGACACATACTCCGGTGCGGATTGTACGGGCAGAGAGGTTGCGGCGAGTGGTGCGCGCCCACCGCCGGTGGGCAGGCTTCCCAGATGGGTATCCAGCAGCGTGGCAAGCTGCGTAGCGGTGATATCACCCGAGACTGCGATGACCAGCTGGTCGCGGCGTAGGTAGGTAGCGAGGTAGCGGCGCAGCGTCTTAGCATCGATGCGAGCGAGCGATGCCTGATCCCCAAGCAGCGGGCGGGCATAGGGATGCGTACCATACACCGTCTGGCGGAAACGCCGCTGTGCGAGGTAGGACGGCTCCTGACGCTGCAGGCGCAGACTGGTCTCGATTTCTTTGCGTACCCGGGTAAGGTCTGCACCGTCCAAGCGCGGACGGGTGAGGGCAAGCGCCATCAGGCGCATTCCCTCGCCCACATGCTCGCTGAGCGCATCGAGGCTGGCGGAAGCATGGTCATAATCCACGGCAAAGCCAAGGGAAAGGGCGCGCTGCTGCAGCGCGTCGTCAAAGGCTTCGCTGGTCAGCTCGCCCGCGCCTTCGCTCAGCATGGCCATGGCATAATTTGGAGCGCCGGCGGGCACGTCAGCGGCATAGGCCGCGCCGCTGTCACGGAACACCAACCGCACGGATACCATCGGCAGATGGTGATCCTCCACCAGCCAGGCGGTCAGTCCTCCAGGCGTACGAACCTCCTGCACCTCAGGGGCGGCCAGCGCGGGCACCCCCATAAATAACAGAGCCACCAATAGGCCGCGCAGCAGATTAATGAACACGATCAGGCTCCCTTACGGCCAGAGGAGGGGAGGCGGATGAGGGTGCTTTGGGATCAGGCAGCAGGTAGCCTGTGACGGCAAGGTCATCCACAAGCACGTGGGACGCGGCCGCGCGTACCTGTTCCAGCGTCACCGCGTCAATCCGTTCCGGCAGTGTCACAAAATCCTCGGGGCCGAGGCCGAGCAGCACCAGCTGGGCGAGGATAAAGGCCTGCCCCTCCAAACCATCACGGGCGAAGATGGTCTCCGCTTTCAACTGCGTTTTGGCGCGGGCGAGTGCGCGGGCGCTTAGCGTCTGACGACTCAGAATATCCTGCACCGCCGCCTCATATGCAGCGCTTAACTGCTCCGGCGTGATGCCCTTAGCCGGGGTCATGGTCACGGAGAAGCTCTCCGGGCCAAGCGAGAAGGGGTAATAGCCAATGTCGAGCGCGGTGGCTTTACCGGAGCTTACCAGCGCCTGGTAAAGCAGACCGGTCCCCTCCGCCCCCAGCATGTCGGCGAGCAGCATCAGCGGTACGGCTTGGGAGGATTCTCCCGCCACCAAGCTTGGGGCTTCATAATAGCGCCGCCAGAGCGGCTGGCGCACGGACGGGTTACGCATGGTCAGCGTCAGGCTGGCGCGGTGCGGCGGCTCACGCGTCCACTGGCGGGCGGGCACCTCGCGGGTATTTTCCCACTCGCCGTAATATTCCTCCGCCAGTTCGCGGGCGTCTTCCGGCGTCACATCGCCTACAAGCAAGAGTGTCGCGTTTTTAGGCTGATAATAGGTCGCGAAGAAATTTTTGGCATCCTCGGCGCTGAGGGTCTGCATTTCGTGCATCCAGCCGATGATCGGGGTGTGATAGGGATGGTTCTGAAACAGGGCCGCGGTCATGGCCTCCGAGAGCAGGGCGGAGGGCTGGTTCTCGGTACGCAGGCGGCGCTCCTCGATGATCACGTCACGCTCTTCCACATAATTCTCACCCGTCGGGTTCCAGTGCAGAAAACGCTCGGATTCCAGCGCCATCACGGCGGGCAGGTTCTGCCGCGCCACCAGCACGTAATAGGCCGTCGCATCGGTGTTGGTGAAGGCATTATGCTCCCCACCAAGCGAGGCGATCTGCTGATTATAATAGGCCTCGCTCATGGTCTCTGTACCCTTGAACAGCAAATGCTCAAGGTAATGGGCGAGGCCAGATTTCCCGCGCGGGTCTTCCGACGATCCGGCGCGGATGATGAGCATATGCGCCACGGCGGGCGCCCGGTGTTGCTCCACCAGTACGACCTGCAAACCGTTATCGAGCGTAAAGCGGGTGGTGGGAAATGGCGAGGATGCTAGCACCGCCGGAGCAAACAAGCAGAGCAAAATAGCAAGGAAGAGAGGCGTACGGAACATCACTCAAACAGCCGCTTGATGACGCTTTTCTTCTTTGGATCTACGGATTTTATCTCGCCCTCATTCAGCGGCTTCTCTGCGTCCTTATTGGCGCGGATACGTTCCGCTTCGCCTTTAGCGTCCACTACGGGCTCCTCTTTGGTCTCACCGCGCAGCTTCTCGAGCAAACTGGGCTCCTCAGCGAAGCGCTCGCCATTTTCCTGCGAAAGTTTCCCTCGAATTTCCTTATCTGCCTGATCAGACCCGACGCGGGCAAGAAAGCGACTCTCTCCGGGAGAAGCTAATTCTGAGGATTGAACAATCGGCGCTGCCGTGTCAGCCAGCCCTTGTTCGGCCTGCTCAAGAGTCATGCCGTCCATTCCCGTCGGCGCCCCTGTGACCAGGGCGCGGGCCTGTTGATCAACATTGCCGCCGATATCTTCGGCTTCGCTGTCAGACGGAGGACGCAGAAAGAACTCTTTGGGCACAGAGAGGGGGGGACGGGATACCACCTGAAATTCATCCGGCGCTTCGCGCGTGATGCCGAGCACTTCCCGCGCAGAATTGCTTTGACCGCACGCGGCAACTAACAAGGAAAGGCAAACAAGCGATGATTTACGCATGCTTCCACACATAGCGAAACACGGTGCGAAATCAATGCGAAGTTGGTTCACGCTACCATCACTTAGCAATCGCTGCCCGTTGACGCCGCCCGCTACGCCAGCTATCCAACAGCAACAGCGCCACGCCGCCACAGATGGCCGCATCAGCCACATTAAAGGCCGGCCAGTGATAGCCAAACGCATGAACATCAAAGAAATCTGCCACGGCTCCATAGATAATACGGTCCAGCAGGTTTCCTGCCGCGCCGCCAAAAATGGCGCCAATGGCAATCACCTGCATCTTGGATGTCGCGCGACCCAGCCAGAGCAGTAAGGCTGCCATGACCAGCATCGTGAAAGCCATCAGCGCATGGCGGGCATCAGCCTGCTGCAAGAGCCCAAAGCTCACTCCCTTATTCCACACCATCACCAGATTGAAATGATCGCACAGATAGCGTGGTCCGGCAGCAGCCGCCATCAGTTTGAGAAAAAAGCCCTTGCTGAGCTGATCCAGCAGCGCCACCACCATGGCAATCCAAATTCCTCCCAAAAGACGGCGTTCACGCATGAGGAGCCTCCAATACTTGTTTCGCCTTCGTAATATCCACGGCAATCTGTGCTTGTAAAGCCTCATCGGTCGCGAAGGACATATCGGGGCGCAAATGGGCCAGCAACTGCACGCGCAAACGATGACCATAGAGCGGCTCTGGCGTATCGAGGGCGTGGACTTCCAGCCAGGGCTGCTCGCCTGCATAGGTTGGCCGGGTACCCAGATAGGCCACCCCTGGCCGCCACTGCACGGGTGCAGATTCTGGCGCAAGCGGCTCAGCCACGGCATAGCGCACCGCGTAGACGCCAAAAGCAGGAAGTAGCTGGCTGGAAAGGGGAATGATGTTAGCGGTCGGATAACCGAGACGGCGGCCCCGCTTCTGGCCATGTTGCACCCGCCCGATGATTTCATAGGGACGACCAAGCACGGCAGCGGCTTCTGCCATCGCTCCGGCGGATAAATATTGGCGTACTCGGCTGGATGCATAGGCTTGCTGCGCATCCGCTTGCGCGTCAACCGCGTGATAGGTAAACCCATATCGGGATGCGGTATCTTGCAAAAGGGCGGCATTTCCACCGCGACGATGACCAAAAATGAAGTTTGCCCCTGTCACCACGTGACGCACCCCCAGCTGCGCCACCAGAACCTGTGCCAAAAATTCCTCGGCGGTCTGTTGCGAGAACGGGGCATTAAACCGCGCAATATACACAATATCAACGCCTAGCGCCTGTAGACGGCGCAGCCGGAGATGAAACGGCTCCAGTGCCATGGGCGGCGTCTGGGGGACAAAAAAGCGGCGTGGGTGCGGAGCAAAGGTCAATACCGCGGAGGGAATACCGCGTGCGTGGGCGGTTTCCTGTGCGGCAGTAAGCACAGCGCGGTGACCGAGATGCAGCCCATCAAAATTCCCGATGGCCACCGCCGCGCCGCGCGCGTGATCAGGCAGGACGTGCAGATCGCGGTAAATCCGCATGGGATTTAAGCGCGAGCCGACGTGGAGTCGGCGGCATCCTCCGCCTCACGCACGGGGAAGAAAATCAGCACTGGTGCGGAGATGTAGATGGAGGAATAGGTCCCGGCGACCACCCCAAAGAACATCGCCCAGGAAAATCCTTCCAGCACCTCACCACCAAACACCGCCAGCGCGGCGGCGGCAAGCAAGGTGGTACCCGCCGTCATCACGGTGCGCGAGAGGGTTTCATTGATGGAAAGATTGATCAACTCATCCATAGGCATTTTCTTGAACTTGCGCATGTTTTCTCGGATACGGTCATAGATCACCACAGAATCGTTAATCGAGTAGCCGACGATGGTCATAATCGCCGCCACCGAGGTAAGTGAGAAATCAAAGCCGGTAACAAGGTAGAAACCGATCGTCAGGATCGCGTCATGCACCAGCGCAATGATGCCGCCAATGCCGAACTGCCACTCGAAGCGGAACCAGATATAGAGCGCAATGGCCACAAATGTCAGCAGGGTGGCGATACTGCCGCCACGGACCAGCTCTTGTCCAACGGTGGGCCCAACATACTCAATCTGACGGAATTCCACCTCTGACCCGTAAACATCGGTGACAATGCCTTTTACTTTTTCAACGATGGCCGCCTGATCTGCCTTGGGGTCAGCGGTGATACGAATCAATAATTCACGGCTATCCCCAAATGTCTGCAAGGTTACTTCGCCAAACTGGCCATTATCCATCGCACCGCGAATCGCGGAGAGATCGCCCACTGCCGCCGGAGTGCGAACATCCATCAGAATACCACCGCTGAAATCGATGCCAAGGTTCAAGCCCCTGGTAAACAGCAACACCAGTGCACCAAGGGTAAGCATCAGCGAAAAGCTGAACCACACCCAGCGATATTTCATGAACTGAATGGTGGTGTTTTCTGGAACAAAACGGAGAGGAAAAAGGCTGGCCATTTGCAATAATCTCGGGAATTTACCTTGTTGCGATAGCAGTATTGCTCGAACATCGCAAGGCGGTTAAGGGTGGAGCAATGGCAACCGCGGCGGAGACGCGTCATGATGCTTATTCCCACCGAACTTCGTGCCAGCCCGATTCATGGGATTGGAATATTCACCGTTGCGCCGGTTACTAAGGGCACGCATATCTGGCAGCTCAATCCGGATTTTGAGCGGCTGGTGGATGAAAATGAGGTAAGGGGTTGGCCGCAGTTCCAGCAGGATTTTATTTACAAGTACACCTACCCCCATCCTGAGCATCCGCATTTGCTGATTCTGGAAGTGGATAATGGCCGGTTCATGAACCACAGCCTGACCCCCAACACCGATTTCCGCAGCATCTACGATGGCTATGCCCTGCAGGACCTGCCCGCCGGGGCAGAGCTAACCTGTAATTATAATGAATTCCACCCCGGCTTTACCATGACCCCGTAGGGATGGCGTCCCTGTCATGAGCCTGATGCGTTCTTCCGCCATTGTGGGCAGCCTGACGCTCCTCTCGCGCGTCTTTGGCTTCGTGCGCGACATGCTGATCGCTTATTTTCTGGGCGCCAGCGCGGCGACGGATGCGTTCTTTGTGGCGTTCAAGCTGCCTAATTTCCTGCGCCGCCTGTTTGCCGAGGGGGCATTTAACGCGGGGTTCCTGCCCATGTTCGCCGGGATGATCCGCACCGAAGGGCGGGAGGCCGCGCTGCGCTTCGCCTCGGAAGCAGGCACGTTTCTGCTGGCGGTGGTGACCGCGGTCACCGCGCTGGCGATCGTATTTACCCCGCATGTGGTGCTGGTGATGGCCCCGGGCTTCACGGCCGAGCCGGAAAAATTTGATCTGGCGGTGGCGCTCACCCGCATCACTTTTCCCTACATTGTGTTCATCTCGATGGTCAGCCTGATGGGCGGCGTGCTGAACAGCGTCGAGCGCTTTGCCGCCGTCGCCGCCGCGCCGATTGGCATGAACCTGGCGATGATCGCCGGGCTGTGGCTGTTTCGCCCCTTCGTGCCGACCGACGGGCATGCCCTCGCGTGGGGCGTGGTGCTCGCCGGGGTGGTGCAGCTGGTGTGGCTGGCCCGCGCCTGCCGCCGCGAGGGGATGATGCCGCGCCTGTTGGGCCGCCCGCGCCTCAGCCCCGCCATCCGCACGCTGCTCGGGCGCATCGCCCCGGCGGCCATTGGTGCGGGCGTGATGCAGATCAACCAGGTGATGGATGTGGTGCTCGCCTCCCTGCTGGCCAGCAACGCCATTTCGTTCCTCTATTACGCGGACCGGATTTATGAGCTACCGCTCGGCGTGATTGGCATCGCGGTGGCGACCGCGCTCTTGCCGCTTCTCTCGAAGGAAATCCGTGCCGGGCAGCTGGAAAGCGCCCTACGCCACATCAATCAGGCGCTGATGCTGGTGCTGCTCTTTGGCCTGCCCGCAGCGGCGGGGCTCTATGCGTTGGCCGGGCCGATCATCCAGGGCCTGTTCCAGTATGGCGAGTTTGATGCCACCGACACCGCGGCGGTCGCCCCGGCACTGATCGCCTTTGCCGCGGGGCTGCCTGCGCTGCTCATCAATAAAATCCTCTCCAATTGCTTTTACGCCTCCGAGGATACCAAGACACCGATGAAAATCGCCGTGCTGTGCATCGCGGTGAACTTCATCTGCAATGTGCTGTTCATGCAGTTTTTCGCGCATGTCGGGCTGGCGATGGCGACGTCGGTCGCGGGCTGGCTGAATGCGCTGCTGCTGGCGCGCGCGCTATGGCGACGCGGCCTTTTCCGGCCTGACCGCGCACTCGCGGTGTTTCTCGGCAAGGCAGCGCTGGCCTGCCTGCTGATGATCGCGGCGCTGCTCGTCAGCCGCCCCTATGCGACGGAGTGGCTGGCAGGCCCGGCCTGGCAGCGCGGCATGGCACTGGCCTTGCTGGTCGCGCTGGGCGGGGTGGTTTATGGCGCGGGGATTCTCGGCACGCGGGCGGTAAGCGTGGCGCAGCTCAAGCGCCTGCGCCCGTCCCGAACCACCAAAGCATAACCCCGCCAAGGACAATCCGGTACCAGCCAAACGGCGTGAAGCTGTAGCGCTTGATGAAACCAAGCAGGAAGCGCACCGAGAGCAACCCGGCGAGGAACGCGCTGATGAAGCCCAGCGCAATGGTCTGCATGGCGGAAAAATCCATGCTGCCGTAGTTTTTATAGAGATCAAACACCGTGGCCCCGAGCATGGTGGGGATGGCAAGGAAGAAGGAAAATTCCGCAATCACCCGGCGGTGCAGCCCGAGCAGCAGGCCGCCCACCACCGTCGCGCCCAGGCGGGACGTGCCGGGAATCACCGCCAGCGCCTGGCAGCAGCCAATCAGCAACGCCTGCCGGTAGGTGATCTCCTCCCAGCCCATCACACGGGCCACGGGGCGGAGGCGTTCCACCGCCAGCATGATGACACCGCCCACCATCAGTGCGATGGCCACGACAAACGGGGAAAAAAGTGCCGCCTTAATCGCCGAATGCGCCGTGGCTCCCACGATGGCCGAGGGCAGGAAGGCCAGCGACACTTGCAGGATGAAGCGCTGGCGGTCCTTTTCACGGATATGGATGAGCAGATCCCACAGGCGGCGGCGGTAATACCAGCACACCGCCAGAATGGCGCCGAGCTGGATAACCACCTCAAACACTTTTCCCGGCGGTCCTTGCCAGCCCAGCAGATCAATGGCAAGAATCAAATGTCCGGTGGAGGAAATCGGCAGGAATTCGGTAAAGCCCTCGAGCAGGCCCAGCAGAATCGTTTGTAGGAGGTAGGACGTATCCATGCCTCAGGCCGTCACAAATTCCGTTTTTTTATAGCCCTGCAAGTACAGCAACGCTGTCAGGTCTGCATGGTCAATGGCGGCATCGGCGCCGCGCTTGACCACGTCCTTGCCACGGTAGGCCACGCCCAGGCCGGCGGCTTCGAGCATGGGCAGGTCGTTCGCCCCGTCACCGACGGCGAGGGTTTCTTCCAGCTTCAGGCCGTACGCCTCTGAAACCTTGCGTAAGGCCAGAAGCTTGCTCTCTTTATCCAGAATCGGCGGCACCACCTGCCCGGTCAGCTTGCCGTCGGCGATATCCAGCGTGTTGGCCATTTCACCGTCAAAACCCAACGCATCCGCCACGCGGCGCGTGAAATACGTAAAGCCACCCGAAACCAGTAAGGTGCGGGCACCTTTGGCTTTCATGGTGGCCAGCAAGGTCTTAGCGCCTGGCATCAACTCAATGCGCTCCAAATACACCTTCTCCAGCACGCCTTCTTCCATATCCTTCAGCAACGCCACCCGACGAGCCAGTGCCTGCTTGAATTCCAGCTCGCCGCGCATGGCCGCTTCGGTGATGGCGGCCACTTCCTGCTTGATGCCCGCGAAATCCGCCAGCTCATCAATGCACTCCTGACGGATCATGGTGGAGTCCATGTCAGAAATCAGCAGTTTTTTCTTGCGCCCCTTAGGCGGCAGGATAGCACGATCAAACGGTCTATCCTGTGTGAGTGATTTTAACTCAATGCGCAACGCCGAGAGTTCATCGGTCTGGCAGGCAATCTCGCAGGCCTCTCGCTCACCCAGCCATTCCACTTTCATGCCCTCCACCAAACGCTTCAGTCGCTTCTGGGCATCGGTAATAAAAGCAGGAGCCAGCGGCTCTACGGCGGGATTGGCAATAAAACTCAGCACATAGCTTTGCTTGGCGGCCATGGTTCCTGTATTCCTCTCTGCTATGCGCAGTCAACACACCGTTACAATCATCACCGGGCCAACGTGCAGCGGCAAGTCAGCCTATGCGCTGGGTCTAGCGGAAAAGCAGGGCGGTGTCATCATCAATGCCGATGCCATGCAGCTCTATGCTGACCTGCCCGTGCTCACGGCGCAGCCCACGGCCGAGGAGCAGGCGCGGGTGCCGCACCGGCTTTACGGCGTGCTGGATGGCGCCGATATGTGCACGGTCGCGCGCTGGGTGGCGCTGGCGGCGGACGCTATCCGTGACGCGTGGGCGGCGGGCCATCCCCCGCTGCTGGTGGGTGGCACGGGGATGTATCTCAAGGCGCTGATGCAAGGGCTGGCCGAAATTCCCCCCGTGCCGGAGTCCGTGCGTGAGGGTTTGCGCGCCCGCATGGCGGCGGAAGGCAACGCGGCGTTTTATGCGTGGTTTACGGCGCAGGATCCCCGGATGGCCGCCCGCCTGAAGCCGGGCGATACGCAGCGCCTGCTGCGCGCGGCGGAAGTGTGGCAAGCGACGGGCCGCTCGCTGGCCGACTGGCAGGCCGATCCCGCCACGCCTATGCTGCCGGAGGCCCAGTATAAGCTGCTAGCCATCAGCCGAGAGCGGCAGGCACTTTATAAACGCATTGATGCCCGTTTTCTGGTGATGATGGCGCAGGGGGCCGTGGAAGAGGTGGCCCGACTGCACGCGCGCGGGCTCTCACCGGCGCTGCCGGTGATGCGCTCGCACGGGGTGCCGGAGCTGATCGCGTGGCAGGAGGGACGGCTGTCGCGCGCCGAAGCCATCGCGCAAGGTCAGCAAAACACGCGCCATTACGCCAAGCGCCAATGGACCTGGATTCGCAACCAGTTTCCGCAGGCGGCGTGGGTGGAGCTAGGCGACAAGGCGGTTTAGCGGTTGCAGCGCCCGGGCACCGACCTGCTGAATGATTTCGCCTGCGCAACGATGCCCCATATGCATGGCCTCGGTGAGGTTCCAGCCTTGCGTTAGCCCATAGAGGAACCCAGCAGCGAACAAATCGCCGGCGCCGGTCAGATCCACGACATGTTGCACGGGCTCCGCAGCGATGTGCGTGCAGTGACCGTTCAGCCACACATCCGCGCCTTCACCGCCACGCGTGACCACCAGCAATGGCACCTGCGCCGCGATCCATATCGATGCCTCCTGCAGATTTTCCTGCAGGGCGAGGGCTCGGGCCTCATGCTCATTGGCAAACAGAATATCGATGTCGCCTTTCAGCAACAGACGAAAATCCTCCCGATGCCGCTCGACGCAAAATGTATCCGAGAGCGTGAAGGCTGTGGTGCGCCCCGCGGCCTTCGCGGCACGCATCGCTTTGCGGATGCCCTCCTTGGCAGCGGGCTGGTCCCACAGATAGCCTTCGAGATAAAGCACCGCGCTGGCAGCGACGACCGACTCATCCACATCCTCCGGCGCGAATTCCGTGCAGGCACCAAGGAAGGTGTTCATGGTGCGCTCCGCATCCGGCGTGATGCAGATCAGGCAGCGCGCAGTGGGCAGGCCTGCTGTTGCCGGCGCGACGTCGAAGGTGACGCCGCTGCCGCGCATATCATGGCGGAAGATGGCGCCCAGCGCATCGTCATGTACGCGGCCCATATAGGCCGTGCGTGCGCCGAGCGAAGCCAGCGCGGCAATGGTGTTGGCCACCGAGCCGCCCGAGCATTCTGTGCACTGGCCCAGTGCAGCATATAGCGCTTCCGCGCGGTCCGCATCGATCAGTGACATGCCGCCTTTGGGCATGCTGTGCTCGGCGAGAAACGCATCATCGACGCGGGCAAGCACATCGACAATGGCATTGCCGACGCCGGTGATGTCATAGCGTGTGCCGGCGGTGTTGAGAGGGTAATGGGTCATGAAAAATGCCTCCTGATGGCGTCAAGTTGTTCCGGGGTATCAATGCCGGGCGGCTCCGCATCCACACGGGCCACGGCGATGCTCATGCCGGCTTCCAGCGCGCGCAGCTGCTCGAGCTTTTCGCGCTGCTCCAGCGGGCTCGGCGGCAGGCTGACGAAACGCGCCAGCGCCGCACGGCGATAGGCATAAATGCCGATATGATGATAGAGCGGCCCCTCGCCCGATGGCGCCGTAGCGCGGGTGAAATAAAGTGCTCGCCCCATGCGTGCCGTGGGTTCATTCCAGCTGACAATCGCTTTCACCACCGCAGGGTTATCGCGATCTGCCGCGTGATGCAGCTCGCACGCCAGCGTGGCCATGTCCGTACCTCCGGCGTGCAATGCTTCCGCCACGCTGGACACCAGCGCAGGGGGAAGGGTCGGTACATCGCCCTGTACGTTGATCACCACATCATGCGCCCCTTCAGGATCGAGTACCTGCAGCGCCTCCCACAGCCGATCGGATCCGCTGGGATGATCCGGCTGTGTCATCACGGCCTCGCCGCCCACGGCCTGTACCGCGGCGGCGATGCGGGCATCGTCGGTAGCCACAGCGACACGGCCAACGCCGGAAGACATTGCGCGCTCCCAAACCCGAACAATCATTGGTTGGCCGCCCAGATCAGCCAAGGGCTTGCCGGGCAAACGGGTTGAGCCAAAGCGAGCGGGGATGAGGATGATGGGTTGCATAGGAAAATCAAATAGCGGCAGGGAGACGGTGGGTGTGATTTACTGATTGCATCGGAAAACAGGCCTCAGTATAGAACGGGTGTAATTGGCCGCCGATGAGCCAAGGTTTGCGTGAATCTTTTTCTTCATAGCGTGACATATGAGCCTATTCAAACAGATTGCTTCCATGATGCTGTCGATCTTCGTGCAGGTACGCGATACTGCGCTGTCCGTGATGTGCGGCCTCTACCGTTTTTTCACCGCGCCACTGCGCAATATTGAGGGGTATGAGTTGAATAAGATCGCCGCATCTGTGCTGCTCGCTGGCCTGATTGCCATGGTGGCAGGTAAAACCGCCGATATTCTCTACCATGGCGGCGGCCATGGTACGGAAGAGGCGCGCGGCTACGTCATCGAAGGCGCGGACGAGGGCGTTGCGGCCACGGCGCCTGTTGAAACCGGCCCGGTGGATATTGCCCTGTTTCTTGCCAGCGCCAACCCAGCCAAAGGCGAAGCGGTGCATAAAGCCTGCCTAACCTGCCATAGCTTTGAGAAGGGCGGCCCGAACAAGGTCGGCCCGAATCTCTATGGGATTGTCGGCAATAAAATGGCCCATGCAGCAGGATTTACCTATTCCAAGGCCCTGGCTGAAAAGGGCGGCACCTGGGATTTCCAGAGCCTGTCCGAATTCCTTACCAAACCGGCGAAATACCTCCCCGGCACCAAAATGGCCTATGCCGGGATCAAGGATGATCAGCAGCGCGCCGACCTGATCGCCTGGCTGAACCAGAACAGCGACAGCCCGCTGCCGTTACCCGCGGCCCCGGCGCCTGCCGCCGCGGAGGAAGCGACCCCGGCTGGGGATTCAGCCGCCGCAGGCGAGGGTGAAGCCGCTGCTGCCCCTGAGGCGGCCCCGGCGCCCTAAGCACGGCTTGCATTTCATATTAAAAAAGCCCGGCCAGCGTGCCGGGCTTTTTTGTATCAGGGATTACCGCATCCTAGCGCAGCAGCAGAAGCTCCAGCGAGCGCGTAATGCTATCGCGTGCATGGGCGATGCTGGCCACCGGGCGGGAGAGGGAATCTGCACTGACCGTGGTCATTGCCATGAGCAGGAGCAGGTACTCGCGCTTGCCCAGCCCTTCATCGACCATGACGGGAATGTTCAGCAGGCCGCGCGGCAGGCGACTTCCCGCAGCAGGCACCAGCGGCGCGACAATCCGCTCGCTGGCTTTCTGCAGGCGGTCGGATTGCAGCACCGCCATGTAAGGGAATTGCTGACGAAGTGTCAGCACCGGCGTGTCATAGACGTCAAATTGCGCCATCGGTCTCTCTCAACTTTTCGGCAAAACGGCCTTCGCGTTCGGCAAATTCGGCGTAACCTTCAATTTCTGCGGACAGTGTTTTATGTAACTCGGCTTCCATATGTGCTTCCAGCGCCACAGCAATGGCCTGCTCGGCAAGGCGTGATTCATTCAGTCCGGCCTGCTTTGCCTTGGCGTGCAGGTCCTCATTAATGGTCAGACTCACCGTCTTTCGTTTGGCATGGATGTTGTAATACATAGCAAAACCTCTCTACACGTGGCAAATAACCCGTGCATTTGTACCGATGGAGATGGTGCGCTGTCAAGCCATCTCCCTCACTAGATGTGGTAGTTATGCTACGTAAACTGGCGCATTCAAATCTGGATTTTGATTTACGAGTCACTGCCTTTTCCCTTATGAGTCATAGATATGATGAGCGCATTTGCATTTCCGATTGGGTATCTCTGGCTGACGGCCGGAGCGTTATTGCTTGCTTTGGAGGTATTCGGCGCTCCGGGGATTGGCCTATTATTTGGCGGCATTGCTGGGATCGCCGTGGGCACACTTTTGCAGTCTGGCCTGCTCGGTGCGGATGATATCACCCTGCAATTTGCGGTCTGGTTTGGTCTCACCGCATTCTCGGCGCTGCTCTTGTGGAAGCCGTTGCAGCGCTGGCGCATGCCCAAAAGCGATAACCAGGGGTTCAGCAACATGGTGGGCGATCTTGCCACCATCACAGGCGGCCCACTGGTGCGCGGCTCAGGCGGATCCGCCCGCTGGTCGGGTACCATCATGCTGGCAGAAATAGACCCCGTAGCCGATGCCACCCGTATTGAGGAGAATACGGTGGTTGAAATTACGAAAGTGCGCGGCAACACCCTTCTGGTGCGACCCCGCGATGCACGCCGTCCTGAGGAGGTGATTTAACATGGGTTTTGGTTTTGCCATTTTTGGATTTATTGTCGCGTTGATCGTCTGGAAGGGTGTCAAGACCGTTCCGCAGCAAAATGCGTGGATCATTGAAAGTCTGGGGCGTTATGACCGTACCTTAACAGCAGGCCTTCATCTGCTGGTACCCTTTGTAGAGCGCGTGGCCTACAAGCATTCGATGAAGGAGCACGCCTACGATGTGATGGAGCAGACGGCCATCACGCGCGATAACGTGTCGCTGGTGCTTGATGGCGTCATCTATATTCGCATTGTTGATCCTGTGCAGGCCTCCTATGGCGTCAGCAACCCTATTTTTGCGGTCACCCAGCTAGCCCAGACCACCATGCGCTCGGAAATCGGCAAGCTCACGCTGGATGAATCGTTCGAGGAACGCGAGCGCCTGAATGCCAACATTGTCAAAGCCATCAACGACGCGGCTCAGACCTGGGGCATCCAGTGCATGCGCTATGAAATCAAGAACATCTCGCCGCCGCAAAGCGTGCTGAAAGCGATGGAACTGCAAGTCGCCGCCGAACGTCAGAAGCGTGCGGAAATCCTGCAATCAGAAGCCGATCGCCAGTCCCGTATCAATATGGCAGAAGGTAAGAAGCAGGAGGTGGTTTTACAGTCAGAAGCCTCGCTTACCGATCAGGTCAACCGCGCCAAAGGGGAGGCAGAAGCCATTTTAGCGGTGGCGGAAGCCACAGCGAAAGGCATCGAGATGATTGCCGCTTCGATCCGTCAAGAGGGTGGTGGAGAGGCTGTCGCGCTGCGCGTCGCCGAGCAGTATGTGAGTGCATTTGGCAAGCTCGCCAAAGAATCCACCACCGTACTGCTGCCCGCGAATGCATCCGATGCTGGAGGCATGGTGGCACAGGCTTTGAGTGTCTTTGATGCACTAAAGCGCGATCACACCGCCTCTAGCGGCCCGTGGACCAAGGCTTAAAGGGCGCGTGCTTGCCGCATGGCATAAAACTGCCTATAGGTCAGGCATGGCACACACATTGGTAGGGAAAACGCTTGTTTTCCTAGTTCTTTTTTTCTGTTTTTCTTCTCCTGGTAGCTCAGAGACTGCGCAACCAGACGAGGTACGGGGCGTGCTTCTCCCCGAGCGTTTTGGCCCTGCCATCCCGCATGTGCCCAATGCCCAGCACGCATTGGTGCTTTTTGGTAAGCCGAAATATCCCCGCTTTTTCCGCCAGTTTGATTATGTAAACCCCAAAGCGCCTAAAGGCGGGATGGTAAAGCTCTATTCCCCCAGCGGCTTTGACAGCCTGAATCCGTTCATTCTCAAAGGCATCGCCGCGCCAGGCCTGCTGGAGATGTTTTACGAGAGCCTGATGGTACGCTCGCTGGATGAGCCGCAGACGTATTACCCGCTGGTCGCCGAGTCCATTGATCTCTATGAGGACCGCTCGCAGGCCGTGTTCAAGCTCAATCCAAAAGCGAAATGGCATGATGGCACGCCCATTACCGCCGAAGATGTGGTGTGGTCCCTGCAAACCCTGCAAAGCAAGGGCTCGCCACCCTATCAGCTGGTCTATAAGCCGATGCGGGCGGTGGCGGAAGGCCCGCGCACGGTGCGTTTTTTCTTCGATGACCCGCTGAATCGTGAGCTGCCATTTTACGCCGCGGGGATGCCACTGTTTCCCAAAAAATATTACGCGGGACGCGACTTTTCCAAAACCTCGCTCGAGCCACCGCTGGGTGGCGGGCCGTACCGCATTGAATCGCTCGATCCGGGGCGGCGCATCGTCTATGCCCGCGTGAAGAATTACTGGGCAAACGATCTGCCCACCCGCCGCGGCCATTTTAACTTCGAGCGCGTGCGCTATGACGTCTATCGCGACGAAACCGTGGCGCTGGAGGCGTTTAAAGCGCATGAGTATGACGAGCGGGAGGAATACATCGCCCGCAATTGGGCCACCGCCTATGATTTCCCCGCCGTCCGCGATGGCCGTGTGAAAAAATATGAGGCCACGCACAAGATTCCGCGCGGGATGCAGGCGTTTGTCTTCAACCTGCGCCATCCCAAATTTCAGGACCGCCGCGTGCGCGAAGCCATCGGCATGACGATGGATTTCGAGTGGATGAACCGCACGCTGTTCTACGGGGCGTATGACCGCAATAACAGCTTCTTCCAGAACACGGACTTCGCCGCATCCGCCCTGCCGGACGAAAAGGAACTGGCCCTGCTGGAGCCCTACCGTGCCGTGCTGCCCGAGGAAACCTTCCGCCAGGTTTATGCCCCGCCCGTCAGCGATGGTTCGGGTAATCTCCGGCCGCGGCTGGTAGAAGCCCAAAAGCTGCTGAACGCCGCGGGCTGGCACATCGGCCCGGATGGCTGGCGCGTGCATGAAACCACTGGCGAAACGCTGTCCGTGGAGTTCATGATGAGCCAAACCACTTTCCAGCGCGTCATCATGCCAATGATCCGTAATCTACGCCGCCTCGGCATTGATGCACGCTACCGCCAGGTGGATGAGGCACAATACCAGAAGCGCCTGGAACAGAAGGATTTCGACGTGGTCTCCATCTGGTGGAACATGGGCCTGCTGTTCCCCGGGAACGAGCAGAAAAGCTACTGGTCGTCCGAGCAGGCGGACGTGCATGGCGGCCAGAACATGGCCGGGCTGAAAATGCCGGTCGTGGACATGCTGCTGGATAAAATCGCCAGCGCCCACCGGCTGGAGGACCTCGTGACCGCCGCCCGGGCACTGGACCGCGTGCTGCTCTGGCAGCATGTGATTATCCCGCATTGGAGCATTTCGCATTTCCGCACCGCGTATTGGGATATGTTCGGCCTGCCCAAAGACCGCCCGGAATACGACCTTGGCTTCTGGACCTGGTGGGTAAAGCCAGAGGTCATCAAGGCGCAGCGCAGCGCGCAGGGAGGTGGGGCATGATCAGCTATATCCTACGCCGCCTGCTACTGATGATTCCGACTTTGCTTGGCATCATGATCCTCAATTTCGTCATCGTGCAGGCAGCACCCGGCGGGCCGGTGGATCAGCTGATCTTTAAACTGACCAATCCAGCCGCCGCTGCGGCAGGGGCGACCGCACGTTTCACCGGCGCAGGGGCGAATGAAGGGGCCGCGAACACCTCGGCCGTGGTGGATGCCTCGCAGGCGTCGCGCAGCGCGCGTGGGATTGATCCTGAGATGCTGGAGCAGATCAAAAAGCAGTTTGGCTTCGACAAGCCTGCCCATGAGCGTTTCCTGCTGATGATGAAAAGCTACCTGCATTTCGATTTCGGCGAGAGTTTCTACCGTAACCGCGCCGTGCTCGATCTGATTCTCGACAAAATGCCCGTCTCTGTCTCGCTCGGGTTATGGACAGTGCTGCTGATGTATCTGATTTCCATCCCGCTGGGCATTGCCAAAGCCATGCGGGACGGTAGCCGTTTCGATGCCGCAACGAGCTGGATCATCCTCATTGGGTATGCCATTCCAAGCTTCCTGTTTGGCATCCTGCTCATCATTTTATTCGCGGGAGGCAGCTATTTTGACTGGTTCCCCATGCGTGGCCTGACCTCGGATCATTGGGACCAGCTCTCCACCTGGGGCAAAATCAAAGATTACCTCTGGCACCTGACCCTGCCCCTCACCGCGCTGGTCATCAGCGAGTTTGCCAGCATGACGCTGCTTACCAAAAACTCCTTCCTCGACGAGCTGAACAAGCTCTATGTGCTTACCGCGCGGGCCAAGGGCCTCACGCCGCGCCGGGTGCTTTACGGCCATGTGTTCCGTAATGCCATGCTGATTGTCATTGCCGGGTTCCCCATGCAGCTCATGCGGATATTTTTCACCGGCGCGTTGCTGATTGAGATTATTTTCTCACTGGACGGGCTAGGGCTCCTGGCCTTTGAATCCGCGGTCAGCCGCGATTACCCGGTGATGTTTGGCACGCTGTTTATCTTCACGCTGCTCAGCCTGGTGCTCAGCCTGCTCAGCGACCTGCTCTACACCGTCATCGATCCCCGCATCGACTTTGAGAGGCGTGATGTTTAGTGCGTTCCTTAAGCAACAGCTGTGCCTGGAAAGGCACGCACAGGTGCAGCCTGTCAGCGGGCCTTCAAAAAGGCCCCAAATTTGCGCGCTGGGAGGCGAAACAATATGAGGCTCTCTCCGGTTACCCGCAGGCGCCTTCAGGCCTTCAGAGCCCATAAACGGGGCTTTTGGTCATTCTGGATTTTCCTGCTGCTCTTCGGCGCATCGTTGCCCGCGGAATTCCTTGCCAATGACGAACCCATCGTGCTGTCTTACCGGGATACACTCTACTTTCCGGTATTGTTCTATTACCCCGAGACCACCTTCGGCGGCGACTTCGAAACCGAAGCAGACTACAAAGACCCATACATCGTCGAGAAAATCCTCGCGGAGGGTTGGATGGTGATGCCGCCACTGCCGTTTGACCATCAGACCATCAATTTCGCCATCGACCGCGCCCCCTCACCGCCCAGCGAGGTGAACCTGCTCGGCGTGGATGATCAGGGGCGCGATGTGCTGGCCCGCCTGATTTACGGCTTCCGGCTCTCCGTCCTGTTCGCGCTGAGCCTTACCATTTGCAGCAGCGCCATTGGCATCCTGGCCGGCGCCGTGCAGGGCTATTTCGGCGGATGGGTGGACCTCGCCCTGCAACGGCTGATCGAAATCTGGCAGGGATTGCCGATGCTGTTCATGCTCATCATTCTTGCCAGCTTCGTGGAGCCGAATTTCTGGTGGCTGCTGGGCCTGTTGCTACTGTTTTCGTGGACCTCGCTGGTCGGCGTGGTGCGCGCAGAATTCCTGCGTGCCCGCAACCTGGATTATGTGCGGGCTGCTCGGGCGCTCGGCGTGCGCGAGCGGGTGATCATGCTGCGCCACGTGCTGCCTAACGCGCTGGTGGCGGCGCTGACCTTCCTGCCGTTCAAGCTGACGGCGGCAGTGACCACGCTTACCTCGCTGGATTTCCTCGGCTTCGGCCTGCCACCCGGCTCCCCGTCGCTGGGTGAATTGCTGGCGCAGGGCAAGACCAACCCGCTGGCTCCGTGGCTGGGTATCACCGGATTCGTGGTGGTGGCTGCCCTGCTGGTGCTGATGATCTTCATCGGCGAAGGGCTGCGCGACGCGCTGAATCCTTACAAGGGACGCGCCAGCGGGGTGCCTTTGGCGGTGAAAGGCGGGCCTGCATGAGCCTGCTAGCCGTTGAAAACCTACAGGTGGCCTTCACGGGCACGCAGCCCGTGGTTAAGGGCGTATCCTTTCACATTGAAAAGGGCGAGATGCTGGCGCTGGTTGGCGAATCCGGCTCGGGTAAGTCGGTGACCGCCCTCTCCCTGATGCAGCTGCATGACCGCCAGCGCGTCAGCTACCCCGCTGGCAGCATCCGCTTTAACGGCCGCGAACTGCTGGGTTTGCCGGAAAAAGAACTGCGCCAGCTGCGCGGCGACGATATGGCGATGATTTTTCAGGAGCCGATGTCGGCGCTCAATCCGCTACATTCCATCGGCAAGCAGATCGCTGAAATGATCCGCTTTCATCAACCGCTGCGTGAAATTGAAATCCGAGCCCGCGTGCAGGAATTGCTGGGCTTAGTCGGGCTCGACAAGCTGCGAAATCGCCTTCACGCTTACCCGCATGAGTTGAGTGGCGGGGAGCGCCAGCGGGTCATGATTGCGATGGCGCTGGCCAATAATCCGCATCTGCTGATCGCCGATGAGCCCACCACCGCGCTCGATGTGACGCTGCAGGCGCAGATCATCGCGCTACTCAAGGACCTCCAGCAACGCCTTGGCCTTGCCATCTTGTTAATTACGCATGATTTAACGCTGGTACGCCACGCCGCCGACCGGGTGGCCATCATGCGCTACGGAGAAATCGTTGAACACGGCGATACCGCGGCGGTGTTTGCCACGCCTGCGCACCCCTACACCCAGCATTTGCTGGCGAGCGAGCCAAGCGGCCATGCCGTTCCGCTGCCTGCGGGCGGCGCGCCCACGCTCATCGCCCGGCAGGTGAGCGTACGCTATAGCAGCCGTCGGGGCCTGTGGAAACCACCGGCTGTGACCGTCGCGCTGGAGCCAACCGATCTGGCCGTGCAGCCGGGCGAGACGCTGGGCATCGTCGGTGAATCCGGCTCCGGTAAAACCACGCTAGGGCTGGCGCTGCTGCGGCTGATACGCTCGACAGGGTCCATCGCCTATCAGGGCACGGAGATCAGTGCGCTTAACACCCGTGAGCTGCGTCCCCTGCGCCGCAAGCTGCAGTTTGTCTTCCAGGATCCTTTTGCCAGCCTGAACCCGCGCATGAACATTGGCGAGATTATCGCTGAGGGCTTATCGGTGCATGAGCCGCTACTGACGCATAAACAGCGCAAAACCCGCGTCATCGACATCCTGCGTGAGGTCGGACTGGAAGCGGAAATGCGCAACCGCTACCCGCATGAATTCAGCGGCGGCCAGCGCCAGCGCATTAACATCGCCCGTGCGATGATTCTGGAGCCAGAGCTGGTGGTGCTTGATGAGCCAACTTCCGCGCTGGATCTTTCCCTGCAGGCCCAAATCATTGCGCTGCTGAAGGAAATGCAGGCGCGACGACGGACGAGCTATCTGTTTATCAGCCATGATTTACGCGTCATCCGCGCCATCGCTCACCGCATCATCGTCATGCGGCAGGGCCGCATCGTGGAGCAGGGGGAAACCGAAGCGCTGTTCGACCACCCGAAGCACCCCTACACCCAGGATCTTTTGCGCGCCGCCTACCTGCATAAAAACGGCTGAAATCCTGCAGGCGGAGCCTTATTGAGGATCAACAATCAGCACGCTGGCCCCGGTGGTTCGGCGGCCTTCGAGATCGGCATGGGCGGTCGCCGCATCGGAGAGGTAATAGCTTTGGCCGATGGGCACCTTCAGCACGCCCCGTAAAAGCAGGTCAAAAAACGCCGCTGCGGCTGTGCCATACTCGATAGTTTCGGCTATGTAATCACGCAGCGACGGACGCGTGAGAAACAAGGAGCCGCGCTGCATCAGCGCCAGCGGATCAAGCGCTGGTACCGGACCGGAGGACTGCCCAAAGCTCACCATCAGGCCAAAGCGGCGTAAACTATCCAGTGAGCCGGTAAACGTATCTTTCCCGACGCCATCATAGACCACATTACAGCCCTGCCCGTCGGTCAGCGTGCGCACGCGCGCCGGCCAGTCGGGCTCCTCCGGTAGCACCAGTACCGTTTCGCAGCCATTAGAGGCCGCTAGCGAGGCTTTTGAGGCATGTCCAACCGTGCCGATGACCCGTGCCCCCAGATGCGCCGCCCATTGCGCCACCAGTGCCCCCACGCCTCCCGCCGCTGCATGCACCAGCACAGACATCCCCGCCTGCACCACGAATGTGCGCTGTAACAGCATAAACGCCGTGCAGCCGCGCAGTAGGCAGGCCGCCGCCTGCTCGGGTGCAACGCCCTGCGGAAGGCGCAACAGGTCGTCCTCCTCTATCAGGCGGTGCGTGGCATAGGCCCCGATCGGCCCCTTACAATACATCACCGAATCTCCTGGCTTCAGGCTTTTGACGGCCGGGCCGATGGCCTCAACCACCCCTGCCCCTTCCAGCCCCGGAACAAACGGCTGGCCGGGAACCGGGTAAAGCCCGGAGCGGTGATACGTATCGATGAAATTCAACCCGACAGCAGTCTGCCGCAGCCGGACCTGAGCACCTGCAGGCGCCGCCACCTCCACCGGCTCCCAGCGCAGCGCAGAAGGGCCACCGTGCTGATGGACGCGGATGGCATAGGGCATGGCAGACTCGCTAGGTTTGTGTTTTTCGGCGTGCGGTAGTATGTAAGCGCCCGTGAACACGATGCAAGCTGATTCCCGAGAGACCATCGTCGCCCCTGCGACTGCTTCTGGGCGGGCGGGCGTTGCCGTGCTGCGGCTTTCCGGCCCGCAGGCCACGCGTGCGTTGGATGCGCTATGCGGAAGCATGAGACCAACGGCCCGGCTGGCCAGTTTACGGCGACTACATCATCCACAAACGGGCGAGCTGTTAGATCAGGGACTGGTGCTCTTTTTCCCCGGCCCGCAAAGCTTTACTGGAGAGGATGTTGTCGAGTTTCAGGTCCATGGTAGCCACGCCGTGGTTTCTGCGCTTCTGGATGCGTTAACGGCGCTTCCTGATGTGCGATTAGCGCAGCCGGGGGAATTTGCACGCCGGGCATTTGAGCATCGCAAACTGGATTTGACGGAACTGGAGGGCTTGGCGGATTTGATTGATGCCGAAACCGAATCGCAGCGTCGGCAAGCACTCCGCCTGATGGAGGGCGCACTCTCCACGCGATGCGAGGAATTACGAGCTTCGCTGCTCAAGACACTGGCCTATGTCGAAGCGTATCTTGATTTCCCCGATGAAGATTTGCAGGCAGATGTAATGGACGTGTGGAGTGAGGAACTTGGCAGCGTCCGGCAGCAGATCGCCGCGCTGCTTGCGCATGCGCATCGCGGGGAAATCGTGCGTGAGGGTTACCGCGTTGTGCTACTGGGGGTGCCCAATGCAGGAAAATCGTCCTTATTGAATGCACTTGCTCAGCGGGATGTTGCCATCGTCACGCCGGCGGCTGGCACAACACGCGATGTTCTGGAAGTTCGTCTTAATCTTGAAGGCCATTTGATGCTTCTGGCGGATACCGCCGGTTTACGCGACACGACAGACACCATCGAACAAGAAGGCATACGCCGAGCACGTCACTATGCCGAGCAAGCACAGCTTAGACTTTGGCTGTTTGACCCGACACAGGAACACACGTCGCAACAAAGCTTATGGAGTGATGCGCGCCCCGGAGACTTTGTTCTATGGACCAAAACCGATGAGGCTGGTCCGGCCCCGAAGCAACTGGATGGCTGGACAGGCCCGGCACCGTTAGCCCTTTCTGCCCGATCGGGTGAGGGCATTCCTGCGTTGCTTGAAGCACTGAAATCTCGTATGTTGTGCGACTTTTGCGACAGTGAGGATGCACTCCTTGCGCGAGCAAGGCACCGGGAAGCACTCGTGTTGGCGCAACATCATCTCGTGCGCGCAACGGAGGTAGATGACCTGACCTTAAAGGCAGAGGATATACGACTCAGTATTCGGGCGCTCTCTACCGTCATTGGCGTAGTAGGTGTAGATGACATACTAGATGTGGTGTTTAGTGCTTTCTGCTTGGGAAAGTAATGTTTCACGTGGAACAGTATGGAACAGGATTTTGATGTTATTGTGATCGGCGGGGGACACGCGGGCACGGAGGCGGCGGCGGCGGCGGCGCGCGTCGGTGCACGAACCGCACTGATGACGATGGATGTGTCAAAAATTGGAGAAATGTCCTGCAACCCTGCAATTGGGGGGGTTGGTAAAGGAACCCTGGTAAAAGAAGTGGACGCGCTAGACGGTGTGATGGGACGCGCCATCGACCAAGCAGGCATTCACTATAAGATGCTTAACCGGTCTAAAGGTCCAGCCGTCTGGGGCCCACGGGCACAAGCCGATCGCCGTTTGTATCGCGATGCCGTCCAGCGCATACTCGCTGAATACAAGAATCTAACACTTCTCTCTGATGAGGCCCTAGAGCTACTACATGAGAATGGTGAAATGAAAGGTGTTCGTGGTAAGAAGAGCGTATACCATTCCCCGTCGGTGGTCCTGACATCGGGTACATTCCTTAACGGCATGATCCATATTGGTCATGAGCAGCGCGCTGCCGGGAGGCTTGGTGAAGCGCCATCGCGCGGACTGTCCCCTTCTCTCCTCTCACTTGGGTTTCGTTTAGGGCGTCTAAAAACGGGCACCCCCCCGCGTTTGGATGGGCGCACCATACGGTGGGAGATACTTGAGAAACAACCGGGCGATGAGCATCCGGAACCCTTCTCATCGCTAACCGATGCCATCACGCTACCTCAAATACAGTGCGCCATCACCCGTACCACCGAAGCAACCCACGCGATTATCCGCGACCATTTGCATGAAAATCCCCTGTATGGCGGCAAGATTCAGGGACGCGGGCCACGCTATTGCCCGTCGGTCGAAGATAAAATTGTTCGTTTCGCCGACAAAAACTCGCACCAGATTTTCTTAGAACCCGAGGGTCTGGATGACGATACCGTCTATCCCAATGGTATATCCACTTCTTTTGGAGAGGCCATTCAACGCAAAATTATCCACTCCATACCAGGCCTCGAAGAGGCAGTTATTCTCCGCCCTGCCTATGCCGTTGAGTATGACTATGTTGATCCGCGCGAACTTTATCCCACCCTGGAGACAAAAAAGCTTCGCGGCCTCTTTTTAGCGGGGCAAATCAATGGCACCACCGGCTATGAGGAGGCGGCAGGTCAGGGGCTCATTGCAGGGACAAATGCAGCGCTACGGCAACACGGTGATCGCTTCACACTAACGCGCGCCGAGGCGTTGATCGGTGTGATGATCGACGATCTTACCCTTCATGGCGCACCAGAACCCTATCGCATGTTCACATCCCGTTCGGAATATCGACTATCCATTCGCGCGGATAATGCTGACCGTCGTTTAACGGCGCGAGGGCATGCATGCGGTTTGGTACATGACCGACGATGGGAGGCGTACTCCTTCTATCAATCAGCATACGCAACCTTACGGCGACAGCTAGAACAGAGTTATTTTACACCCCCGATGCTGACACACCATGGTGTTCATTTGAATCAAGATGGAGTACGTCGATCAGCGTTTGAACTTCTTGGATATGAACAAGTCGACACCGCCACGATGGGCGCCCTCGTTCCCACATGGCAAGACGCGACACCCAAAGCACGCGAAGCCTTAACGATTGACGCTAAGTATCGGGGCTATATCGAACGGCAGGCCATCGACATTGAGCGGTTTTTAAAAGACGAACATCTCGTATTACCCGAGAATCTGGATTACGCATCCGTCCCTTCGCTTTCTAATGAAATGAAGGAAAAATTGAGCCTTGCTAAACCACAGACCTTTGGGGCAGCCTCGCGTGTACCAGGCGTGACGCCAGCGGCGCTAGTGGCATTACTCTCTTATCTTCGTCAACGACAAGAAGTTGCGTAGTGTGACCCTTAGCCCGTCTGTTTCACGTGAAACATTAGCTCGACTCCAAACCCACCTTTCATTGGTCCGGGAATGGAATAGCCGCATCAACTTGGTTGGCCCCTCCACCACTGAGGATGGGTTTCGTCGCCACACCGAAGATGCCCTCACCCTCTTACCGTACCTTCCCTCACCGCCCGCAACCTTGGTTGATTTGGGTAGTGGGGCAGGCTTCCCGGGCCTCGTCCTTGCAATTGCCTCAGGCTTAGATGTCTATCTTATTGAATCAGATAGAAGAAAAGCTGCTTTTCTTAGAGAGGCGGCACGTATGACCCATACCCCCGCCACGGTTCTCGCCGCGCGTGCCGAGGCGGTGCAGAAACTGACCGCTGACGTCGTTACTGCCCGTGCGCTGGCGCCACTTCATCTATTACTAGAGCTCGCCGCTCCATTTTTACATACCAGTAGCTTTTGCCTCTTCCCTAAAGGAGAAAATTACATTACAGAATTAGAAGGCGTAAGGGGCTGGTCCTACGACGTGTTGGTTCATCCAAATCCTGTCCACCCCGGCTCCGTCATCCTGCAACTCTCTCATGTACAGCGTGAAGTATGACCCGTATCATTGCGATCGTGAATCAAAAAGGCGGAGTGGGGAAAACCACCACCGCGGTTAATTTAGCCACTGCCTTAGCCGCGATAGGCCAGCGCACCTTGATTATCGATCTTGACCCACAGGGAAATGCCAGCACTGGTCTGGGGATTGATAACGCTCTTCGCAAGGTCACCTCCTATGATCTGTTCATCGGGGGAAAAACCGTTTCGCAGACGAAACAGGCAACGGATATCCCTCGTTTGGATGTCATCCCCTCCAATATTGATCTCTCCGGCGCAGAGATTGAGCTGGTCAACATGGAAGGCCGTGAGCAGCGCCTTAAAACGGCACTCACTCAGGAAGCGCTTGAGTATGACTATGTTTTGATTGATTGCCCCCCCTCCCTTGGCCTCGTTACCATGAATGCGCTTGTTGCGGCACAATCGGTATTTATTCCATTACAATGCGAATTTTATGCGCTTGAAGGCCTAAGTCATCTGCTGAAAACCATTCAGCTCATCAAGCGTAAGTTAAACCCAACGCTGGATATTCTTGGCATTGTCCTCACCATGTACGACAAACGCAACCGTCTGACTGAGCATGTTGAAAACGACGTGCGTAGCGTACTTGGTGAGCAGGTATGCAAAACCGTGATTCCGCGCAATGTCCGTATGTCAGAAGCGCCATCGTTCGGTAAACCAGCCATTGTCTACGATATCAATTGCCGTGGCTCACAGGCCTATTTGCGCCTCGCACGCGAGTTGATTCGCAAAGAAGATATCAGGATTGACGCGCGCGCCCAAACTGCGGCATAAGTAATCAGCCGTTTACGCAAAGGGTTCTGCCATGTCCAATGCACCAAAAAAAGGCCTGGGCAAGGGCCTTTCCGCACTGATGTCGGAAGATTACAGCGCCACCATGGATGATGCACCGCAAACAGGTACTGCGGGAGGCTCGCATAGCCTGCCGGTGGAAAAGCTGATCTCTGGCAAATACCAGCCGCGTCATCGATTCAGCGATCAATACCTACAGGAGTTAGCTGAATCAATCCGTAAAAACGGCATCATGCAGCCCATTCTGGTGCGCCGGACCGACGGGGAAGACACGTACGAAATCATCGCCGGGGAGCGGCGCTGGCGGGCCGCTCGCCTCGCGGGACTGGAACAGGTTCCGGTAATCATCAAGGAAATCGGCGACCAGCAGGCCCTTGAGCTGGCACTGATTGAAAACATACAGCGCCAAGATCTCACCCCGCTCGAAGAAGCCTCAGGCTATCAACGTCTGATCGATGAATTCAGTTACACCCAAGAAGAGTTAGCCGGAACCGTGGGTAAAAGCCGCAGCCACGTGGCCAACCTGCTCCGTTTGCTGAGCCTGCCAGATAAAATCAAAGCGTATCTGGATGATGATAAGCTCACCATGGGCCACGCACGTGCGCTTCTCAATGCCCAGAATCCGGAAGCCTTGGCCGATGAAGTGGTCAAGCGTGGCCTGAATGTTCGCCAGACCGAGAATCTCTGCCGTAACGGGTTACCCGCTGCGCAGAGCAAAGCAAGCGAAAAACGCGCAGGAGCGGCGCGCACGGCGCCGGGCAACCGGGCCAAAGACCCCGACATTCTTGCTCTTGAGGAAACACTTTCCGAAAATCTCGGCCTTAACGTTAGCATCAACGATGAAGGCCAGCATGGCCAAATCGTCATCTCTTACGATTCTCTCAGCCAGCTCGATGACATCCTCCGACGCCTTGGCGGCGGCGCTTAGCCAACTTAGCGCCCAGCAACGCCGCTTTCATATCCACCTTGTCTCGGATTCCACCGGAGAGACAGTGAGCAGCGTGGCGCGTGCTTCGCTGGCACAGTTTGAAAATATCGAGCCGGATGAGCATATCTGGTCGCTTGTGCGCACCCCCAACCAAATGAAAAAAGTCCTTGCTGGAATCACAGAAAATCCCGGTGTGGTATTGTTCACGTTGGTGGATAAGGAATTGCGAGATATCCTCAAGCAGCACTGCCATCAGCATAATCTGCCCTGCGTGCCCGTACTTGCGCGGGTAATCTCTGAGCTTACTGCGTTCCTCGGGGTACAGACGATTTCGCAACCGGGCAAACAGCATGAGCTGAACGAGGATTATTTCTCACGCGTAGAAGCGATAAATTTTGCCTTGGCGCACGATGATGGGCAAGCCACGTGGGAACTTGAAGAAGCCGACGTGGTACTGGTCGGGGTCTCGCGCACGTCTAAATCGCCAACCTGCGTCTATCTCGCTTATCGCGGCTACAAAGCAGCAAACGTCCCGTTTGTCGGCGGGGTGCCGCTGCCCGATGGGCTCGGGCAGCTCAAGCGTCCGTTAGTCGTCGGCTTGACCATTGATCCGGACCGACTTTTGCAAATCCGCACCACGCGCTTGCAGTCACTAACGGGCAAGGGGGAAACCAACTATGTGGATCTTGAACAGATCCGCGCGGAAGTCGTCGAATCCCGGAAGATTTTTGCTAAGCATCATTGGCCGGTCATCGATGTGACGCGTCGTTCCGTGGAAGAAACGTCAGCAACCATCATCCAGTATTACCAGAAGCATTACGAAAAGCGGGTACGCCATGGCGGCCAGAACGGGTAAGGCGCAGCTGGTAGGTATTTTGGGCCAGCCGGTCACACACTCGCTGTCCCCGGTGATTCATGAGCACTGGTTCACGGAACTGGCTCTGGATGCGGCTTACATCCCGCTGCGCCATGCGCCAGGAGATTTCCATGCGGCGTTGCAGGCCATCCGCAGCCTCGATATGCGGGGGTTTAATGTCACGGTCCCCTACAAATCTGAGATTCTTCCCCATCTTGATAGCATCGATCCCGCAGCGCAGGCCATTGGCGCGGTCAATACGGTGATCATCACACAGGGGCGCTGGCATGGCGTAAATACCGACGGGACGGGCTATCTACGCCACTTGCGTGACAGCGTAACCGATACGGCGCTCTGCGCGGGCCTGGAAGATGTTCTAGTGCTCGGTGCCGGTGGCGGCGCGCGAGCGATTGTGGCCGCCATGCTGGGCGCCGGAGCCGGGCGGATTACCGTGTGCAATCGCAGTGATGAGAAAGCGCATGCGCTGATTAACCATATGCAACCGTTGAGCGGGCACGCCTCGCTTCATGCGCTGCCGTGGGAAAAACGACATATGGCCGTCCAACACGCGCGCGTGCTGATCAACACCACTTCACTGGGCATGACAGGGCATGCACCACTACCTGTGACGCTGGAATCCATGCCGGTTGGAGGGATTGTGAGTGATATTGTGTATGCGCCTTTGGAAACGCCCTTGCTTGCCGAGGCACGGGTGAGGGGGCTGGTGGCCGTCGATGGTCTGGGAATGCTGCTCGGTCAAGCCGCCGAAGCATTTGCCGCGTGGTTTGGCGTTCAGCCAGAAATCAGCGAGACACTACGTCGTCGGGTGATGCACGCACGTGAGGACGCGGCGTGATCCGTATTGCCCTCACTGGCAGTATCGCCACCGGAAAAAGCACGGTTGCACGCCAGTTTGCTGCCTGCGGACTCCCTGTCTATGATGCTGATGCTGCGGTGCATACCCTGCTGCAGCGTCCAGGCCCTGTGCGCGAAAGGGTCATCGCCTGCTTTCCCGAGGCGATACGCGATGGCCAGATTGATCGAGGGCTGCTGGGAGCACGGGTTTTTCACGAGGCCGAGGCCCTTGCCACCTTGGAAGCGATCCTGCATCCGGCCGTGCGGCAGGAAGAGCGAGCCTTCGAGCAAAGGCTACGCCGGATGGGTAGGCCGGCCTTTGTGGCCGAGATTCCGCTTCTGTTTGAAACCGGCAGCGAAGCCCGTTTTGATCTGGTGATCATGACGTCCTGTCCCGCATGGCTACAACGGCAACGCGCATTTGCACGCCCCCGCATGCACGAAGAAAAATATCAGCAAATTCTCGCGCGTCAGATGCCAACGCATGAGAAACGCAAGCGTGCGGATGTAGAAATACACACAGGGCTTGGCAAAGCAGCATCATGGCAGCAGGTATATCAGGTCATACACCAGCTTGGTCTGCACTAATCGAACTAGGATTTTTTTCATCCTCATGGCAGTATCTGAGCCGCAACCACAGGAGGTTTCATGAGCGATTTAATCCGGATTGATCCCGGTCCTCGCATGAGTGAGGCGGTCATTTATAACGGCGTACTTTATGCCTCCGGCATGGTAGCGGATACCACTGTCGGGAGACCCGTTTACGAGCAAACCCAAGATATTCTGGCGCAGATTGATGATCTTCTGGCGCGGGCTGGAAGCAATAAATCCCGCATCCTGAAAGCCAATATCTGGTTGTCCGATATGGGGCAATTTGCGGAGATGAACCGCGCATGGGATGCCTGGGTAGTGCCGGGCCAGACCCCGGCACGGGCCACGGTGGAATCGCGGCTGGCCGGGCAGGGCTATGACGTAGAAATCATGATTGAGGCCGCTGTCTAGTCTATGCTGCGGGAGATTGCGTTCGATACCGAAACGACCGGCCTGAACCCCCTCGGCGGGGACCGTATTGTGGAGATTGGCTGCGTGGAGATGCGCGGCAATGTCCGCACCGACCAGTTTTTCCATGCCTATATTAATCCTGAACGCGCCGTCCCCAAGGCCGCCGAAGCGGTGCATGGGCTGTCGGATGATTTTTTGCGAGATAAGCCGATATTTTCCAAAGTGGTGAACGCGTTTCTGGAGTTCATTGGCGATAGCCCGCTGGTGATTCACAATGCCGGGTTCGACATGGGCTTCATCAATATGGAACTGGAGCGCTGCGGCAAAAAACCGTTGCCAATGGAGCGTGCGGTGGACACCGTCACCATGGCACGCAAAAAGTTCCCCGGCCAGCCCGCCAGCTTGGATGCGCTCTGCCGCCGCTTCAATATCGATCTCTCCCGCCGTACGAAGCATGGGGCACTGCTTGATGCCGAGCTGCTGGCGGATGTGTATCTGGAACTGCAAGGTGGCCGACAAACCCTTCTGGCGCTGGGGGCGGAGGTAGCCTTCGAACCGGGGGTGCCGAGTGCCGCCTCGCGTCATGTAAATGTCACCCGACGCTATTTTGATATTACTGCCGAGGAGCGTGCCGCACACCGGGCCTTTCTCGCCCGCCTTAAAGATCCTGCATGGTACCGTTTCGGCCTCCTCGAAAAAACCGAAGATGCCGCCTGAACGGATCACAAGGTAAGCTATCCCTCTTCTGCCTTGGGGTGAGCGGCGGCATAAACGTCCAGTAACCGTTGGGCGTCAATATGGGTGTAGCGTTGAGTGGTAGAAAGACTGGCATGGCCCAGCAATTCCTGAATATCTCGCAAGGATGCCCCTGCCCCCAGAAGATGCGTTGCAAAACTGTGTCGAAACGCGTGGGGGGTCGTATATTCTGGAAGATCAAATGCCTGGCGTAGACTTTGCAACTGACGCTGGAAGATGGCAGGCTGTAGACGTCCCCCGCGCACTCCATAGAATAACGGCTGGGAAGCCTTGGGCTTCTGTTCCGAAAGATAAGGACATTCAGATGCATAGGCCTGTATCGCCTGACGCACGACCGGCAACAGAGGCAACTCGCGCTCTTTGCGCCGCTTCCCCATGACCCTCAGCACTTCACCAGAATGGGCAAGAATTGCCTGATTAATCGACAAAGCCTCGCTAATCCTTAGTCCGCATCCATAAAGCAATAGTAGAATGGCTTTATCACGGAGGCCCTGCCACGCGTCTGGACGCCAGTCGGCAATAACCTGAAGCGCTTGCTGCGCTTCGCGTTCATGGAGTGCTTTGGGTAAGCGCGGTGCTTTCTGACGGAAAGATAGATCGTATATGGCTGTTGAGACAGCGGCGCCTTGCCGTTGCCAATAGCGATGAAACGCGCGTAGCGCTGAAAGGGCGCGCTGGGTAGAACTCGGGGAAAATCCACGCCGCGCCCGCGCCGCCACCCACGCGCGATAATCGGTCAAAGTAAGCTCACGTAGAGAGGACAGCGTTAGAGGCTCACCCTGATGCGTTTGTAAAAAAGTCAGAAAATCCAGAGCGTCGGCAAGATATGCCTCCACGGTATGAGGGGCATAGCGGCGTACATCCGCGAGGTATGTACGCCAAGGCCCAAGCATGGTTGCTGTGGCAGCCATTAGCTGTGGTGCTGTTACAGCGTCACCCCGTTTTCGTATAGGCATGTGTCCAATCGTTCGGCCATGACTTTGCTAAGGAAACTCAGCAAATCGACCGCCTGTGCCGCATCATAACGCCCAGGCATGCGCACGCCAAATCCAATCACCGCATCGCGCTGCAACCGCGGCAATGTAAGACGCAGCATGGCACAAGAAAGCGCCAGCCGCTGACAATTATGAAAAAGCTCCTCAATAAGAAACCCGCCCTGCGCCTGCGTATCGGCAAAGAGCAGTACAGGCTTGTCTCCGAAAAACACCTCCGTGGCGCCGGCCCCGATAAACACAAGGCCAGAATAATGCTGCTCAGGATGATAACTCTCGTAGAGATCGGCAATATCCGACTCTAACCCCAGCCGAATCACATCCACGTCAAATACGCTCAGCAATTCCTGCGTGAGGGTCTCGAGCAACGCTTCCAACCCACGCGCATGCAACATCCGCAACACGGCGTCATGCACCTGTGCCTGCGCGGAGAGATTGTCACGCGCATATGTGATCGCATTAACAAAATGGCTCTCCGCTTTCTTGACGCGTTGCTGTAGATTCTTAATGGCAAAGCGCTGGAAATCCGCGACTTTCTCGCCCATCTGCTGCCCAGGCGGTATCAGGTGCTCCAATAATTCAGGATGGCGGTCAAGAAAATCCGGATGCGCCTTGAGATAGCGAAGCACCGCGTCTTCACTGATGCGGGAGGGTTTCGCTGAGGGTTCCTTTTCCGCCATTACGCTCAAGCAATCGTCTGGCCGGTGGAGGCCCAATCCTTGACGAATGCGTCGAGCCCCTTATCGGTCAACGGGTGGTGTACCAACTGCTTGAGTACCGATGGGGGGATGGTCGCCACATGCGCGCCCATCTTGGCAGATGCGGTAATGTGGATCGGGTTGCGGATAGATGCCACCAGCACCTCCGTGGTGAAATTCTGGTAATTGTCATAGATCGTCACGATCTCCTCGATCAGCCCCAGCCCATCCTGACCAATATCATCGAGGCGGCCCACAAACGGGGACACATACGCCGCACCCGCTTTGGCGGCCAGAATCGCCTGCGCCGCAGAAAAGCACAGTGTCACGTTCACTTCACGGCCTTTGTCGGCAAAGTAGCGGCAGGCTTTCAAACCATCCAACGTGAGCGGCACTTTGATCGCCACATTCTTAGCCAGTTTGCACAGCACCTCGCCCTCGCGCACCATGCCTTCGTAGTCTGTCGCGGCGACTTCCGCGCTCACGGGACCCTCGACGAGCCCGCAAATTTCTTCGATCACCTCCAGGAATTTGCGGCCCGATTTGGCAATCAGTGACGGGTTGGTGGTCACGCCATCCAAGAGGCCTGTGGCCGCCAGTTCAGCAATTTCCTTGGTATCGGCGGTGTCGACAAAGAATTTCATGAATCGTCTCTCTGCAAATGCGTATGAAGGATCAGTAGGTCTGTGCATCACCCAGCGGTTCACCCTGCTGGTAACGTTGCTTCCTTCCATGCCCGTCCGGCAACGGATAGTCAATCATTCCGTGGGGGATGAGCACCTGTTCGCCAGAAAGAAAAATCCCCACCCCATCAAATGACTCGTAGGACAGGCACTTCACGGGGCCGGGGCCATCGAGCAAATAAGAGAGGCAGGAGGGCAGGGGTGCACGCTCGAAAACCGGCGCTTGCTGCGCGGCATCCCAACGGTACTGGCGCAGCAGGTAGGTGCCTTCAGCCACACGCCCACCGCCCACCTCCGTATATACGCGGCAATGATAGGAGTTATGCTGGGAGGAGGCACCCTTATACACACAGTCCACCCAATGGGCGGGCTGGGATTTTTCTGCGAAGCCTGCATGGGCAGGCACGCCTAGCGGCCGCAGCTTACCAGAGGCAGCAAACCAACCGGAAGGGGCAAGCCATAACACCAAGCCAACAATGGCAGTAAGCACGACAAGCGTCGCGAGGGCGTGGCGCGAACGCATAAAAGGTTTTACGGTGGTCATGGCCTCCCCTCGTTTGACCTATCCTAGATGAGTATTGTGAAGATTCCGCCGCGCCGTGTCCAGATTATGCTGCCGCTGCTGCTCGATGCGCCCTTCACCTATGCCGTGCCCGACACTCTGCAGGTTGAAGAGGGAAGTTATGTACTCGTGCCATTGGGGAAAAAAGGCAAAGAACTGGTCGGCGTCGTGTGGTCGCTGGACGGCGAGGATGTCCCGGCGGAGAAGCTGAAATGCATTCTCGGCGTCTATACGGATATTCCGCCGATGAGCAAGGCCATGCGCGGCTTTCTCGACTGGGTGGCGTGGTACACTTGCACCTCGCCGGGGATGGTGCTGAAGCTGGCCCTATCCGTTCCAGCGGCGTTTACCGCACCGAAAATGGAGACGGTATTCCGCGCTAGCCCTCCCCCCGCAGGCGCGGGGAGTCTTGCAAAGATCACCCCCCAGCGCTTGCGGGTATTAGAGGCGCTGGGCGATGCCACCCTGCGCGCAGACGCGCTGGAAAAAGCATCTGGGGCCAGCCGCGCCGTGCTGAATGCCATGGCAAAAGCGGGTTTGCTGATGAAAGAAGAGCGCCCGGCGATGGATCCAGCGCCCATGGCCTTGCGCCCTGATGCGTTGGATTTAACCCCGGCTCAGCAGCAAGCGGCGGCGCAGATCAGCGGACGCGTAGGGGGTGGTTTTTCCGTCACCCTCCTTGATGGGGTGACCGGATCTGGCAAAACAGAAGTGTATTTTGAAGCGGTGGAAGCCGCGCTGCGCGAAGGCAAGCAGGTGCTGGTGCTGCTGCCGGAGATTGCACTCTCGGTGCAATGGATGGAACGCTTTGAGCGGCGCTTCGGCGTGGCGCCGCATGTGTGGCATTCCGCCATCGCCGAGGGATCGCGTAAGCGCACCTGGCGCGGCGTGGCGAGCGGCGAGGTCCGGCTGGTGGTTGGCGCACGCTCGGCGTTGTTTTTACCCTACCGCGATCTTGGGCTGATCGTGGTGGATGAGGAGCATGATGGCTCGTACAAGCAGGAAGAGGGGGTGATTTACCACGGGCGCGACATGGCGGTGGTGCGCGCCCGCCATGAGCAGCTACCGATCGTACTGGTCTCCGCTACGCCGTCGCTGGAGAGTCTGATCAATGCGGAGGAGGGCAAGTACGGCCTCGTCGAGTTGCACACCCGCCACCATGACGCGCCGCTGCCGGAGGTGCACCCGGTGGATATGCGCGCCGAAAAACTTCCCGCGACGCGCTGGCTGTCCGAAACACTGAAAGATGCCATCGCTGATACGCTGCGCCATGGCCACCAGTCGCTGCTGTTTCTGAACCGTCGGGGCTATGCGCCACTGCTGCTCTGCCGCACCTGTGGGCATCGCTTTGCCTGCCCGCAATGCACCAGCTGGCTGGTCTGGCACAAGCGGCACCATGAGCTTCAGTGCCATCATTGCGGGTATCATGAGCCGGCTCCGGCACAATGCCCCTCCTGCCATGATCCCGACCACCTCGCCGCCTGCGGCCCTGGCATCGAGCGGCTGGAGGAGGAGGTGCTTGACCTCTTCCCCGGAGTGCGTCTGCTAACCCTTTCCAGCGAAACGATGCAGACCCCGAGCGATATCTCTCGGGCGATTCACCAGATTGAGCGGGGTGAGGTGGATATCATCATCGGCACACAACTGCTGGCGAAGGGGCATCACTTTCCCGGCCTCGCGCTGGTGGGCATCGTCGATGGGGATCTCGGACTGGCAGGCGGCGACCTGCGCGCGGCGGAGCGCACCTGGCAATTGCTGCACCAACTCGCCGGGCGCGCCGGCCGCGCCGAGGTCAGCGGGCGGGTGCTACTGCAGACCCACCAGCCAAACCATCCGGTGATGCAGGCGCTCATCCGCGGGGACAGGCAGGGATTTCTTGCACTGGAGAAACAGGCGCGCCGCCTCGCCGGTCTGCCGCCGTACGGACGCCTTGCCGCGATCATCGTTGATTCCACCAGCGAGGAGGCCGCCAGCAAAGCCGCCCGGCGGCTTGGCCAGACCGCGCCATCCGCGGAAGGCGTCATGGTGTTTGGCCCGGCCCCGGCCCCACTCTACAAATTGCGTAACCGCTTCCGCCACCGCCTGCTGGTGCAGTCCGGCAAGCAGGTGCACTTGCAGAAGCTGATCACCGAGTGGGTTTCTCTTTCGGCCCTTCCGGCAAATGTAGCGGTCCGTCTAGATGTGGACCCGTATAGCTTCCTTTAGGACCTTCGATGGTTGGGGTCGGCGCAACGGCGTGAGGCCCTGTGACTGCTGGGACCCGCGCACCAGGTTCAGGGCCCGCTAATTTCAGGTCTTCTGGTAAACCCCCAATCTTTTCTTCTGCAACGGCTAACACCGCCCTTTCCACAGCGGCTTTAGCAGCTCTTTGCATCAATGATCCGGTGCCTTCCCCTCCCTCCACACCGCTTGGTGAAGCGCCCCCCTGAGAAAGCACATGTTGAAAAGAAGGGTGCCCGGTAATCCGGCTTAGGCTCTCACGCAAATATTCAGGGGGATTGTTCAGAAACGCTCTAAAAGCGGGCCCGATGCCCTCCGAAAGGGGTTCACTCCCCATGAAGATTCTTTCTTCTGGTGTAACGGTCAGGGGGGGCAAAAATCTGGGATCAAAATAATGTGGTAGAAGGCTTTCTAAATAAGCCGCCGCTTCCTCCAGCGTAGTGCATTCCCTTAGCCCCGGCAAACGTTGCAGTTTGTCTGCGAAATACCTCAGATTGGTTTCAAAAACCTCTTGTTCTGATAATTTTCCCTTTTCTGGTGCTCCTTCACCCGCACGGACTACGTACTTCTCTTTACCTTTATTGGCCCTGACAAGCGCATCCATATCAATCGAATAGCTCGCTGTTCCATCATCACCGATGGAGCTTAACCAGCGAAAATCAAAATCAGGGTGTTTAGCTGCAAAATCCCTTATCCAGTCAATCAGTTCTCCCAAATATTTGGCGTCTGTAAATACGGCAGACCACTCATGGGCCAAGGATCCTGGACTTTTTGCTAATTCTTGCGCAGCGCCGGTAAAATCCCAATCCGTGAGGGCCAATTTCTGGTCGGCTGCTGCCGGTGGGTTAAAATTAGGCAGACCTTCTGCTGCGTCAAACAATGCCTTAAGCAATTTAGGAGATTTAGGGGGCATGGGAGGGGGCATGGCCACGGGTGGGGTGATGGCTGCGGCTGCGCCTTGGGTTTGCTTCGGGCCGGGAGCGCGTGCGGCTGCGGCTGCCAAAAACCCTTTCATTAATTCCCGTCTCGTAACCACTTCCTTCGCCTCACTTTAGGTCACGTGTTATCTAATTCACTTGAATGACGTTTTTATGACGACTGCGAAAGATTATCCGCTCCCCACCAAGACTCGTATAAATCCGCTTGCGTTGCGGGTGGTTTTTTCCTAAGTTGCGCGCGCTAAAAGATACCCTACTCTACTGACGAGCATTTTCGTGGCATCTTCATCCACCGCACAGACCACAGTCGCTGAGCCTTACGTCGCCGCGTTGTTTGCGTTGGCGCGGGAAGCCAATGCGCTGGATACCATCGCGCAGGAGTTGGCCCAGTTGGCGGAGCTTTCCGGCGCCTCGGCGGAATTCGGCCGCCTGATCGCTGACCCCACCATCGCCCCGGCAGCAAAAGCGGAAACCGTTGTCGGTATCTTGAAAAGCGCGAAAGCTTCCGACCTTACTCAGCGCTTTGTGGAGCGCGTGGCGCTGAATGGACGCCTCGATGCGCTGCCGGTCATGTCCCGCCTGTTCAATGAGAAACTGGCGGAGGAGCGTAACGAACTCCATGTGCAGATCACCAGCGCCAAGACGCTATCCGCTGCCCAACAAAAGCAGCTGGCGGATTCACTGGCCAAAGCTACCGGTAAAACGGTGGTACCAAACGTAACGATTGATCCGTCGTTGATCGCCGGTTTGGTGATCCGCGCGGGATCCCGCATGCTTGATTATTCCCTGCAAGGCAAACTTCGCCAGATGGCGCTTGCTCTGCAACCGTCCCGATTCACCGCTTAAAGCCCACAAGGAGTCCAGCACATGGAACTGCGTGCTTCCGAAATTTCCAACCTCATCAAGGCACAAATCGCCGGTCTCGCTGACGAGACAAAACTGGCTGAGACCGGTCAGGTGGTCTCTGTCGGTGACGGGATTGCCACCATTTACGGCCTCGATAACATCATGGCTGGTGAGATGGTTGAATTCCCGGCGGGCCTCAAAGGCATGGCGCTGAATCTGGAAGCCGATTCCGTCGGCGTGGTGATCTTCGGCGACGACCGCCAGGTAAAAGAAGGCGACGTGGTGAAGCGGACCGGCTCCATCGTGGACGTACCCGTCGGCAAGGGCCTGCTTGGCCGCGTGGTTGATGGCCTCGGTAACCCGATCGACGGCAAAGGCCCGCTGAAAGATGTCACCCGCACCCGCGTGGAAGTCAAAGCGCCGGGCATCATCGCCCGTAAGTCGGTGCATGAGCCAGTGCAGACGGGCATTAAGTCCATCGACGCGCTGATTCCGATCGGACGTGGGCAGCGCGAGTTGATCATCGGTGACCGCCAGACTGGTAAGACGGCCATCGCCATCGACACCTTCCTCAACCAGCGCGAGACGAACAAAAACGCGAAGGATGACAAAGACAAACTGTTCTGCATTTATGTGTGCGTCGGCCAGAAGCGCTCCACCGTAGCGCAGGTAGTGAAAAACCTCGAGGAGCGCGGCGCGATGGAATATTCCATCGTGGTGGCTGCCACCGCCTCCGAGCCCGCCCCGCTGCAATTCCTCGCACCCTACACCGGCTGCGCAATGGGTGAGTATTTCCGCGACAACGGTATGCATGCGGTGATTGTCTATGACGATCTCTCCAAGCAGGCCGTCGCCTACCGCCAGATGTCCCTTCTGCTGCGCCGCCCGCCCGGACGCGAAGCCTACCCCGGGGACGTCTTCTTCATTCACTCCCGCCTGCTTGAGCGCGCGGCGAAAATGTCGGATGCCATGGGCGCGGGCTCGCTGACCGCCCTGCCGGTGATCGAGACGCAGGCCGGGGACGTCTCCGCTTACATTCCGACCAACGTGATCTCTATCACTGACGGCCAGATCTTCCTGGAGACCGAACTGTTCTATAAAGGCGTACGCCCGGCGGTGAACGTTGGTCTGTCGGTATCCCGCGTGGGTTCCGCCGCGCAGATCAAAGCCATGAAACAGGTCGCCGGCACCATTAAGCTGGAGCTGGCCCAGTTCCGCGAGATGGAAGCCTTCGCCCAGTTCGGCTCCGACCTCGACGCCGCGACGCAGAAGCTGCTCGCCCGCGGTCAGCGCCTCACCGAGCTGCTGAAACAGCCGCAATACTCGCCATTGCTTGTGGAAGAGCAGGTGTGCGTGATTTACGCGGGTGTAAAAGGCTATCTCGACAAGGTGAAAACCTCCGAGATGCGCGCCTTCGAAGACGCCCTGCTGCAGGATCTCCGTGGCTCCAAAACGGTGCTGGATGCTATCCGCGCTGACAAGCAGCTCAAGCCGGAAACGGAAGAGAAGCTGAAAGCCGCCATCGAATCCGTACAGAAGCGTTTCGCCGCGTAAGGTAGTCTCCCATGGCCTCGCTGAAGGATCTCAAGAACCGGATCAAAAGCGTCAAATCGACGCAGAAGATCACCAAGGCCATGAAGATGGTCGCGGCGGCGAAGCTGCGCCGTGCCAAAGAGCATGCGGAAGCGGCACGCCCCTATGCGGAGCGCATGGAAGCGATGGTGCGCGCCTTGACGGCGAACGTGACGGAAGGGGCCAATCTACCCGTGCTACTCGGTGGAACCGGTAAAGACGACGTACACCTGCTCGTGGTGGCCACCTCGGATCGCGGTCTGTGCGGGGCGTTCAACAGCTCCATCGTGCGCGCCGCCCGTCGTCAGATCGCCGATCTGGAAGCGCGTGGCAAAACCGTGAAGCTGTTCTGCGTGGGCCGCAAAGCCTATGAGCAGCTGGCGCTGCAGCATAAAAGCAAAATTGTGGAGCGGGTGAGCAGCCTGTATCGTACCCGCCCGGATTTTGCCACCGCCGACGAGCTCGCCAAGCGCATTCTGCAGACATTCGATCAGGAACGCTGCGATGTGTGCACCATCGTCTATAACCATTTCCGCTCCGCCATCTCGCAGGTGGTCACCTTCCAGCAACTGATTCCGCTGGCGATGGACGCGTCCGCTGACGCGGGCGCCGCCTCTGCCGTCTATGAATACGAGCCGGAAGAAGAAGCTATCCTCGCCGATCTGCTGCCGAAAAACCTCGCCGTGCAGATCTTCAAGGCGCTGCTGGAGAATGCGGCGTCCGAGCAGGGCGCGCGTATGACGGCGATGGATAACGCCACCCGCAACGCGGGCGACATGATCTCCCGCCTGACGCTGCAGTACAACCGCTCCCGCCAGGCTGCGATTACCAAAGAGCTGATCGAGATCATCTCCGGCGCAGAAGCGATTTAGGCGCCGCTACTCCCGGAAAAATAACGCGCATTCAATGCCCGAATTGCTCAGTACGTACTGAGCATTCGCGCTGGCGTTATCAGCGGCGTCGTTGCATCCGTTCGCTACTGGCCAGGCCATGACTTTCCCAGCTCCCGGAAGGCCGTCATCGTATTTGGTATCTAATTGGAAGGCCTGATCAGTGGTCAAGGCTTCATTGTCAGGATAGGTATATCGTCGCCGCCAAAAACAAACGCATTCAGATGGTTACCCACAAAGACCAGCGTATTCGATCCATCTGCATTGTTTACGTAGCTCGCCCCCCATCCGGCCCCTTCCACGCTGCTAACCGGAGAGTTTTCGCCAAAAGCGTAATCCGCTCCGTTTACACTGCCGCTTAATCCTGTATAGGTCCCTTCCACCATGTTCGCCATTTGTAGATGGCGCCAGAATTGGAACACCTCGCCGCTCTGGTTTGCCGCGCCAGCAGCGGGCCAGACCAGCCCATCTCCATTGCCATCGCACACCCCGGTGTTGGTATTCACGGCGGCTCCGGTATTTGTGATGCAATGCGCGGCATTCATTTGGCGGCCCCAATATTGGGTGGCATTGCGCATGTCTCCTGCCCGAGCGTTATACTTCTCCTCGAAGGCCTGCCGCGCGGTGAGAAAACGCTCATAATCCGACATGGCATCTCGAAGTTCCGCTTGTTTTACAAGATCCTGCCCAAGCATGATGCCGCCGGCCAGCAAGCCGATGATCACCAGTACCACGGAAAGTTCCAGCAGCGTAAAACCTTGTTTCATAAGCTAATACTGCGCGCTGTCGATTAAATAATCCTTAATCCGTCCCGTGCTTTCCGCGCACGGACCCTTCATACTCATCCTTTCTTAACCCTTTGTCTTTAAAGACAGAGGCAACATCTGAGGAGTGTACAATGTCAACCATGCCTTCATACAATCGCACCGAGCGTATCGCCTTAAACCAGATCGTCATACGGCTGACGTTTGGATTGTTCCTCCGCATTTTTGGCTTCACCGTACTTTTTGTTTTTCTATCCGGCACGGTAAGCGCGATAATACAGAGGGGACCAAACCACGGAGCCCCGGGGTGGCTTTCTTTAGTAGCGTTTGGTGTAGAGCTGGTCATTGCCTGGACCACTCTACAGGTGTGCCTGCGCCACCGGCTCACGGTGGCACGGCCGAAGGGCCGTCTGGTGCTGAAGGACCCTGCTATGCCGTTACAGCCCGCGATGCGTCGCTGGATGCTATGGTATGCCGGGGTGAAAGTGGTAGCGATCATCGCCATCGCTGTGATTCCCATAGAGCTTTCATTAAAAAACCTGGCTGTAGTGATTAGCATGGCAACGAGCATGGCTGCGTCCACCGATCTGGTCTATGGGCTGCTGCGTCAGGGATATGCCACGCTGGAAACCACCTCGGCCTGAGGGGCCACGGCTGCGCATCAAACACTTGCATTTCCTAGCATTGGTGGCATCATCGATGCATGGTGCCTGACTGGCTTTCATTGCACGACCTGATCACGTGGGGCATTAAGCTCGGCTGGGGTATCTTCGGTTTCTTCAGCCCGCGAGAGCTACTTTCCTGGATCAATATTCTGGGCGGATTGGGGGTGATTCTGGGGATGTATGGCTGGGCACGCCGCCGTGGCCTGACGACGCGGCTGCGTGAGTTTGTTTTTCCCGCCGCGGTCTGGACGCATCCGTCAGCACGACTAGATCTGGTGTATTTTGTCGTAATCCAGGCCATCTTTGTCGTCCTGATTATTCCGGTTGTCGGACTGGTGGAGTGGTCTTCATCGGCCATAGAAATGTGGCTCGAAGCACAATGTGGCTCGTCTCCGCTCGTTATCCCGCTGGCGTGGGCGCAGCTGATCTACACGCTGGCATTATTCATCGCCATGGATTTTGGGTTTTTCTATTCCCATTACTTGTCCCACAAATACCCACTGCTATGGTGTTTTCACAAAGTGCATCACTCTGCGGAAGTGCTGGTGCCCTTTACCGCCGCGCGTTTCCATCCGTTGGATATGCTCTGGAATGTGCTTTTTTCCACGGTATTCACCAGCGTACTTAGTGGGCTGCTGCGCTACGCCCTGTACCCCGAACTAAGCGAGATCAAGCTGTTCGGTAACAACCTGGTGATTGCCCTTTCTTATCTGACCACGCATAACCTGCGGCACATGCATCTGTGGCTGCATTACCCGCGCTGGCTGAACCGCTGGCTGATTAGTCCGGCACAGCATCAGATCCACCACAGCCGGGAGCGGCGGCATTGGGATAAGAACATGGGCTACCTGCTGCCCTGCTGGGATCGCTGGTTCGGCACGCTCTATACGCCAAGCGAAAAAGAAGAGTTTGCTTACGGCGTGGAGGGGATGCCCTCTGAGGGATTGCGCGCCCACCGCAACATTCGAAGCCTTCTCATCGCCCCCTTTTTAGATGCCAACGATTACTGGCGACGTCGCTAAGTAAAAACGCCATCTGTGATTGGGTTTATACAAACTAAGCCCGTAAAAGCAGAAGGACCGATTCCACGCTTCACAACAAAGAGCAGTAAATTGCTCCGTCTAGGGCCACGCGTGCCATACGGTAAGCGGAGCATTGGCATTATTCCTCAATCCCTAGAAAAAAGAGGTCGTAAAAGACTGGATTCCACTGAAACTTGGTGCTATGACACCCCCGCATTCTCACCCATTAGCCTAAAAAATTGCAAGGGGTTCTCTCATGGCCACAAAAAAGAAAGCAGCGGCAGTATCCGGCAACGTAGGGCGCATCACGCAGGTGATTTCCGCCGTCGTTGACGTGAAATTTGACGGCGACATGCCCGCCATCCTTAACGCACTTGAAACGACCAATCAGGGCAACCGTCTGGTGCTCGAAGTGGCGCAACACCTGGGTGAAGGCACTGTGCGCTGCATCGCTATGGATTCCACCGATGGCCTGGTGCGCGGACAGGAAGTCACCGACACCGGCGCGCCGATCAATGTGCCGGTTGGCCCGGAAACCCTCGGTCGCATCTTCAACGTGGTCGGCGAGACCATCGACGAGCGCGGCGAGTTGAAAGTGAAGCAAACCGCCCCGATTCACGCGGTCGCCCCGGAATTCGTCAACCAGTCGACGGAAGCGCAGATTCTCGTCACTGGCATCAAGGTCATCGACCTGC
>DBAU01000069.1:0-33575 GCA_002291845.1 Alphaproteobacteria bacterium UBA1002 | reverse complement strand
TCATCGACCTGCTCGCCCCCTATGCGAAGGGTGGTAAAATCGGCCTCTTCGGCGGTGCCGGCGTGGGTAAGACCGTGCTCATCATGGAGCTCATCAATAACATCGCAAAGGCGCACGGCGGTGTGTCCGTGTTCGCCGGTGTGGGTGAGCGTACCCGCGAAGGTAACGACCTTTATCATGAGATGATGGAATCGAAAGTCATCAACCTCGAAGACATCTCCAAGTCCAAAGTGGCCCTGGTGTATGGCCAGATGAACGAACCGCCCGGAGCACGTGCCCGCGTCGGCCTCACCGGGCTGACCATGGCGGAATATTTCCGCGACGAAGAAGGCCAGGACGTTCTGTTCTTCATGGATAACGTGTTCCGCTTCACGCAGGCTGGCTCCGAAGTGTCCGCGCTGCTCGGCCGTATTCCTTCCGCCGTAGGCTACCAGCCGACGCTCGCCACCGACATGGGCGCCATGCAAGAGCGCATCACCTCGACGCGCAAAGGCTCGATCACGTCCGTACAGGCCATCTACGTCCCGGCCGACGACTTGACCGACCCGGCGCCGGCGACCTCGTTTGCGCACCTTGATGCCACGACCGTACTCTCCCGCCAGATCGCCGAGCTCGGCATCTATCCGGCAGTAGACCCGCTCGACTCCACCTCGCGTATGCTGGATCCGCGCATCCTCGGCGAAGAGCACTACCAAGTGGCCCGCGATGTGCAGAAAGTGCTGCAGACCTACAAATCGCTGCAGGACATCATCGCGATTCTCGGGATGGATGAATTGTCGGAGGAAGACAAGCTGGTGGTGGCCCGCGCCCGCAAAATCCAGCGCTTCCTGTCGCAGCCGTTCCACGTCGCCGAAGTCTTCACCGGTGCACCGGGTAAACTGGTCTCGCTCGAAGACACCATCAAAGGCTTTAAAGGCATTGTGGCGGGGGACTATGACGACCTGCCGGAATCAGCCTTCTACATGGTCGGCGGTATCGACGAAGCCATCGCCAAAGCGAAGAAACTGGCCGCAGAAGCCGCCTAATCGAGTTCAGCGTTCGGTGGTCAGAGTTCCGTTCTGGCCACCGAACCCTCGTAAACTCTGGACTCTAAACTCTGAACTCTGGATTCTCTCATGGCCGAACTCCTTCACCTCGACCTTGTTACCCCGGAAGCCCTCGTACTCTCCACCGCCGTGGATATGGTTGTCATCCCGGGGACACTCGGCGATATGGGGATCATGGCAAACCATGCCCCCGTTCTTACCCAGCTGCGCGCAGGCACCATTGAGGTGCATGGCACAGACGGCATGAAACGCTACATCGTTGCAGGCGGGTATGCTGAAATCCACGACAATCATTGCACGGTGCTGGCCGAGCAGCTGGTGGATGCCGCAAGCATGAACGCTGCGGAAATTGACGCAAAAATCGCTAGCTTCTAAGAGTTCTTACACGTCAGATCCTGCTTTTGGCACGAACTTTGCAGCGCAAAGGCATGGAGTCTGTTATGAGCCTTGCCCCGATCGCTGCGAATCCGGCCCTCTCTGCTACGCCCCTTCAGGGTGACGCGCCCGAAAAAGAGCGCCAACAAAGCGGGGAAGGGTTCCTTGGTACCCTGATGGATATTGTAAATCCGCTTCAGCATATTCCGGGCATTTCTACGCTGTATCGCGAGGCAACGGGAGATCAACTCTCTGGCTTTGCCAACATTATCGGTGGTGGATTATTTGGAGGCCCCATCGGCGCGGCGGCCTCAGTGGTCAATGAAATCGTTACGGCACAAACGGGTACAGACATCGGCGGCAATGTGATGGCCCAGGCTGAAACACTGGCGTCCAGCGCGACTGACCCCTATGCCGCAGCCGCACCAGTTCTTATGCCTCTGCAGCCGGATAATGGCACCTCCGCCCTGGTGATTGCACTCACCGGTACAGAACAAATCAGCGCGCAGTCCACGCAGGAAGTAGTCAACGCCCCTGTTTCTCCGGAAACCGCGAAGGCGCTGCACTCGCTGGAGCGCTATCGTGACCCTACCCTTGGCTTGAAAGACGCGCCAAAGCAGCAACAATACCGCATGCAGTTGGAAAAAATCGCTACTGATATGAAGGCCTAAGCGATTTACTGACGAGGCCCAAAAAGGGCCGTTCCCACACGAATATGGGTCGCGCCTAAGCGAATAGCACTTTCATAGTCACCGCTCATCCCCATACTCAGCTGCCCCAGCCCTTCGCGACGGGCCATCTCGGCAAGCAATGCGAAATACGGTGCAGGGGGCGCATCCACAGGCGGCACGGCCATCAACCCCTGAAGAGATAGGCCGGGCAGACGGCGCACCTCAGCGACCAGCGCGGACAGGTCCTCTGGCAAAACCCCGGCTTTCTGGGCCTCGCGACCAATATTCACCTGGATAAAACAGGACAATGTTTTGCCAAGACGCTGGCAGGCAGCGGAAAGTGCATGGGCAATTTTCGGGCGGTCGACGCTATGAATCACATCAAACGCGCGCGCCGCTTCATCGGCCTTGTTGGATTGCAATGGGCCGATGAGATGCCAGCGTACCGGAAGACCACATGCCGCAATCGCAGGCTGCTTGGCCAAAGCTTCCTGCACCCGGTTTTCTCCAATGTCGCTCACACCAAGCGCTAAAAGCTCCACAACACGCTCGGCAGGCTGGCCCTTCGCCGCGGCAATGAGCGTAACAGCAGGATTACGCACCGCCTCAGCCGCGGCCTTTTCGATACGAGATCGTATATCTTGTAGTTGCGTTTTCATAGATGACTAGATGTAGATATTTTTGTGATTAATGAGCCACTTAGGCAAACGGAGGGCTCGCCCGACGGCTTGTGACTGAAATGCCACAGACACCCCCAAACCTACCCCCCTTTGCATTTTATTTGCCCAACCAACTTGCCTACCCCCACCATCTTGGAGATATATACGCCAAGGACGCGCGCCAGCGGCGTGCGGCCGAGTTGTAAGTTAACGTGTTGTGTAGGCCGTGAACTCGGCGAGCGCAACACACAATAACTAGGATGATGATCATGAAAAAGATCTTACTCGGAACGACCGGACTTGTCGGCGCTGCCTTCATGTTCGCCGGCGTTGCCGTAGCCGAGACCCCGAAAGTCACGGTTGGCGGTTTCGCTGATTTCCAAGCTGGCTACATCTCTGATGATAGCGATGCTAACGAGCGCAGCCATGGCTTCCGCAATGACACGGAAGTCATTATCAACGTCGACGGTAAATCCGAAGGCGGCCTCGAGTACGGTGCTGAAATCGCTCTGGAAGCTGACGTTTCCGGCGACACCGACAACGAAGGCGTGAACGCTTCGCGTACCTTCATCTACACCGGTGGCCAGTGGGGCCGCATTGAGTGGGGTTCCAACGTCGGCGCTGAACAAGCTCTGAAAGTGGATGCCTCTAACTTTGCTGCTGCAACCGGCGGTATCGATGGCGACTGGTATCGCTTCGCACTGTCCGATGGCAACAACTCCACCAACGGTGCCATCATCCGTCCGCGTCTCGCAATGGCGCATGGCGGTCTGAGCGGCAATGGCTTCCAAGCTGAAGACACCATTAACGCCACCAAGATCACCTACTACACCCCACGCTATGCTGGCTTCCAAGCTGGTATCAGCTACACCCCGGACTCCCAAGTTCGTGGTCAGGGTGTAAACTCCCGCAACGCTTCCACCAACCTGCTGGCTGACAATGACGGCGGTTACGAGAACGTGTTCAGCGGCGGTCTGCACTGGGAAGGCAACTTCGACCAAGTTGGTCTGGCGCTTGCTGCAACCGGTGAAATCGGCGACAACGAGCTCGCTGCTCAGCAGGACCTCGAGACCTGGCAAATCGGTGGTAACGTAACCTACGCTGGCTTCATCTTTGGTGCTTCGTACGGTGACTACACCGACACCATTGCTGATGGTGACTATTGGACCACCGGTCTGGGTTATGATTTCGGCGCCTTCGGCACCTCGATCACCTACCTCGACAGCGAGACCAATCTGGCCGAGTTCAACAATCTCGTCCTCGGTGTTGACTACAAACTGGCTCCGGGCTTCACCCCGTACGCCGAAGTCAGCATGTTTGAGGCGGAAGACAACGGTGCAAACCTCGACAACGATGGCACCGTGGTTCTGGTTGGTACGCAGCTCGCGTTCTAATCAGCCCGCATACGGCTAAAAGAAGGGGCGGAGGAAATATCCTCCGCCCTTTTTTTATGTTTTCGGCTGCGCATAAAACCTCTCCTGCTATGGCCAAAGTACCTTATTGCTGCAAACATCTTTTCAAAACCCACGCGATGCGATAATCACGTAACTCATGAAGCGCATCTTGATTCTTTCTCTTTTCGTGCTCCCCTGGCTGGCAGCCTGCTCTGACAGCGACGAGCCACTATCCGCCGGCAAGCCAAAGCCTGCCGATCGCCTGCGCTGGGAAAATCGTGGCCGGCTGACTACAGAAGAAAATGAAGGCGGTATTTCACTTTGGGGCGATAAGGGAAAAGAGGAAGGGGGAGGCTCGCCCATTGGCGTCAACAGCTTCCTATGGCGCGCGACGCTCGATACGCTTTCTTTCATGCCGATTGCGTCAGCCGATCCGTTTGGCGGGGTGGTCATCACAGACTGGTACGAAGACCCCAAAACACCGGGCGAGCGCTTCAAAGTTAACGCGCTGATCCTTGATCGTACACTGCGTGCCGATGGGGTGCGTATCTCGGTCTTTAAACAAAAGAAAGATGCGAACGGATTATGGGTTGATGCGCCGGTAGAGGCGTCGGTCGGACGCGATGTGGAGGACACCATTCTAACCCGCGCGCGGCAGCTGCGCGTGACTCAGGCCGCAAAATAATTTGTTGTTTTTCTTGAATCCGTTGTTAGCTGCGCCCTTTTTTAAACCTGTCACTCCATACAAATGATGATGCAAGACCGTTATAACCCTCGTGATGCTGAACCACGCTGGCAACAGCGCTGGGAAGCCTCCGCCGCCTTTGCCGCCGAACGTCATCCGGAGCGGCCCCCTTATTATGTGCTGGAGATGTTTCCTTACCCCTCGGGAAATATCCATATGGGCCATGTGCGTAATTACACATTGGGCGATGTGGTGGCCCGCTACCGCCGCGCCAAAGGCTTCAACGTGCTACACCCGATGGGCTGGGATGCGTTCGGCCTGCCCGCCGAAAACGCGGCCATCCAGAAGGGCGTGCACCCGGCCGCCTGGACCTATGAGAACATTGCCACCATGCGCGAGCAGCTAAAGCTGATCGGCCTATCCTATGACTGGTCACGCGAGGTCGCCACCTGCGATCCGGACTATTACCAGCATGAGCAGCGCTTCTTTCTGCGCATGGTGCAGGCGGGACTGGCCTACCGCAAGGAGGGCTTTGTCAACTGGGACCCGGTCGATCAGACGGTGCTCGCCAATGAGCAGGTGATTGATGGCTGTGGCTGGCGCTCCGGCGCCCCGGTCGAGCGCCGCAAGCTCTCGCAATGGTTTCTGAAAATTACCGCCTTTGCCGATGAGTTGCTTGGGGCACTGGAAGAGCTGCCGGAATGGCCAGATAAAGTGCGCCTGATGCAGGAAAAATGGATTGGCAAATCCTACGGCGCCAGCGTCCGCTTCGCCGTGTCGAATGGCGAAGAGCTCGAGGTCTACACCACCCGTCCGGACACGCTTTTTGGGATGAGCTTCGCTGCCATCTCACCAAACCACCCGCTCGCCGAACGGCTGGCGAAGGACGATCCATCGATGCAGGCCTTCCTTGAGGAATGCGCCCAGCTCGGCACCAGCGAGGAAGCCATCGAGAAAGCCGAGAAGAAGGGCTTCCCCACCGGGCTTTCGGTGAAGCACCCATTCATGGATGCTGAGTTCCCACTCTTCATCGCTAATTTTGTGCTGATGGATTACGGCACAGGCGCCATTTTCGGCTGTCCCGCGCATGACCAACGCGATCTTGATTTCGCCAATAAATACGCGCTGAGTGTGACGCCCGTTGTGGCGCCAAGCGGTGTGGAGATCACCATTGACGCGGAGGCCTATACCGGCCCCGGAGTGATGGTGAATTCCGACTTCCTCAACGGCATGGAGAGTGAAGCGGCGAAGAAAGAGATTATCCAGCGCCTGGAGGCGATGGGCGTCGGGACGCCGAAGGTGAATTATCGCCTGCGCGACTGGGGCGTCTCCCGCCAGCGCTATTGGGGCTGTCCGATACCGATGATTCACTGTGAGGATTGCGGGGTGGTGCCGGTGCCAGAAGACCAGCTTCCGGTGACGCTTCCAGAGGATGTCACCTTTGATGCGCCGGGCAACCCGTTGGAGCATCACCCGACCTGGAAGCATGTCGATTGCCCGCAATGCGGAAAGCCGGCTCGCCGCGAAACGGATACGTTTGATACCTTCTTTGAATCCTCCTGGTACTTCGCCCGATTCTGTTCGCCGCAATCGGCACAAGGCATTGATAAGGACGTCGCGGCCAGATGGCTACCGGTCGATCAATATATCGGCGGCATTGAACATGCGGTGCTGCATCTGCTCTACTCCCGCTTCTTCATGCGCGCCCTCAATGCGTGCGGACTGGTGGATGCAAAAGAGCCGTTCAAAGGCCTCAAAACGCAAGGGATGATTACCCACGAGACCTATAAGTCGCGGGATGGCCTCTGGCGATCCCCCGATGAGGTGATGAAAAATGATTTCGGAGAGTGGGTCCTCGAAGGGAGTGGTGATCCCATCGAGGTGGGCCGCATCGAAAAGATGAGCAAGTCAAAGAAAAATACCGTCGATCCGCGGCATATTCTGAGCACCTATGGCGCAGACACTGCGCGGCTTTTCATGCTGTCTGACAGCCCGCCAGAACGTGACCTTGAATGGACAGATGCGGGGATTGAAGGTGCGTGGCGCTATGTCGGGCGTTTATGGCGGCTGCTTTATGAGCATCGCGAGGCTATCGCGAATGCTGGCAACGTGAATGATGCGCAGGGCGATGTGCTGGAAGCACGGCGCGCCATCCACAAAACCATTGAGCAAGTGACCAAGGATGTAGAAGCGTTTCACTTCAACAAGGCCGTGGCTCGTTTGCGCGAGCTGACCAATACGCTCTATGTACTGCCGATGGATCAGCCGGGGGCCGCTTCCGTCATGCGTGAAGGGCTGCGGGCGCTGGTCGTGCTGGTGGCGCCGTTCATGCCGCATCTGGCGGAGGAAATGTGGGCGGCGATGGGTGAGGCCACCATGGTCTGCGATGCGGCATGGCCTGTCGCGGATCCGGCATTGCTAGAGGATGATACGGTCACCATTGCCGTGCAGGTAAATGGCAAATTACGTGCGACTGTGGCGCTGGTGAAGGATGCCAGCAAAGAACAGGCAGAGGCAGAGGCACTCGCACAGCCGGGCGTACAGCAAGCAATCGAAGGCAAGCAGGTAAAAAAAATCATTGTCGTCCCGAATAAGATCGTCAATGTGGTAGCAGCATAACGAGGCAATGATGCGACTGACGGCTCTGCGATGTGGCCTGTTTCTGGTTTCCCTGCTGCTGGCGGGATGCGGATTTCAACCTGTTTATGGAACGCGAGCAGAAGGGGGTTCTTCTCCTCTATTGAGTCAGGTGGAAATTACCCCTGTCCCGGGCCGGGTGGGTCAGCTTTTTAAGGCGACACTGGAAGATAAACTAAACCCCAATGCCATTGATGCACCGGCGCGCTATGAACTCACCCCGGTCATTCAGGTACAGAGTATTCCGATCAGTATTTCCCGTGATGGGACGGCCTCACGTTTCCGTGTGTTCTACAGCACAAGCTTTACGCTGTATGACCGAGATGCAGGGAAGAAAATTCATACAGGGAAAATTCAACGCGCCGGAAGCTACGAAGTCTCTAACGAAGCGGACTATTCAACTTTTGTCGCCGAACAGGATGCAATTTTGCGTGGGCTGGATGAGCTGAGTCACGATTATTTCCTGCGAATTTCATCTATTCTAAAAAAATATGAATCAGAGCAAGGGCAGGGGGTGTGAAGCTTGGCCCCAAAGATATGGCGGGGTTCCTCGCCAATCCAGAACGCTACCGTGCTGTGCTGGTCTATGGGCCAGATGAAGGCTTAATCCGTGAGCGGCGCAAAGCGGTTTTAGAAAAAGTCTGCGATGTAAATGATCCGTTCGCCCTGACCGAATTAGCGGGCGATCAGGTCGAAAAAGAGCCGCAAAAACTCTATGAATCGCTCGCATCATTTTCACTGATTGGCAGACCTCCCGTCGTATGGCTACGCGATGGCGGAGGCAAGGTTGGTCCGATTATTCTCGATGCGCTAAGTGAACCTAAGGGTAATTTTTTGCTGATTACCGCAGGCGAACTTGATAGTCGGAATGCCTTGCGTAAGGCATTTGAGGATCGGCCAGAGCTCGCTACACTCGCGTGTTATGCCGATGAGGCTGAAACACTGGAGCGGGTCATCCGCGGCTTCTTTGCCAAGGAAAATATCCGCTGCACACCGGAAGCTTTATTGTATCTGCGTCAACACTTGGGCAATGACCGAGGTGTAACTCTTTCAGAGCTGGAGAAGATTGCGCTGTATCTCGGCGACGAAAAGGAACTCACGCCCGAGGCCCTTGAAGTGCTGGTCAATGACAATACGCTGCTCGGCCTGGATGATCTTGCATATGCGCTGGCGGAGCAGAATCTACGCCAGCTCTACAGCGTCATGGAACGGATGCTACAGGAAGATGGACATCCTGTAGCGCTACTGCGGGGCATGGTACGCACCGTGGAGCGGCTGCTCACGGCACGCACATTGATGGCACAGGGAAAAACGGCCGAACAGGCCATGCAATCCTTGCGGCCACCCGTCTTTTTCAAAGAAAAGGATCGCATGCGTCGGGCATTGGCCAAACGCAGCGTTATACAACTGGAAACCTTACTAGCGCAGTTACTGGCAGCAGAGCGGCGTTGTAAACGTGGGGGTGATGTCACACTCACTTTTCAGCGCGACATGGTGCAAGCCGCACGCGCCTGAGAGATTCTTTTTTCACAGTTCGCAAACGGCCAAACATTCCCATGTGAAAAAAGCTGGGGATAACACTTTCTTAAAGATTGGGATGCTAGAGTGCATAAAGCATAAAGGCGATTTCATCCCCGCTATCCCAAAGTCTCAGGGTCGTTTTTCCGTATCTTTTTTCCCCTGTGTACGGTCTTTTGAGAGAGATATGGAAAGACGTGGATAAATTTTATCCTCACTCTTTCAAAAAAACTTATCCTCAGCGCAAAGCCGCTGGATGATTTTCTTTCCTGATCCTTTTATCAACTTAATTCACGATGTTATCCACAAGCATGTTGCAAGGATGAAAAATAAAAAAATATGGAACAAAAAAGAATCCCCATCTTTCGCGGGACCCACTACTAATCCTTCTACCTATTCTTTAAATTATAATTCGATTATGTAGGGCATCATGGGAGTCTTTCTCGATCTCTTTGCAGGCAAGACGGTGGAGCGCCCACCGTTCTGGTTCATGCGCCAAGCTGGGCGCTATATGGCGGAATACCGTGCCGTACGTGCAGAGGTGGGAGATTTTCTTGATCTTTGCTATTCACCGAAAAAAGCAACCGAAGTAACATTGCAGCCTATCCAGCGTTTTGGCATGGATGCTGCAATTATTTTTTCCGATATACTCGTGGTACCGCATGCGCTTGGCTCGGCGGTGCATTTTGAAAAAGGCGAAGGCCCGCGCGTGGAGCCGGTGAAGAACGGGGCGGATATCGCCCGGCTCGATGAATCCAAAATGCCGGGCAAGCTCGCCCCCGTCTATGAAGCGATTGCAGCCACCCGGGCGTCCCTGCCGAAGGATATAGCATTGATTGGCTTTGCCGGCGCCCCGTGGACTCTGGCGTGCTACATGCTGGAGGGTCGCGGTAAAACAGATTTTTCGACAGCGAGGCGAGCTGCGTATACCACACCTTCCTTGCTTGCCGCACTGATTGGCGTGCTCAGCTCGGCAGTGGTGGAGCATCTTTGCGCCCAAGTGGAAGCCGGAGCTGACGCGCTGCAGTTGTTTGATACATGGGCGGGCTTAGTACCAGTCAGTCAGCGTGAAGCATTGATTACAGGACCAGCCCGCGCGGTCATTGCCGAAGTCAAACGGCGTCATCCTCAGGTACCGATCATTGCTTTTCCCAAAGGGCTGGGGCTTGATCTGCCGCATTACGCGCAGAGCACCCAGGCCGATGGTTTGAGCGTGGATATGCAAACCGATATTACGTCATTGAATGTCGCCTGTGTGCTGCAAGGTAACCTTGATCCGCTCTTGCTAGCGTCGAGTCGGGAAGGCACGCTGCGTGAAGCCACGCGTCTGCGTGAGGCAATGGCAGGCACGCGCTTCGTATTTAATCTCGGTCATGGTATTGTTCCTGACACGCCAGTGGAGCATGTCACGGCGTTGAGTGAATTATTGCTGCAGAAGGTGGCCTGACATGCCGCACATCCCGCTCGTGTTGATTGGCATTTCCGCGGTGGTCAAAGTAGTGACCACCACGGTCGTATGGAAAAAATACCGCAAGCGTAAGCTTGCCAAACAGGAGGCCGCCCGTGCCCGTGATCAGCAGCACTAGCCGCACCGCCATTGTTTTGCTCAATCTCGGTGGGCCGGACTCGCTCGCCGCGGTGAAGCCGTTTTTGTTCAACCTGTTCAATGATCCGTTGATCTTCCGGATGCCGGGCTTTGTGCGGCGTCCGCTGGCAGCGTTCGTCAGCGCGCGGCGGGAGAAAAAAGCGCAAGGCATCTATGCCCACATGGGGGGTAAATCCCCGCTGCTTGAAGAAACCCAGATGCAGGCACGGGCACTGGAACATGCATTGCAGCCGCATGGACAGGCCAAGGTGTTTATCTGCATGCGCTATTGGCATCCGATGAGTGCACAGACCGTGTCCGAGGTGAAAGAGTATGCGCCCGATCATGTGATTCTACTGCCGCTTTATCCGCAATTTTCTACCACCACGACCCTGTCTTCTTTCCGTGATTGGTATGAGGCAGCTGACGCGGCAGAGCTGCAGGTGCCGACGACTGAAATCTGCTGTTATCCAACAGACCTTGCCTTCCTCACCGCCCATGCCGACCTCATTCGCAAGGCGTTGTTTGAGGCTTCCGCTCATGGCACGCCGCGGGTGCTGTTTTCCGCGCATGGATTGCCGGAAAAAGTAGTAAAGGATGGCGATCCCTACCAGTGGCAGGTCGAGCAAACGGTCGAGAAATTGCGGGGCATTCTGCAACTGCCGCCAGAGCAGGCTTACCCCACCTATCAAAGTCGTGTTGGTCCGCTGAAATGGATCGGCCCTGCCACCGATCACGAGATTGAAAAAGCGGGTGCGGAGAAGGTGCCACTCGTTGTGGTGCCGATTGCGTTTGTCTCGGAGCATTCGGAAACGCTGGTGGAGCTGGATATCGAATACCGCGAATTGGCGGAGGAATCCGGCGTGCCGCATTACACGCGTGTGCCGGCCATTACGGTGCATCCGGATTACATCGAAAGCCTGAGCCAGCTCTGCTTGCAGGCGGAGGCGACAACGTCACGCATCAGCCCGGTACCGGGTGGCTTATGCCCGCCGGAATTCACCCAATGCCGCTGCCGTACCGGGGAGAAGGAGTAACGCCATGGATTACCTGACGCTGAAAGCCCTGCACATCATCAGCTTCACCGCGTGGATGGCCGGGATGTTCTACCTGCCGCGCCTTTATGTGTACCATACGCAGGTGGCCACTGGCTCACAGGCCGACCAACTGTTTCAAACCATGGAGCGCCGCTTGCTGCGCGCCATCATTAATCCGGCGATGATTGCTACTTTCGTGTTTGGTGGCTGGATGCTTCACGAAAATCCAGAATTGCTAAAGCAGGGCTGGATGCATATCAAGCTAACATTGGTGATTCTTGGCTTGGGTGGGGTGCATGGCATGCTTTCCAAATACCGCAAGGATTTTGCCCGTGGAGAGAATCGCAAAAGCGAACGGTTTTATCGGGTTCTGAACGAGGTGCCCACCGTGGTTTTTGTCATCATCGTTCTTCTAGCGGTCTTAAAGCCATTTTAAGCGATGGCAGGGATTCTGATATTTGCGATGGGGATGGAAGTGCCCAGCGATAAGGGGAAAAGGGTAAATTTCCATTGACCAAGGGAGGTTTATGGATTAACGCTTACTTATCTTTTCTCAAAAACTCCCCCCATTCTTTAAATCTATCCCCTGACGCACCGCATGCATATCCGCGAACTCAAGCAAAAAAAGCCTGATGAATTATTGAACATTGCCGAAGAACAGGGCGTTGAAAACGCTGCTGGGATGCTGAAGCAAGAAATGATTTTCGCTATTCTTAAGAAAATAGCGGAGAAAGATAACGCGATTTTTGGTGGTGGCACGATCGAAGTGCTGCAGGATGGTTTTGGTTTCCTGCGTTCTCCGGAGGCCAATTATCTGGCCGGCCCGGATGATATTTATGTCAGCCCCACCCTGATCCGCCGCTTCAACATCCGCACGGGTGATTCGCTAGAAGGTGAAATCCGCGCACCCAAGGAAGGCGAGCGTTATTTTGCGCTGGCCAAGCTGGACACCATCAATGGCGATAATCCGGAATCGATTCGCCATAAAATCAATTTCGATAACCTGACACCGCTCTACCCTGAGGAGCGTCTGCGCCTGGAAGTCCCCCACCGTCCGACGGGCAAGGAGAAGGAAGATCTCTCCTGCCGCATTATCGAGATTGTGGCCCCGCTCGGCAAAGGCCAGCGCGCGCTGATTGTGGCCCCGCCGCGCACCGGGAAAACCGTACTGATGCAAAACATCGCGCATTCCATCACGCAGAATCACCCCGAGGTGACCCTCATCGTGCTGCTCATCGACGAACGGCCAGAAGAAGTGACCGACATGTCACGCTCGGTGAAAGGCGAAGTGGTGTCCTCCACCTTCGATGAGCCGGCGCACCGCCACGTGGCCTTGGCCGAAATGGTGATTGAGAAGGCCAAACGCCTGGTGGAGCACAAGAAGGATGTGGTGATCCTGCTCGACTCCATCACCCGCCTCGCCCGGGCTTACAACACGGTGGTGCCTTCCAGCGGGAAAGTCCTCACCGGCGGGGTGGACGCCAATGCCCTGCAACGCCCGAAGCGCTTCTTCGGGGCGGCGCGTAACATCGAAAATGGCGGCTCGCTGACCATCATCGCTACCGCGCTGATCGATACCGGCTCGCGCATGGATGAGGTGATCTTCGAGGAGTTCAAAGGCACTGGTAACTCGGAAATCATCCTCGACCGCAAGCTAGCGGATAAGCGAACCTTCCCGGCCATCGACATCACCAAGTCCGGCACCCGCAAGGAAGACCTGCTCTATGATAAAGGCACCCTCACCAAAGTGTGGATGCTGCGCCGTATCCTCAACCCGATGGGCGTGGTTGACAGCATGGAGTTCCTGCTCGACAAGATGAAGGATACCAAGGGTAATGACGACTTCTTTGACCGGATGAATTCGTAGTTTTTGCATCGCGTCCGTTCAAATACGCCCTTCGCTTCCTCGCTGGTGCTGTGACTCTACAGCGGCGAAAACATGTCTGTGTGTTGCTAACGCTTTTTTAGTGAATGCTCACTAATGTACCGTTGTCTTAATCCTAGGAGAGCTGGTTCATGATTGTGGCTTTTGCACTAACGTCAGCCTTGAGTGCGTTTCTTCTTTTTCTGATTCAGCCGCTGATTGCCAAGCCAATTTTACCACTTCTTGGAGGAAGCCCATCAGTGTGGAACACCTGCATGCTGGTGTTCCAGTTTTTGCTTCTCCTCGGCTACAGCTATGCATATCTCGGTGCGCGTCGGCTCCCCTCAGGTGCACAGTCCTCCACCCACCTCGCGCTGCTTGTTGGAAGCCTCTTGCTTTTGCCGTTCGGCTTGAAGGAAGCGGGGTTTGATCCAGTGGCGTACCCTCAGGCCTGGCTGGTGGTAACGCTACTGCAAAGCATTGGTCTGCCGTACACACTGCTTGCCGCGTCTGCCCCCATGTTACAGCGCTGGATTGCCAGTACCGATCATCCCATGGCGGGCAACCCATACCCTCTGTATGCTGCCAGCAATGCAGGAAGCTTTCTTGCCCTGCTCGCGTATCCTTTTTTCATAGAGCCACGTTTTGCCAGCGCGGCCCAGTTTTCTCTCTTCAGCAACGGCTATGCTGCATTGGTAGGCAGTTTTGCACTCTGTGTGATTTTACTGCGCCAGCGGATCCGCCCCGTCCCTTCTATGTCCACCGCCACGAGTAAGGCGCCTTCGCGGCAGGATATTGCCGGCTGGATTTTCTTCGGATTCATCCCGGCCAGCCTTCTTTATGGCGTAACGACGTATTTAATTTCCGATATCGCGTCGGTGCCGCTGTTATGGCTGATTCCACTAATGCTGTACCTGCTCAGCTTTGTTATTGCCTTTTCGGATCGTGCATTGCCGTTGTCGCTGATTGGTAGAATTTTTTCAGGATGCGCGATTCCCGTCTTGGCCCTGTCGATTTTTGTTAAATTAGATGATGCTGTTCATCTGCCCGGTATTGCGGTTCCGATGTTTACCATGGCGGTCATTTTTCTCGGGTTTGTTTATTTCCATCGCGCGCTCTATTTGCGTCGTCCCGAGACGGATCGGTTGCCTTTCTATTATGTGATTGTCGCCTTGGGCGGCGTGCTGGGGGGAGTTTTTAATGCCTTGCTGGCTCCGCTATTTTTCGTATCCACCATGGAATTTTCGCTGATGTTGTGCACCGCCGGTGTGGCGGCGCTTGTCGTCGATGCGCAGGGCCATTCTATTTTAAAGGTAAACAGGCCGCTTTTGCGTTGGGCCGCCTGCTATTTTGGTCTGCCTTTGCTTTTCGGTTTGAGCCTGCGTCTTCCGCTGGAAGATTTTTTTGATGAAAAGATATCCTCAGTTCTGTTTGGCCTGGATATTGGCGCAGCGGTATTTGCATTTTTACTATTGATGGACAGGTTCTTTTCATCACGCATCAAGGCGGTGGTGGGCACGATTTATTTCATGTTTCTATTATCTGCCGTCATCGCTGAAAAGCACGGATCCCTTTATCTTCACCGCAATTTCTTTGGCATTAGTAAGGTCTTGCAAGACAAAGAGAATAAAGCCCATATTTACGTTCACGGGACCACGGTTCATGGGATGCAGAGTTTAGAAGCAGAGAAGCGACTTAATCCGGTGTCCTACTACGTGCCATTGCGTCAGGTTTTTGCCGAAGTGGAAAAGGCACGTACCTCCCCGGCGGCCGTGTTGGGCTTAGGCGTGGGGACCATTGCCTGTTACGCGCAGCCGGGACAGCCCATGGATTTTTACGAAATTGACCCGGCCCCCATAGAGGTGGCCAGAGATGAAACCCTCTTTACCTACCTTCGCGATTGTCCAGGTCGTTATGATATTATTGTCGGAGATGGGCGCCTCGAGCTACGTCGGGCAGAGGCACAAAAATATGGCATTATTGTGATGGACGCGTTTACATCCGATGCGATTCCGGCACATTTGTTGACCCGTGAAGCACTGGACCTGTACGCGACGAAGCTTCAGCCTGACGGCGTGATTGCTTTCAATATCAGCAACCGCTTTCTCAACCTGATGCCCGTGCTTGCGGCATTGGCAGAGGACCGTGGCTGGACGGGCGCTTTCCGTGCATACAACACACAAAAGCCATTGGAGGCGTCATCCGTATGGGTCGCACTCTTTCCGCAGGCACAGACGCGGGACGCATTTTTAGCGGCCGCTAAGGAATGGCTACCGCTGCAGACCGGGGTGGAGCCGCACTTCCTGTGGACCGATCAATACAGCAGCCTGCTTTCTGTTCTCAAGATAGGCGGAGATGGTCGTCAGCTCGCCGCAGCGCCTGAAATCACAGAGGAAAAGACAGAGGAAACGAAGGAATAGCCATTGCTATCTGAGGCGGGCAGGGCTATAGCGAACGCAGACGATTCTTAAAGGAGAAACCGATGGCTAAACGCAATAAAATCGCACTGATCGGAGCCGGACAAATCGGCGGCACGCTCGCCTTGCTCGCGGGCATGAAAGAACTGGGCGATATTGTCCTCTTCGACATTGCCGAAGGCATGCCGAAAGGCAAAGCGCTTGACCTTAGCCAAACCGCAGCGGTGGAAGGCTATGACGCGCAGATCACCGGCACCAACGACTACAAGGATATCGAAGGCGCGGACGTCGTGATCGTCACCGCCGGCGTGCCCCGCAAGCCGGGCATGAGCCGTGATGACCTCGTCGGCATCAACACCGGCGTCATCCGTACGGTGGGTGAGGCCATCAAGCAATATTGCCCGAACGCGTTTGTCATCGTTATTACCAACCCGCTCGATGCGATGGTGTGGGTGATGCAGGAAGTCTCCGGTCTGCCCAAGCACAAGGTCGTGGGCATGGCAGGCGTGCTGGATTCCTCGCGCTTTGCCTTCTTCCTCGCCGAGGCGCTGAATGTTTCCATCAAAGACATCAACGCGTTTGTCCTTGGCGGCCATGGTGACACGATGGTGCCGATCACCCAGTACACCACGGTCGCGGGCATCCCGCTGCCTGCGCTGGTGAAGATGGGCAAGATCAGTCAGGAGAAGCTGGACGCCATTGTGCAGCGCACCCGCGACGGCGGTGCCGAGATCGTCAAGCTGCTCGGCAATGGCTCGGCCTTCTATGCCCCGGCAGCATCGGCCATCGCTATGGCGGAGTCCTACCTGAAGGACCAGAAGCGCATTCTTCCCTGCGCCGCCTACCTGAACGGTGAATACGGCGTGAAGGATCTCTATGTCGGCGTGCCGGTCGTGATCGGCAAAGATGGCGTGGAACAGATCGTCGAGATCGAGCTGGACGCGACGGCCAAGCAACAGTTTGACAAGTCGGTGGATGCGGTGAAAGAACTGTGCGGTTCGATCGATCTCACCAAGAAGGCAGCATAAATATCAAGTGGTCAGAGTTCAGAGTTCAGAGTTCGGTGTATTCTGAAAACTCCTGAACCCTGAGCACTGAACTCTACAAGGAGCAAAGCGATATGAATATCCATGAGTACCAAGCTAAGATCGTACTGAAAAAATACGGCGTACCGGTCCCGCGTGGCCATGTGGCCTACAGCCCGGCGGAAGCCGAGAAGGCAGCTAATGAGCTCGGCGGCAAGCTGTGGGTGGTGAAAGCTCAGATCCATGCCGGTGGTCGCGGGAAAGCCGGCGGCGTCAAGCTGGCGAAGTCGATTGACGAGGTGAAGAAGCTCACCCAGGAAATGATCGGCATGACGCTGATTACCCACCAGACCGGCCCGGAAGGCCGCGTGGTGAAGCGCGTCTACATCGAGGAAGGCTCCTCCATCGCGAAGGAAATCTATCTCTCCGTGGTGCTTGATCGCGCCACCTCGCGCGTCACCTTCATGGCCTCCGCGGAAGGCGGCATGGACATCGAAGAAGTCGCCGCGCAGCATCCGGAAAAAATCATCATGGTCGATGTGGACCCCGCGGCGGGCCTGCAAGCCTTCCATGCGCGCAAGCTGGCCTTTGGCCTCGGCTTAGCGGCGGAGCTGCATGGGGAGCTGGCGAAGTTCGTGGCCAAGCTCTATGACTGCTTCCTCGCCACCGATGCGATGCAGGTGGAAATCAACCCGCTCGTCATCACCGCTGATAATAAGCTGGTGGCCCTGGACGCTAAATTTAACTTCGACGAGAACGCGCTTTACCGTCAGCCGGAAGTCGCCGAAATGCGCGACCCGGATGAGGAAGACCCGCTGGAGAACAAGGCCGCGGAATTCGGCCTCGCCTACATAAAGATGGATGGCAATATTGGCTGCATGGTCAACGGCGCAGGCCTGGCGATGTCGACGATGGATATCATCAAGCTGTGCGGCGGCACCCCGGCGAACTTCCTTGATGTGGGCGGTGGCGCGACGAAGGAGAAGGTGACGGAAGCCTTCAAGCTCATCATGTCCGACCCCAACGTGGAAGGCATTCTGGTGAACATCTTCGGTGGGATTATGCGCTGCGACGTGATCGCGGAGGGCATCATCACCGCGGCCCGTGAAATCTCGCTGAACGTACCGCTGGTCGTGCGCTTAGAGGGTACCAACGTCGAGCTGGGCAAAAAGATGATGGCCTCCTCGGGCCTCGCCATTACCCCGGCGGATAATCTGGAAGACGCCGCGCAAAAGATCGTCTCGGCGGTCAAACGCGCCAAAGCCGCTTAATTCAGACATACGGAAAGAACACCATGTCCATCCTCATCAATAAAGACACCAAGGTCATCTGCCAGGGCTTCACCGGCCGGGAAGGGACCTACCATTCCGAACAGGCGCTGGCCTACGGCACCCAAATGGTCGGTGGGGTAACCCCCGGCAAGGGCGGCACTCAGCATCTCGGCCTGCCCGTGTTCAATACGGTCGCCGAAGCCAAAGCCATCACCGGCTGCAACGCCTCGGTGATTTACGTACCACCGAAATTTGCGGCAGATGCGATTCTGGAAGCCATCGACGCGGAAATTGAACTGGCTATCTGCATCACCGAGGGCATTCCGGTGCTCGACATGGTGAAGGTCAAGCGCGCGCTGTCCGGCTCAAAGACCCGCCTCATCGGCCCGAACTGCCCGGGTGTTATCACGCCGGGTGAGTGCAAGATCGGCATTATGCCGGGCCATATTCACCGCAAAGGCCGCATCGGGATTCTGTCACGCTCTGGCACGCTGACCTATGAAGCGGTGGCGCAAACCACGGCAGAGGGCCTCGGCCAATCAACCTGCGTCGGCATCGGCGGGGACCCGGTGAAAGGCACCGAGCACCTCGAAGTGCTTGAGATGTTCCTCGCCGACGACGAGACTGACGCCATCATCATGATCGGCGAAATCGGTGGTAGTGCGGAAGAAGACGCAGCGGACTTCCTGAAGCGCTCCAAGCGCAAGAAGCCGTGCGTTGGCTTTATTGCGGGCCGCACGGCCCCTCCGGGCCGCCGCATGGGCCACGCCGGTGCCATCGTTTCCGGTGGTAAAGGCGGCGCAGAGGAGAAGATCGAGGCCATGAAATCGGCCGGGATCGCCGTCTCCGACTCCCCCGCGCAGCTGGGTAAAACCATGACCAAGCTGCTCGCGGCCTAACGCTCCGGCGAGAAACGACAAAAAAGGGCCTGTGCGATGCACAGGCCCTTTTGCATGATACATTATAGATTTGTCTGACTAGCGCTGTTGCTGCTGAGGCGGCAAGGCATTCGGGGTGCGCGGCGGGCTGAGCGGCTCCTCCGTCGTGGGCGGCAAGGTGGCCCCCCAGGTACGTACATTGAGAAATCTTCCGACATGGCAGCCAGCAAAGGCCCCGGCGGCTGCGCCGACGCCCGTCATAAATCCAGGCCCCAGCGCACGGATGCCCAAAATGCGCGGTGCACCCATGCCAATCCCCGCGCCCATTAATCCTCCGGCAACGGCGCCGAATGTGGCCCCGATCTGGCAATTTTCGTCGCGCTCCTCGTAGCGGCGGATGGTGTCACGCAGCTGCTCTACCTCACGCTCGGCGTCGCAACGCACGGCCTCACGGCGTGTCTGGCAGGAAGGGGGTGCGGGATTATTCATGAGAAATCTCCTGTAGGCTTATGATTCTACAAGATTACCATGTCAAATTTATGACAAAATCTATGAAGCCGGATTAGCGTGTCGCCATATTTACCGCGCGAGTAACTTGACTGGCGGCGCGGGTTCCCTGACGCACGTCACGGCGAATCTTCCGTGCCTCTTCATTCTGGTTTATCTGTTGGGTGATTTCACGACGGAGGGTTCGTTCTGGATTAGAAGCGGTGCGCAAGCCTTGCCGGATTTCCGACCGTACGTCACGCAGGTCTTCATTCCGATTAATCTGACGATTGATTTCGCGATTGAGTGTCCGTTCCGGGCGTGTCGCAAAATTGGCGCCGCGACGTGCACTGCTTATCAGGCTGCGGACGTTGCTTTCACGATTAGAAACGCGCTGTCCCATTTGGCTAATAAGACGGGTTTGCTCGTTGGTAAATTGTCCTTTTCCCGCGGCAGAGGCTGCCCGCAATGCCTGGTTAACATCCCGCATCGCGCGATTCGCGGTAGCGCGCACTTCCCGCGTTTCTTGGCGGGTATCTTGCGTTGCCTCGCGTCGCTCACGGGAGAGATTGCGTGCCGTTGGCAACGCTTCGGCAAACGCATCCGTGGCCGCCAGCACACTAAAAACAACAAGGCAGAAAAAGGCACGACGCATACAAACACCTATAAGTTCATGCATTATTTTATCACAGATTCGCGCATTTAGGTTAATTCTTTAACAATAATCACACTGTTTTTATTGCCCACTAAAGGCTTTGAGCAGCGGCTACTGACGGTGGGGTGAGAGTGCCGATCCCGGTTTAACCGCGGCGCGGCAGGCCTGACGGCTTTGTACCCTGGCATCGATCTGGCGATGGCGCTCGGCGACTTTGGTCCGATGCATTTGCTGACGCGCCGCTTTGGATGGCCCGCCGCCGCCAGATATGGTCGACCGGACCGCGGGACCGGCAAGAAACAGCTAACACAGATTAACTATTTTTCGGACATGCTTTAAGACTTTGCTAATGACCCCCGGTTATAACAGGAGCAAACCATGGCGGAATTTCCTGAAACGTGGCATGTCGGATGGCTTGCCAGCCTGCGATCAATAGGCTAAAGGACAAGGCCCGCCACCCATCGGATAGTGCTATGCAACACGATATTTTTGACGCGTCTTCTTACCTCTACGGTGCCAATTCGCTCTTTATCGAGGAGCTTTACGACCGCTATCTGAAGGACCGCTCTTCAGTAGATGCCAGCTGGCAGCAATTCTTCGATGGCATCGGCGACGCGCAAGGCCGCATCGCCGCGAGCTGGGGCAACAATGATGAGAAAATCATCGGCGCGAGGGATCCCGAAGCCGCGGCGCCCGCCAAGCCGGGCAAAGACGGTGGAAAGGCGGCCGCGCCCGTGGCTGATCAGGGCCTGCTGGTGCGCTCCATCCAGGCGCTGCGCATGATCAACGCGTATCGTGTGCGCGGCCATCTGATTGCGAACCTAGACCCGCTCCAGCAGGAGCCGGTGAAATATCACCCCGAGCTGGACCCGAAAACCTACGGGTTTGATGATGCCAGCCTGGGCGAGAAGGTGTTTCTGAACGGCACCCTCGGCATGCAGGAATCCACCGTGGGTGAGGTGATTTCTCTCCTTCGCCAAACCTATTGCGGCACCATCGGCGTGGAATTCATGCATATCCAGTTCCCGGAGCAGAAAGCGTGGATTCAGGAGCGCATCGAAGCGGTGCGCGGCCGCCCGGTCTTTGACCGCGAAGAGAAAAAAGAAATTCTGCATTACCTCGTGGAAGTAGATTCTTTCGAGGAGTTTCTGCAGCTGCGCTATCCCGGCGTGAAGCGCTTCTCCGTGCAGGGCGGTGACGTGATGATCGCGGGCCTGGAGGCGATGATCCGCCAGTCGGCGCGCCTCGGCGTGAAAGAGATCGTGCTCGGCATGCCGCACCGTGGCCGTATGAACGTGCTGACCACTGTGATGGGCAAGCCCTACATGGAGATGTTTTCTCTGTTCCACGGCAATCTCGATTTCCCGGAAGGCATCGAGTCCTCCGGAGATGTGAAATACCACCTCGGCGCGTCGCATGACCGCGAGGTCAAAGGCGCGGGCAATGTGCATCTGTCACTCACCGCCAACCCGTCGCACCTGGAGGTCGTCAACCCGGTGGTATGCGGTAAAGTGCGTGCCAAGCAGGACCAGCGCAAAGACGTTGAGAAATCCGAAGTGCTTGGCATTCAGCTGCATGGCGATGCGGCATTTGCGGGTCAGGGCTCGGTGCCGGAGACCTTGGCGCTGGCGGAGCTGCGCGGCTACCGCACCGGCGGCTCGCTGCATATCATCGTGAACAACCAGATCGGCTTCACCACCGCGCCGAAATATTCGCGCTTTACGCCGTACCCGTCCGATGTCGCCAAGATGATTCAGGCGCCGATCTTCCATGTGAATGGTGAGGATGCTGAGGCGGTAGTGTTTGTCTGCCAGCTCGCCTCCGCCTTCCGTCAGGAGTTCAAGCGCGACGTGGTGGTGGACATCTTCTGCTACCGCAAATACGGCCATAACGAATCCGATGAGCCGGCCTTCACCCAGCCGTTGATGTACAAATCCATCGCCACCAAAAAATCCCCCGCGCGGCTCTATGCCGATCAGCTCATCCGCGAAGGCAACCTGGTGGAAGCCGAGCTGGAGGCCGAGCAGAAGAAATTCCGCGCCTTCTTCGATGAGCAATATGAGCTGGCGAAGTCCTTCACGCCGAACAATGTCAACTGGCTGGAAGGGGCGTGGTCGGGCCTGGGGAAAGCGGAGAAGGGTGAGCGCGCTGATCCGGATACCGGCGTCGCCATTGAGAAGCTGAAAGAGTATGGCAAAGCCACCTGCCACGCGCCGGAAGGATTCCATCTTAACAAAAAGCTGCAGCGCATTCTGCAGACCCGCGAGCAGACCATCCTCGAGGGTAAAGCACTCGATTGGGCGTCCGGCGAAGCGCTGGCTTTTGCGTCGCTGCTGAAAGAAGGCAAGCCAGTGCGTCTCTCGGGTCAGGATTCGGGCCGCGGCACCTTCTCGCACCGCCACAGCGTGCTGGTGGATCAGGAAAACGAAGAGCGCTATGTGCCGCTGAACCATCTGGGCGGTGAGCAGGCCGCGTTTGAAGTCATCGATTCCTCGCTCTCCGAGCTGGCCGTGATGGGCTTTGAATATGGCTACTCGCTGGCCGAGCCGAACGCGCTCACCCTGTGGGAAGCCCAGTTCGGTGATTTCGCCAACGGTGCACAGGTCATCATCGACCAGTTCCTCGCCTCGGGCGAAATCAAGTGGCTGCGTATGTGCGGCCTCACCCTGCTGCTGCCGCATGGCTATGAAGGCCAGGGGCCGGAGCATTCTTCGGCGCGTCCGGAGCGTTTCCTGCAGCTGTGCGGCGAAGACAATATGCAGGTGCTGAACTGCACGACGCCCGCCAACTATTTCCACGCGCTGCGCCGTCAGCTGCACCGCAATTTCCGCAAGCCGCTGGTGATTATGACACCGAAGTCGCTACTGCGTCATAAAATGGCGGTCTCGGCGCTGGAGGAATTCGCACCCGGGACCACCTTTAAGAAGGTCTATCCGGAGCAGTATGACCTCGCCGCCGACGCGAAAGTGCGCCGTCTCGTGCTGTGCTCGGGCAAGGTCTATTACGATCTCGTGCAGGCACGCGAAGAAGCGGGCATCAAAGATGTGGCGATTGTGCGTGTCGAGCAGCTCTATCCGTTCCCACGCAAGGAACTCACCGCCGAGCTGAAGCGTTACAAAAACGCCGAGGTGATGTGGTGCCAGGAAGAGCCGCGCAACATGGGCTACTTCACCTTCATCGCCCCGCTGCTGCAAGAGCTGCTGGACGAGCAAGGTCGCCTCTCCGAGCGCGTGCTGTATGCGGGACGCACCACCGCAGCGTCGCCAGCGGCAGGCTACCTGAAAATTCACGAGCGTGAGCAGAAGGCACTGGTCCAGCAAGCGCTGGCTCCGGCGGTGGATGCGAAACGCAAGCGGGCGTAATTTATCACTTCGCATACCCGATTTTCCCGAAAGCTTTGCTTTCGATGGAAAACTGGGTTAAGCGGAAAACCGGAAATTCATCACGTGGGCATTCGCCCTCCACAGCCATAAAGAAGGATACGTGTCATGGTTGCCATCGTTGTTCCCTCCCTCGGTGAATCGGTCACCAGCGCGACGATCGCGCGGTGGTTCAAGAAGCCCGGCGAAGCGGTGAAGAAAGACGAGCCGCTGGTCGAGCTGGAAACCGATAAAGTGACCATGGAAGTCAACGCGCCGGAATCCGGTGTGCTGGCGTCGGTTGCCGTGCAGGAAGGCGCAACGGTGGATATCGGCGCGGTACTCGGTGACATTGATCCCAAAGGCACGCCGACGGCGGTTGCCGCTCCGGCCGCTGCACCTGTTGCGGCTGCCGCGCCTGCGGCGGCTCCCGTGGCCGCCCCGGCGTCTTCCGGCCCGCAGAACCCGCCCTCTGTCACCAAGCTGCTGGCGGAAAATCCGCAGATCAACCCGGCCAGTGTCGCCGCCACCGGCAAGGATGGCCGCCTTACCAAAGGTGATGTGCTGGGTGCCCTCTCCGGCGCGGCGTCCGCGCCTGCGGCGGCTCCAGCGGCCTCTGCCCCGCGTGAGACCGGCCCGCGTGAAGAACGCGTGAAGATGACTAAGCTGCGTGCCGCGATTGCCCGCCGCCTGAAGGAATCGCAGAACACCGCTGCGATTCTAACCACCTTTAACGACATCGACATGACCAACTGCATGGCCCTGCGCGCGGAATACAAGGACCATGTCGAGAAGAAATACGGCATCCGCCTCGGCTTCATGGGCTTCTTCGTCAAAGCCGCCGTGCAGGCCCTGAAGGAAATCCCGGAAGTCAACGCGCAGATCGACGGCGACTCCCTGATCTACAAAAACTACTATGATATCGGCGTCGCGGTCGGCACCGAGCAAGGCTTGGTGGTGCCGGTGGTGCGCAATGCGGACCAGCTCACCATGATCGAGATCGAAGCCGAGATCGCCCGCCTCGCCAAGAAGGCGCGCGACGGCCAGCTCTCCATGGCAGAGATGTCCGGCGGCACGTTCACCGTGTCGAACGGCGGGGTGTACGGCTCGCTGATGTCCACGCCGATCATCAACCCGCCGCAGTCCGGTATTCTCGGGATGCACCGCACGGAAGAGCGCCCGGTCGCCATCAAAGGCCAGGTCGTCATCCGCCCGATGATGTATGTTGCGCTCTCCTACGATCACCGCATCATCGATGGCCGCGAGTCCGTGACCTTCCTGAAGCGCGTCAAAGAGTGCGTCGAAGATCCGCGCCGCCTGCTGCTGGAGATTTAGGAGCCGCTTTTTATTGGTTGCCCCTGCTGGCCTCCGCAATGGGCGACGCTCCGCCAGCTCATGGCTGGCTCGTGCCTCCTGCGCTCGACGAACAAAGAAGTCGTCATTGCGAGCGTAAGCGAAGCAAACACCGGCCTTTAGATTGCCTCGCTTCGTTCGCAATGACCATTGCATGACCTATGCAGCCAATGACCCATACCATCCACCGCGCTCATTTTCCCCAAGACGTTGCCGACGTGACGGCGCTGTGGGAGGAATACGCGCAGACGCTGGCCGATTACGGGGTGTGGGACCTGGGTGCGGAAACCATTGCGCCGGACCTCGAGGCCCTGTCAAAGGGCGAGCGGTGGGATCACTGGCGCATCTATCTGGTGCGGGTGGAGGGCCGGGCCGTGGCGATTGCCGGATATACGCCGCTGCCGCATCTGGGCGAGGGGGTAGCGGAAGGCCGCCGCCTTTACGTGCAGCCCAGCCAGCGCGGTAGCGGGCTGGCGCGTGCGCTACTGCTGCATTGTGAGGCCGAAGCCGTGGCGGAAGGGTTTCACACGCTCTACCTTGACACTTTCCGCACACCGGAAGGGCAGGGTCCGCTGAAGCTCTACCGCTCGCTGGGCTTTGAGGAATGCGCGCCCTATAACGACTACCCGCCGGCACGGGCGCATTTCCTCGTCAAGCGAATCGGCCTCCCCCCGGTACAGAACGGCTGACGCTACGCGCGTCTTCACGCCCGGAGAATCCTCCCGCCTGTTGCAGACCCCCGGCCCCTTTGATAGCCTCCTCGAATTGCATTCGCAGCAGGGTGGCTGCTTCGTTGAATCCGTCTTCTGTTTGATGGGCTAAAAAGGACGCTTGGTCTTTCAGGACGCTATCGACGCGTGCGCGTAATCTTCTCGCAAGCGTGTCAGGCAGCGCCGCTTCATTAATTCTTGTATATAGCTCGCCTCTGAGCGCATCGACGGCGTGTGATGATGTCATAATGTACGTCCTTTTCCGGTTGCGGGTTCTGGTATAATGGCCGGCTGCTGGTGATATCCGGCATAGGCCTGTTGAAGGATGCTAAAGCAGCGTTGCATGGCCAGTTGGTAGCGATTGGGGGACTCTTCGCCTTCTTCCGGAAGCATTCCATAGCGCAGTGCCGTCAGCGAAATATCGCTCATGCGGTTTTCGAACGCATTCAACGGCAGATTAATGGCGGGGATGTCACGTTCTGTGAGCATTTTCACGGTATCCACAATCCCCATGTTACGGCCAAGGATCTCGATTACATCCCAGGCCTTCGCGTAAACGCCTGCTAGCTTTTGAGGCATGTCTTTGGCTGCCTCGAATTCTTCCTCCAGGGCCTTCGTGCTGTAACGCTCGGTCTGTGGCATCCCAACCAGCGGTGTCCAGGCGGCCTCGACCGGCGGCGGGGCCGCCTCATCGATCTCAAACAGCCCCCGCCCTCCAGAAGCGGCGGTTATCACCGGTGGCGTAATCAAATCAGGGTGAGGCGGTGGTGGGAATGCTAACGTTGGCCTCTCCGGCTTAACGCGTTCTGCCCAGCGTGCGGGGGTGCTGGCCGGGGGGCGTGGTTTCCCTGTCTTGCGCGGCCGTCCCACCGGGTTCCTTTGCCGCGCAGGCTTTTCTGGCTCGGCGGCGGGTGTGGTCGCCGCTGTTTCGGAAACGCCCAACGTTTTTTGAATCGCTGCATCAATAGTGGCGAGGGCGGACGCATCCAGCCACTTTTTATCTTCGCACGCGCGGCGAAGGCTCTCGCGCATCCAGCCCAAGTCGCGTACCTCTGCGGGATGGCTGGATGCCATTTCGGCTTTACGGTAACGTGCAATCAACCGACCCAGCGACGCTGGGGCCATGACATCGCCTTCTGGCTGAATCTCATCCATATGATCGACCAGCGCTTCAAGAAGCGCCTCTTTGCGCGGCGCTAGCGTGGTGCCGTCCAGCGCGCGCTCAAAGTAATTATATAATGTGTCACGTGTACATCCGGGCATGATGTCCCCCTATTTATTAACGCGCGTTAATAACATTGAAGCATGACAGAATGATGACAACACCACGATGATCGATGACGCTTGGCAAGGCGGGTGTTCGGCTTTATATAACGCCCAGCATTTCACAGGGGATTTCCATGGCAGATACCTACGATCTCATCATCATCGGCGCGGGGCCGGGCGGCTATGTGGCGGCCATCAAGGCGGCCCAGCTCGGTATGAAGGTGGCCTGCGTGGAAAAACGCGGCACGCTCGGCGGCACCTGCCTGAATGTGGGCTGCATCCCGTCCAAGGCACTGCTGCACTCCTCGGAAATTTATGAGGAAATCAGCCATGCCTCGAAATACGGCATCAAGGTTGGCAAGGTGGAAATCGACCTGCCCGCCTTGCTGAAGCAGAAAGACGACGCGGTGAAAGGCCTCACCGACGGCATCGGCTTTTTGTTCAAGAAAAACAAAGTGGACTGGCTGAAAGGCACCGGCGTCATCACCGGCAAAAACGAGGTGAGCGTGGATGGAAAGCCCTACGCCACGAAAAATATTCTGATCGCCACCGGCTCGGATGTGATGCCGCTCAAAGGCGTCGAGATCGACGAGCAGCGCATTGTGTCCTCCACTGGCGCGCTCACCCTGCCGGAAGTGCCGAAATCGCTGGTGGTGATCGGCGGCGGCTATATCGGCCTCGAAATGGGCACGGTCTGGCGGCGTCTGGGCGCGAAGGTCGAGGTGATTGAGTTCCTCGACCGCATCGTGCCGGGCATGGACATGGAAATCGGCAAGGAATTCAAGAAAATCCTTGAGAAGCAGGGTATCACCTTCCGCCTCGGCACCAAGGTCACCGGGGCGAAAAACACCGGCAAGGGCGTCACGCTCACCGTTGAGCCCGCGGCTGGTGGTGCGGCGGAAGAGGTGAAGGCCGATTACGTGCTGGTCTCCATCGGCCGCCGCCCGTACACGGACGGCCTGGGGCTGGAAGCCGTCGGCGTGACGCGCAACGAGCGTGGCTTCATCCCGGTCAACCACCATTTCCAGACCAATGTGCCCAATATTTACGCCATCGGGGACGTCATCCCCGGCCCGATGCTCGCCCACAAGGCGGAGGAAGAGGGCGTTGCCGCCGTGGAGATCATGGCGGGGCAGGCGGGCCACATCAATTACGACGCCATTCCCGGCGTGGTCTATACTTGGCCGGAAGTGGCCACCGTCGGCAAGACGGAAGAGCAGGTGAAGGAATCCGGCGTGGCGTACAAAGTCGGCAAGTTCCCGTTCCTCGCCAACAGCCGCGCCCGCGCGGTGGGCCAGGCGGAGGGCATGGTGAAAATCATCGCGGATGCCACCACGGACCGTGTGCTCGGCGTGCATATCATTGGCCCTGATGCGGGCACAATGATCGCCGAGGCGGTGCTGGCGATGGAATACGGTGCGTCGTCGGAAGATATCGCGCGTACCTGCCACGCCCACCCGACCATGAACGAAGCCTTGAAAGAAGCGGCGCTTGCCACATTCAGCAAGGCGATTCACGTTTAAGGCGGCCATGGGCTTCTCCGCCGCCGAGCGCGCCCTGCTACTGAAGGCCTACCAAGTGGGGCCGAAGGTCGTGCAGCGGTTGGAGCAGATTGGCGTCGATAGTTTCCACCGTCTGAAAGGACAGGACCCCGTGATGCTGAGCGTCATGATCGGTGATGATCTCGGGGCGTCCTGCTGGAAGCATAACCCGATGGCGGTGACGGCTCTTACCAACGCTATCATAACCGCGCAAACGGGTATTCCAGGGCAGAAGGGCCGCCCCTGAATCGTCGACGATGGATGCGTCCACGAGGCTTGCGTCGATTTTATACCATCTACTATCTTTTGTGTTTGAGAAACGGAAACTTTCCGTTTATCTACAACATGTGGATAAAGGGGTTGGGATAACCATGCGTTCTTTTCTAGGCGTCGTCGTTGCGGCATTTGTCATGATGGACGCGGCCCCCCTTTACGCACAAGCTGTGCAGCCGCAGCCCGTGATGCCGTTAACGCAATACCGGCAAATGGTGCGGCAGGGAGGCTTTACCAAGGCGCTCCGGGCGCGCCCCCTGTCTGCCTCCCCGACGTCTCGCGCGGCCCTGCGTCCTCGCGTTGGCGCGCTTCAACCCGCCGTGGCATCGGTTCAAGCGGCCCCGCTACTTTCTGACATTCCGCCGCCCGTGCGTCGCTCGGAGCCAGCCCCTGCCCCTGCGACAGTCGCGATGCCGACACCTGCCGCACCCCCGCTGGCGCCGCTCACGCCAGTAGCCCGTGTCGCATCCCCACGACTGGACGATATTCCTCCGCCCATGCGTCGTATGGAGGCGCCAAAGGCCGTCGCGACGGTGGCGCCGACGCAGCCGAACCCGCTGGAAGCAGCAGCGATGACCAACGGCCAGTATTTTGACAGCGCGGCCCTGCAAACGTCCCAGCATGCTGTGGCCCCTGGGCTGGATCTGGCGATTTCGACCGGCGTGCGCCGTATGGGAGCAAAGGTAAATTCGAATTTTTCGACCCCGGGGCCCAATAATACCACGCTCACCGACCGGGATGAGTATCGCTGGAAAGGGGTCAATGCGCTGCAACTGAAAGCCGACGCTTCCTATACCCAACGCACCGGGATGCTAAAAGGATTGCATCTGGAAGGCTCCGCTTACCGTTCTCTCGCGTTTGCCGGGGATTATCGCTTTAACTCCACCGAGGAAACCGCCCAAACACAGGCAAATAACACGGTTGATATAACGGATATTCATGGGGATGCCTCTGACAGTGATTTTGAAGGCTACAAGGCAGCGTTTGGGTATGGCTTTGAACTTACCAATCCCGAAATAGAAGCCTACGAGCATACCAGTATCTTTCTAACACCATTGATCGGATATGGCATCGACCGGCAGAGCTACAGCGCCGCGGGTTTGTTTCAGGAAGTCCCGACAATCGGTTCTCTGACAGGGGATTCCCTGGATTATGAAATGGAATGGAAGGGCGCGTTTGTCGGTGCGCTGCTGGATGGGTATTTCAAACGTAACCGCTATCACGCGTCGCTACGTGCCGAATATCATTTTGGCGATTTTGAGGGCAGTGGCGTATGGCGCCGCCGAACGGCCTCGCCGATTGGTCCGGTGGATGTGAACTATGCGCAGGAAGCGGATGCCACAGGGCTGGTCCTCGGCGGGCGGCTCGGCTATTTGCTGTATGATAATCTGGAGTTGTTTAGCTCCGCCTCCATTCAGCGCTGGCGCGCCAGCGATGGAACCGACACGCTCAACCTTTCAACGGGACCGGTGCAAGTCCGTGATCTGGATAAAGCCGAATCCACCGGTACGGAAATCCTCCTCGGCGCAGCGTACCGTTGGTAGCGGGCGGGTATCATTTCGCCGAGAAGCAGCCTTTTTATTGTGCGGCTCCTGTGTTAAAATAATCCCATGAATTTGTGGCAATGTGCGGTTATTTTTGCTTTGCTGTGCAGCACCTTCTATCCGGCGAATGCCCAGACGGTGATCTGGAGCCATACGTTTCCCGGACAGTCAGCCCCCAGCATATACGGGATTGGCACACCACCGCCCGCAGGCCGGGGACCGATCATCAGCCAGAGTTTTTCTGCAACTGATTACGTAATTTCACGTCAGCTGCAGACGTTTCTTCCGCCATTGATGGGTCACCAGACCTCGCCGTCCCCCGTTGTTTCGCCTGGTCCGTTATGGCAGGGCGCGCCTATGCCGTATCCTCTGCCTCAGCCCGCCCGAGGGCCTGTCCCGTATCTTCCTTGATGGAGCCGAATATGCATGTGTTTTCTGCCAGCCGCCGCATCGCCCCCGTCCTGATACTGAGCGTTGTGCTGGCATGGAGTGCCATGGGCTATCGCAGTGCCGAGGCACAGGGATTTGGCGCAAACCGAGGCTTTGGTCAGCAGCGCATGTTTAATGGCGGAGGCAATAATCTGGGAATGCGTAATCCCGGAATGCAGCGTTTCGGCGGTGGCGGCCGCGGCTTTGGCATGAATGGAAACGGGATGCGTTTTGGCGGCGGCGGCATGGGAGGGGGTATGCGTGGCTTCGGCGGTGGCATCGGTGGCGGTATGGGCGGCGGTATGGGGGGCTTTGGGCGCGGGATCAATCAGCAGCAACTTTATCCGAAGATTCCCAATGCAGGTTCACGACGTGGCAGTCGCGAAGGCGGCTCAATGATGATGCCGCGCTCGCAGGGTGTGTTTATCCCCTAACGCTTCGGGGGTATGAATGAGCGCTTGACTCCCCTGCCGTGAAGGCTTAGTTTCCCGCCAATTTGCCTCCAACCAACAGCATCACGAACCCGGAATGACTGACCGTACCCTTTCGGCTGCCCCGTATAACGCCTTGCTCCTGCTGGCGGACGGGACAGTGTTTTACGGCTTCGGTCTGGGCTTGCCTGGTCAGACGATGGGGGAAATCTGCTTCAATACCGGCATGACCGGGTATCAGGAAGTGCTCACTGACCCCTCCTATGCGGGACAGATCATCACCTTTACCTTCCCGCATATTGGCAATGTTGGTGCCAATGCCGAGGACATCGAGGCGACCCTGCCCCATGCGCGCGGCCTCGTGGTACGCGAGCCGATCACCAACCCGTCGAACTTCCGCAGCCAGCATCACCTGCAAAGCTGGCTGGAGCAGCATGAGATGACGGGCATCTGTGGTGTGGACACACGTGCGCTGACCCTGCATATCCGTGAAAAGGGTGCACAAAACGCGTTGATTCTTCATGCGATGCCGGGCCAGGCACTGCCCTCGCCGGAGGCGCTGCATGCCGAACTGAAGGCCCATCCGGATCTGAACGGCATGGAGCTGGCTGAGAGCGTGACCACCGAGGAGCCGTATGGCTGGACGCAGACCATCTGGCGGCTGCACACCGGCGGCTTTGGTACGGCGGGTGAGGGCACGCATCACGTGGTGGCCATCGATTACGGTGAGAAGCTCAACATCCTGCGGCTGCTCGCGGATTATGGCTGCAAGGTGACCGTGGTTCCTGCGAAAACCCCGGCGAAGGAGATTCTGGCGCTCAATCCGGATGGTATTTTCCTCTCCAACGGCCCTGGCGATCCCGCCGCGACGGGTCAGTACGCGCTGCCTATCCTGCGCGAACTGCTGGCGAGCGGCGTGCCCATCTTCGGCATCTGCCTCGGCCACCAGCTCCTCGCGCTGGCCATGGGCGCCAAAACCGCCAAGATGCACCAGGGCCATCGCGGTGCCAACCACCCGGTGAAAAACCTGCTGAACGGCAAGGTGGAGATCACCAGCCAGAACCACGGCTTTTCCGTGACGCGCGACAGTGTGCCGGACGATGTAGAGATCACCCACGTCTCTCTTTTCGACGGCTGCATCGAAGGCCTGCGACACAAAACCAAGCCCGCCTTCTGCGTGCAGTATCACCCGGAATCTTCCCCCGGCCCGCATGACTCGCGGTATCTGTTCGAGGAGTTTGTGGGGATGATGGCGACCGCCAAGATTTCAGAGTTCAGAGTTCAGAGATCCGCAAAATGATTCCGGATTTCCAAACAATAATGCTCCCATTGTTAAAACTCTTTGGGGATGGTTTGCCGCGCAGCAGAGCCGAAATAACAGGCTCACTAGCTGTTTATTTTTCACTCACTGAAGAAGAGCTAGCACAGAGAAGTAGCAGCGGCGCAATGTTATTTCATAACCGTGTGCAATGGGCTGTTACTTATCTTAAGAAGGCAGGGCTTCTTCATTATCCTCAGAGAGGAATAATACAGATTTCAGATCAGGGAAGAGACGTACTGAAATCCCCGCCCGAACGAATTTCTATAAGCTATCTGAAGTCTTTCGAATCCTTCAATGAAACAGAAAGTTCTGAAGATTTTGAGGAAAAATCAAAAGATGGTGCGGATAGCGCTTCTTCTACGCCTGAAGAAATTATTGATGTCGCATTTGCCCGAATTCAGGAACGCTTGGCCGACGAAATTTTAGAATCTGTGAAAAGATGCTCTTGGGCATTTATGGAGCAGCTAGTCGTCGATCTCGTTATAGCCATGGGTTACGGTGGTTCACGAACAGAGGCCGGTAAAGCTCTCAAGAAATCTGGCGATGAAGGAATCGATGGCATCATTAATGAAGACATCCTTGGCCTTGATGTAATTTATCTCCAAGCCAAACGCTGGGAAGGTAGTGTGGGCAGGCCAGAAATTCAAAAATTTGTTGGCGCCCTTACAGGCCAACGCTCAAAAAAAGGCATCTTTATAACAACATCTGAGTTCACTCGTGATGCTGTAGATTATGTCCGCAATATCGACTTTAAAATTATTTTGATCGACGGACGATCCCTTGCTCATCTCATGATAGAGCATGGCGTTGGTGTATCTACGGCATCAACTTATCGAGTAAAGAAAATCGACAGCGACTATTTTCAGGAATAACCATGCCCAAACGCACTGACATTTCTTCCATCCTCATCATCGGCGCGGGGCCGATTGTCATCGGGCAGGCGTGCGAGTTTGATTACTCCGGCACGCAGGCGGTGAAGACGCTGAAGGCGGAGGGCTACCGCGTCATCCTCGTCAACTCCAACCCGGCGACGATCATGACTGATCCGGAGCTGGCGGATGCGACCTATATCGAGCCGATCCTGCCGGAATTTGTGGAGAAGATCATTGTCAAGGAAAAGCCGGATGCGCTGCTGCCCACCATGG
>DBAU01000070.1 GCA_002291845.1 Alphaproteobacteria bacterium UBA1002 | reverse complement strand
TCGCTGCGCGCCTCCACCACCGGGATGATTATGCTGGATGAGGCCTTCGTGCCGGATACGCACGTCCTGCCCGGCGTGAGCGGCCTGAAGGGCCCGTTCTCCTGCCTGAACAAAGCGCGGTTTGGCATCGGCTGGGGCGCGCTTGGCGCGGCGGAATTCTGCTATCAGGCGGCACGCAATTACACGCTGGAGCGTCAGCAATTTGGCCGCCCACTTGCCGCCAACCAGCTGATTCAAAAGAAACTTGCCGACATGGCCACCGATATTTCACTCGGCCTGCAAGCCTGTTTGCGCGTGGGTCGACTGATCGATGACGGCCGCCAAGTACCGGAGATGATTTCGCTGATTAAGCGCAACTCCGCCGGCAAAGCGCTGGAGATCGCCCGTATCGCCCGCGATATGCATGGCGGCAATGGCATCGCCGATGAATACCACGTGATCCGCCACGTCATGAATCTCGAGAGCGTCAACACCTACGAAGGGACCCACGACATCCACGCCCTGATCCTTGGGCGTGCGATTACGGGATTACAAGCGTTTACAGGGGAATAATCCTGCAGAATTAGCGGCCCATAGAAGAGGGCTGCTGCTGCCCCGTGAGCGCCGCCGGCCATCCCCGCTTACTTTCAAAGCGTTTGGCCATAGGTGTTTCACTAACCTTACGATAGCCTTTGTCCTCAAAGGCTTTCTTCGCTAGAGGATTCTCTGGGCCGATAGCCACCATCAAGCGGTCATCTTGAAAGCTAATTTTTGCGCCGAGCAGCACAGGTGTTTCTATCCCAGGCACCAAAAGCCCGCCAACGGGAAGGGGTCCCTGATGATCCTGCGCCATATCAGCGAGGGTTTTCCCCTGATCGTGCAACACAGAGGTCACATGCTCCAGCTTTCCCAGACTGCCCAACAAATCGGCCATCACCTTGGTGATCGCCTCGAGACGAGTTTCGGGGGTAAAAGGCACACTGAAAACAGTGGTCATACAGCACTCCAAACGCTAACAACTAGAGTCTAGCCATGAAGCGCTTAATGACCTGTTAAAGAAAGATGGCATTTTTCATGAATGATTATCTCGCCCTTGCTCATCGCCTTGCCGACGCGGCAGCGGAGGTCATCCGCCGCTACTATGATGATCCCGCAATTGCCTATAAAGCCGATAAAACGCCGGTCACGCAGGCAGACCGCGAGGCCGAGGCCGCCATGCGCGCCATTCTGGCCCGCGAATGCCCGGATCATGGCATTCTTGGTGAGGAACACGGGAGCGATGGCGCGGATAAGGAATATGTCTGGGTGCTTGATCCCATTGATGGGACCATCAAATTCATGGCGGGCATTCCAACATTTGGCACGCTGATCGGCCTGTGCCACCGGGGTGAACCGGTGCTCGGGCTGATGCACCAGCCGATTTCCGGCCAGCGCTGGAGCGCGATGCGAGGCCATGAAGCGTATTACAATGGCGCGATCATCCAGACCCGCCCATGCCCCGTCCTCGAAGACGCCATGCTTGGCACCACCTCGCCCTATTTGTTCCGCGAGGAAGACCGCCCGCGCTTCGACGCGCTGCGCCAGCGCGCCAAGGTCACGGTCTATGGCACGGACTGTATGGGTTACGCCATGCTGGCCGCCGGACGGATTGACGTCATCGTGGAATCTGGTCTGAAGGCCTATGATATCCTGCCGTTGATCCCCATTATTGAAGCTGCTGGCGGCGTTATCACCGACTGGCAAGGCCAACACCTACGCCTGCGCGAGGGGACCTATGACGTTGTGGTGGCGGGCGATCCAGCATTGCATGGCGACGTTCTAAAAAATCTTGCCTAACTTGTGCTGTAGCGGTTGTTTGAGCATCATTTTTCTGAATAAATCCCTGATATAACTTCAGGAGCACACGCGGGATAGAAGCATGAAACACATCCATATCATCGGCGCGGGCATGGCGGGCTCGGAGGCGGCATGGCAGGCGGCGGAGGCCGGGGCCAGTGTGATCATCCATGAGATGCGCCCGGTCCGTATGACCGACGCACACCAAACGGATGGCTGTGCGGAGCTGGTCTGCTCCAACTCCTTCCGCTCAGATGACCATGAACGCAATGCCGTTGGCCTGTTGCATGAGGAAATGCGGCGTAGCGGCTCGCTGCTTATGCGGATGGCGGATGCACACAAAGTGCCTGCCGGTGGTGCGCTCGCGGTGGACCGCGAAGAATTCTCCAAAGCAGTGACGCACGCGCTGCAAGAGCATCCGCGCATTACCTTCAGCCGCGAGGAGATCACCGAGCTGCCCCCCGCCGAGTGGGGGCACGTGATTGTTGCGACCGGCCCCCTCACCTCGCCGTCGCTCACCGCCAGTATCCTGCAACATACCGGAGAAGAATATCTGGCGTTTTTTGATGCCATTGCGCCGATTGTGGCGCGGGACTCGGTGAATATGGACATCGCCTGGTTTCAATCCCGCTATGACAAGCCGGGGCCAGGCGGCACGGGCGCGGATTACCTCAACTGCCCGATGAGCCGTGACGAATATTACGCCTTCATCGATGCCCTGCTGGCAGGCGATAAAACGACCTTCAAGGAATGGGAAAAAAATACGCCCTATTTTGAGGGCTGCCTCCCAATCGAGGTGATGGCCGAGCGCGGCCGCGAAACCTTGGCGTTCGGCCCGATGAAGCCGGTGGGACTGACCAATCCGCATCACCCGGGCGAGAAGCCTTACGCTGTCGTGCAGCTGCGGCAGGATAATAAGCTGGGTACGCTCTTCAATATGGTCGGCTTCCAGACCAAACTGAAATATGGCGAACAGCAGCGCATTTTCCGCATGATTCCTGGCTTAGAGCAGGCCGAATTCGTGCGGCTGGGCGGCATTCACCGCAATACGTTCATCAACTCCCCCACCCTGCTGGATACCCAGCTGCGCCTTAAAAGCGCGCCACATTTACGCTTCGCCGGACAGATCACCGGGGTGGAAGGCTATGTGGAATCCGGCGCCATCGGCCTGCTGGCAGGACGTTTCGCGGCGGCAGAAGCACAGGGTACTTCCCCGGCGCTCCCTCCCATGGAAACGGCGCTTGGCGCACTGCTGGGCCATATCACGGGGAACGCAGAGGCCAAGACCTTTCAGCCGATGAATGTCAATTTTGGTCTGTTCCCGCCGCTGGATACACGGGTGAAAAAAGGAGACCGGCCGCTGGCTTATTCCCAACGCGCACTGCACGCCCATGCGCACTGGCAGCAGGGCCAGAAGCAGGCAGCGTAATCACTGCATGAGCATTAGCAGCATCATGCTTGCAACCATCACCAACACGCACGCAGCCCCAGTAAAAAGCATGCGCGTATCCGCTTTGTATGAGGTCAGGGATTTATATTCCTGATCGGACAGAAAGTCGACGTAACGTGGCTTCATGGGGCCTCGAACAGGCAAGAGTGAAGACAAAAAATGCGGCCTTCCTGTATGACGCAAGAACGTTAGCATTTTATTAAAAAACGCTGCAGCAGCAGCCATGGCGACAAAAAAGGCATTGTTTGCTGAACCTTAGCCGAGAACGGCCAGTCACCCTCCGCAGCCAGACGGCGTGCCCAGCGTAGAGATAGACGGTGTAGCAAGGCACTGGAGGCATCCGGCGGCAGCGCCTCTGCCAGTAGCGCCTGGGCCTCGCCACGCAAGGTACGTACGACGGATGCCAGCTCGGCCCGCCCCGCCGGTGACACATCATTCCATTCCGGCGCAATGCCCGGCAACAGGCTGATGCCCTGATGCGCCAACGCGTGGGCAGACGCCCGGATAAGCCCCAGCATACCATACGCTGTACCAATCAGGCGTGCCTGCTCCGCCCGCACGGCATCCCCCGTCATGGCATAGCTCATCAGCGCCGCCAACATCCCGGAAGTGCCATCCGCACAGGCTTTCCACGCGGCACGATCATCAAACTGACACCGACCGATCTGCTCCTGCCGGGCCGTGATCAGCGCGTCAAACCAGTCGCGAGGGGGGGAACATTCGGCAATAAAGCGATGCAAGCCCTGAACGATGGCATGCGATGCAGGCTGGCGCCCGGCATAGGCTTCGTCCAGCCGTTCACGCCACCAGGCCATACGAATGAAGCCAACCATCTCCTGAGAGACTTTCTCCGGAATTCGCGCCAGCTCCGCGTTTAAACAAATCAGTGGCCAAAGATGCGTTTGTTGCGACGATCCGAGCAAAAGGGCGATCAGGTAGCGTTCATAATCTTCTGCCCGAGCCTGCGCGAGCAAGGAGGCATACGAAGGTTCCACACTTAAACCGCAAGCTTCAGATTGATGGCTTCCAGGAATGCTTCTTCGAGCGTCATGTTCGCATAGCGGGCTTTGAAATCCGCCGAGGTACCGATGAACTGAAACACCCCGTCATGCAAAATGGCGATGCGGTCGCAAATCTCGTCAATATCGGCCAGAATGTGCGAGCTGAAAAAGATCGTCCGACCGGCCTCACGTGCAGCTTTCAGCTGGCGTTTCAACAAGATGCGCGCTTTGGGATCCAGGCCACTCATCGGCTCATCCAGCAGCAACAACGGCGTATTGCTCATCAAAGCGCCGAGCAGCCCAAGCTTCTGCCCCATCCCTTTGGAATATGAGCCGACACGACGGTCGAGCGCCTTGGGATCTAAATCGAGTAGCTCTGCCTGACGCTGCCCTTCGGCGCGGTCATAGGGCTGCTGATAAAAGCGAAGGGAAAGCTCCAGATATTCATGCCCTTTCAAATACCGCGAGGGCTGAAACTTTTCAGGCAGGTAAGCCAACGCACGACGCGCCTGCTCATCGTGGCTTGCCACCCCAAAAATGGATGCCGTCCCACGATCCGACTTCAACAGATTGAGGATAATTTTGATCAGTGTTGTTTTGCCAATACCATTCAGCCCAATCAGCCCAAAGATCTCTCCCCTATTCAGCGAGAGAGACACCTCATTGAGCACGGGCTTACGCTGAAACGCTTTGCAAATATGTTCAACCTGCAGGGGAGCGTCGGTGAGTGTCATGAAATTACCTCTGGTTCTTTATTCTCAACATACCCAAGTTCATTTGGCTTTTCCAACAGTCAAACCATGAACTACACAAACACGTGCATATTTAGTTCGTATTTTAGGAAAATCTCAACACTTGCCTCTTATGATGCTAAGAAAAATCGCACAACCAATTGATAAACATTGCAATAATTAACCATTTTCACTTAAGGTTTTGCTAAGGTTTGCGATGTACAATAAGAATGTGCAAGACTGGGATACACAGACCGAACAACTAAGCGAAGAAAAGGTGGTGCAACTGCTCGGCAGCGTTGCGACGACCGAACCTTCTCGCGCGCCCACCGATATGCCTCAGGGCGCGTCGATGTGGCCTGAAAATATTGGCAAAGGTGATTCCATATCCCCTGCCACCGACACAGATGATCCGTTCAATGCGCCACGTCAACGACGCGCGGCCGCACCACCGGAGCCGGCCCCTCCTCCGGAGGTCTTCACGTCCCCACTCCCTCAAGACGCGCCCGCTCCTTCCGTGTCGCCTCCTCCGATGATGCCTGCGCCTTCACCATTGCCAGCAGGCTCCGCTCCCGCACCTAAAAAAATGCTTTTGGGTGAGCGGCTCATCAGCCTGGGACTGATTTCTGCTGACCAGCTTAAAATTGCGCTGCAAGAGCAAAAAACCTCCAAAAAGCTCATCGGTGCCATTTTGGTCGAGATGGGCTTCATCACCGAAAGTGCGCTGGCGGAGGCGATTGCCGAATCCAGCGGGGTGGAACGTTTTGACCTTCGCAAAACAGCGCTTGATCCCAACGTTATTACGATTATCCCGAAAGAAGTCGCCATACGTCACAAAGTTATCCCGGTAACCTTTGAACAAAACACGCTGAAACTTGCGATGGCAGACATTTACAATGTTTTGGCTGTAGACCAGGTTCGGCGCTACCTTCCGCGTGATGCTCACCTTACACCGGTTTATTGTACTGAGTCGGAAATTCAGGAGCTGATCAACCTCCATTACGATTACGAGACCTCTATCGAGGGGATTCTTCGTGAAATCGAAACCGGTATCCGAGAAAACAATAAATTTGATGGTAGCGAAGAAGGCTACGTCAACCCCATGGTGCGGTTGGTGAATGCTTTGCTGGTAGATGCCATCAAAATGGGCACTTCTGATATTCACTTTGAACCCGAGGGCTCCTACCTTCGGCTCCGCTATCGCATCGATGGTCAGATGCAACAGCGTTGCAGCCTACATCGCGATTATTGGCCCGCAATCAATGTGCGCCTGAAAATTATGTCTGCCATGAACATTGCGGAAACACGCATGCCGCAGGATGGGCGTATTTCATTCAACGTCATGGGACGCGATGTCGATTTCCGGGTGGCGACGCACCCGACGATTCATGGCGAAAACATCGTCATGCGTATTCTTGATAAAGCAAATTCCATTGTTCCGCTGGATCGACTGGGCTTTACGGAACACAACATCACCCTGCTGAAGAAGCTGATTAAGCGCCCGGAAGGTATCATCATTGTAACGGGACCAACCGGTTCAGGGAAAACCACAACGCTGTATTCCGTGCTGAATTACATCAACTCGATTGAGGTCAACATCATGACCCTCGAGGACCCGGTGGAATATCAGTTACCTCTCATCCGTCAAACCAACGTGAAAGAGGGGAGCGTTAATTTTTCAAAAGGCATCACCTCGCTGATGCGCCAAGACCCAGACATCGCGTTTGTGGGCGAGGTGCGTGACGAAGAGACGGCCATGAATGCCATTCGACTGGCTCTGACTGGACACCAGGTTTATACCACACTGCATACTAATGATGCATTGGGAGCGATTCCCCGTCTCAATGACATCGGGGTGCCTCCACACATGTTGTCCGGCTCACTCATTGCTGTTCTGGCACAGCGTTTGGCGCGTAAACTCTGTCCAAAATGTAAGACTCCACACAAAGCCACGCCAGAGGAATGCCGTATCCTTCAGGTGCCACCAGAAAATCCTCCGACGATCTACAAAGCGGTTGGCTGCAAGGAATGCAATGATCGGGGCTATAAAGGGCGCACTGCCATTATTGAGATTTTGCGCATTGATGCGGGTCTGGACGAGCTGATTGCCACCGGCGCCACACGCAATGCCATGAAGGAGTATGCGCTTAACAAAGGGTTTATCCCCATGATCGATGACGGCGTGGCTAAAGTGCTGGAGGGCACCATCGACATTGAAGAACTTGTTGGAAATATTGACTGTACCGAACGTCTGTAACCTCATGAAGCGCTGCTGATACCATGTACACCTACAACTACACCGCCGTGAATGACATGGGCCGTAAAATTCGCGGTGAAATCATGGCGGATAATGAGCTGGATCTTGAAGCGCGCCTGAAAGAAATCGGTCTTGATCTGGTTACGTGCCGGGAAACGAGACAGAAAAAATCTTCTTTCATGTCCAAAGTAAAAATGAAGAACATGATTGTTTTCTGTTTGCATATGGAGCAGCTGGGGCGTGCGGGCGTGCCGTTGCATGAAGCCCTTGCGGATGCCCGCGATGCCACCGATTCCGCCAAGCTGAAGGATATCCTCTCCAGCGTATATGAGGCAGTAAAGTCAGGGATGGTGCTCTCGGCGGCGCTTGGGCAGCATCCGCGCGTATTTGATGATGTGTTCGTTGGGTTGATTGCTGCCGGCGAAAAAACCGGGAACATGTCTGAGTCGTTTAACAACCTTGTTGAGCACATGAAATGGACAAGCGAACTCCGGCGCAAGGTTCGCAAAGCCATGATGTATCCCATCACGCTCACTGTGGTGCTTTCTGGGGTTATTACAATCCTGATGCTCTTTGTGGTTCCCAAGCTGATTGATTTTATCACCTCTCAGGGTTTTGATATTCCCATTCACACCCGAGCATTGATTGCCTTTTCTGGGTTTATGGGAAACTACTGGTATGTCGTGCTATTTGGCCCGGTTGCCGCGTTTTTGATGCTTATGTCGCTCTACCGCGTTTCAGAAGCCTTTGCCTATTGGTTTGACAGCTTTATTTTAAAAATACCTGTGATCGGGGGAACGGCCCGCAAAATTAATTTGGCGCGCTTTACTCACTTTTTTTCGGTAATGTTCAACAGCGGTATTGATTTTCTGGATGCTCTGCTTGCGTCGCGCAAAGTGGTGAGTAACCGGGTACTGCAGGAAGCCATTTTGTTGGTTCACCGTAGCGTAACAGAAGGAAACAATCTGACGGACTCCATCCGCATCTCGAGACAGTTTCCAAATCTTGTTATTCGCATGTTCAAGATCGGTGAAGATAGCGGAAATCTGAAAGAAGCACTCGATAACATCAACTTTTTCTACCATCGCGAAGTAAATGATGCGGTGGATAGCGTGGTCGGGCTGATCCAGCCTGCTCTGACCATTGTGATGGGAGGTGTGATCTTTTGGGTGATTGCCGCAGTGTTTGGTCCCCTTTATCAAACTTTCAGCAAAATGGACTTCTAGAACGTCGCTGAAGCAGATATGGTATGATGGGCTTTATACAGGTGAAGCCCTACTCTATATTTTGGTGAGGACCCTTTGTCCGATGCGTAAGATTAAGTCATTACTCCAGCAGGTCATCCGGAGCAGAAATTCCTGCTTCGTGTATCTGATCGGTGATGATGGCTCGATTCTCGTCTACATAGAGGGCGGCGTGGTACAGCGCCGACTTTTTGCTGCCAGCCCTGATCGTCAGCACACTAAATCATTTATCGACCTGATGAATGATTATCCTCACACCCCCATTTACATGCTGGTTGATATTCTTGATCAGTCGTATGTCAAGCACGCACTCCCTCCGGTTACCCCTCTTGGTTTGAATAAATTGGTGAGCCGAAGGCTTGATCGCGATTTTGCCAAAGAAGACATCAAAGGGGCGTTGAATCTTGGCCGCGAGAAAAAAGGCCGCAAAGACTGGAATTTCCTACTCATCTCCATTTCTGCATCCTCAGGCTTGCAGGGCTGGCTCGATCTGGTGCTTGATTTGCCGAACCGTTTTGCAGGGATCTACCTTGTTCCGGTTGAATGTGAGCAAATCCTCACGAAGCTGGCAAAAATTGTTTATAACCCTGCGCTATCGGATCAGAACATTCCTGTCGAGGCAGCAAGCCCAAAGCGACGGATTCAGCTGAAGTCCAGCATTAAAGCAAGCAAAGAACCTGTCGCGGAAACACCGCGCTGGCAGCTTTTGTTCAGCCATCACAAAGTAGGGGGATTTCGTCAGGTCGTTCTAAAAGATGGCAAGCTCATCTTCACCCGCATGACACAGGAATCCGAAGGCAGTACGGCGGCGATAACCGCCGGGAATATTGAGCAGGAAGTGCTCAACACCATTGAATACCTCAAACGCCTTTCACTGAGTGAAACCTCGTCGCTTGATCTGTTTTTTATTGTGTCGCAGGAAATTAAAGCGCATCTCTCACGAGACCGCATGCCATGCAATCAAGCCTATATTTTCACCCCACATGAAGCAGCTGAGCTGTTTCAACTCAAGCAAGCGGTCCTCTCTGCCGATCGTTATGGAGATATGGTGATTGCCACGGCTTTTGGCGTGTCTAAGAGGCACAGACTTAAGCTTAATCCAACCTATGCCGTCAAGCTTGACACCCTTTATAACGGCTTAACTGCATTGCGCGGCAGTGCCGCCTTGATTGCACTAACATGTTTTGTTTACATCGCGATAAGCCTAATAGCCATACCGACCTACCTTTTTAAAACGCAACAGTTGCGGGATCAGGAAAAGGATAAAAAAGCGCGCTATGAAGAGCTCAACAATATTGATGCCGAATTCTCGGAAACAGCCGAAGAAGTCTCCGATATGGTGATGCTACATAAGATGGTCAGCGAAGAGCGTTTTGATGTCATCAAATCCATAGCACAAACCGCAAATATCGTTACGGACAGCCATTCCCTAAGTAGCTGGGAATGGACGATAAAAAACCTTCTGGGTGACGCCAAGGACCCGACCATGCCGACGGAGTCCCTCCCCGCTGAGTTGACCATCACGTTCAAAACCAAGATTACCTACAGCAGTAACCTGGTGAAAGATGTCACGCGTGAGCGCAATGAATTCTACAGTCAGATAAAAGACGTGTTTTCCGATTTCACACTGGATGAAAGCAGCTTGGCAAATACGCAAACGAATACGCTCAAGTTCTCTCTTGAGGATACGGCAGAGAAGAAAAGTTCCAAGAAAACCGAAGATTTGACCATCACGCTGAAGGCAACCAAAGCGGAAACGACGCCGACAGATGAGATGCTCCCTGGGGCCGGGATGTAGCGATGATCAAGTATAACAAACTCAAACAGCGCATGATCAAGGAAGGCAGCATCGCTCTAGGCGCCTTGCTGTTGCTCTGCGGGTTAGCATTTGGACTATCAAGCTATGAGAATAGCCTGTCCGAGGAATTTCAGATTTCCAACAACTCGGTATCCATGCTCTCAGGTCAGATTAGCGAAATTGAGAGCAAAAAGATCAAGATATCTCAGTCCATTGAGCCTTACAGAGAGCTTAAGAAAAGGATCGAAAATAAAGAGTTCTCGTTGGATCCCATCATGGCACAGGAAAAGCTTAACGAAATTCGCAAAGATTTCCAGCTGAACGAACCAAGCGTTACCATCGATGAGAAAAAAGAACTTACCGGTGCCTCCTACGATAAATACCCTACTGCCGTGGCCAGTTACCGTTCCGTAGAAGTTGATTTCGTTGCACTAACCGACTTACACGTCTACAGTTTTATTAATGCACTAAAGAACAATTTTCCGGGGCTCATCCACATTTACGAAGTGCGCATCAACCGGGATAAAGAAGTCGATAATTCTGTAATTCGCAATATCGTACTCGAGGGAATTGAGCCCAGCTTAATTAAGGGTAACATCAAATTTTACTGGATAGGCTTCGGTCTCAAGAAGGATCAGGTCGAAAATGGAGCGCCAACCAATGGCGGCTAACTATGTGTACGCCAGACTTATTTTGCTCAGTTGCCTGGCATCCAGCGCGGTTGCACAGACTGCGGCGCCAGCTATGCCGCCACCCTCAGCCCTCCCCTCACCCGTACCTCCCATGATGAATATTGAGGGGCCAGCTTCTCAGCCTGCACCTCTGCCTGAGTCCAGTCAATTAGATGCAATCAGCGCGGAAGATAACGCAATTTTATCAACGTTGGATGATGAATTAGCAGAAGATATTAAAGACCTGATGATTGAGCCGGAAGCTTCAGCAGAAGCGCCCCAACCACAGCAACAAAATCAGGAAAATTCGACCACAAAAAAGATTGATTTGACTGCCACCAAAGTAGAGGAATGGAAAGAGAAACTTATCAAGGTTTCGGGAGAATGGGAAAAATCTCTGTTTTTCAGCAAAAAGCAGATCACCCGGCTTCAGGACGCACTTGAATGGCGTCAGAGTGTTGAAAACCGCAGTCCGGATCTGCTGGATAGAATCAAAGAGTACACCGCCCCCAAAAGCATTGAACTGCCTAACCTTACCCCGATTGATTTTTCGATTTTTCGTCTCAATTCCATCGTTATCGATCCCAAAGGTGGATGGACGCTCTTTATGAATGATCGCAAGCTCTCGTCACGTGACAAACATCAAGAAAAAGAGGAGTTGAAGGTGGTTTCCGTATCCAACCGAGCCGTCACATTTCATTGGTATCCAAGCGATGAACGCATGCTGGATTCTCTACGGGAGAACATCAAATCCATCACCCCTGATACCCGAAAAGAGCTGCCCAACGCACACCGTATTGCAGCGATTTTACCTGCCGCCAATGTCACAGAAGAAGGGACGGTAATCTTCACACTGCGCCCTAACCAGAGTTTTGTGACAGAGCATGCCGCGATTTATGAGGGACTTGCCCCTAAAGTGGAGAAACAACTGGCAGAAGAACGACAGCAGCGCGAGGTGGATAGCAATATCACTCCCGAAGAAATCATGGAACGTTTCGCGGCGCCCCCAGACCCTAACGCAATGATGCCTGGTAACGCAATGATGCCTGGCCAAGCCGTTTCGCCCCCAATGGGTGGCAATGCTGGACAGATCAACAGTTTGACAAATTCTCTTTCAAACATTGTCGGGCAAACGCGTAACAACATCCAACGACTGCAAAACAGCCCGTAACCACTAACCACCGAGTACGGGCATGACCCTTGCACAGGCATTGCTTAGTTTTGTTGTCATCTGGGCCATTTGCATGTTCCTTACCCTGCCGTTTGGCGTGCGTCCGGATCAGGATCTGAATCCACTTGCTGCTCCGGGCGCCCCTGGCAATGTTCGCTTCCGCTGGCGTATTATTGCCGCTGCTTTTCTAGCGCTTCTATTCACCACAATACTTTATTTCGCCATTGAAGGGCATTGGGTACCGTTGGAGGAATGATGCGTTACGTTTTTATCTTGTTGATTGTAAGCCTGCATTGGATCCCGTCTCAAGCACACTCTGAGAGCCCGCTTCTGCGAATGCAGCCGCCCTGCCCCCCTCCAGCTGATGCGCCGCCGCCGCCGCCGGGGGTAACCTATGATGCCCGGCGTGAACAAGACGTGTTGCCAGCAGATATCGGCGGCCCGCCCCCTCCCATATCAATGGATATACCGTTGGGGATTCCTCTGCCTCAAGTCTCTCCGCAAGCGCAGGATTTATCCCTTTCACAAGTGCCGGTAGGCACAGTAAAGTTGCGCGATGGCGCTGTGGAGCACGTAGAGATCCTTGGCCAGTCAGCGTCGCCTCTACCCGCCGGTATGCAGCCGCCCGGTTGTCCGCCGCCCCACACCCGCCCATAAGCTTGCGCCCTAAAAAAAAGCCCCGGTTTTCACCGGGGCTTCTGGTTTACATGTCAGAAGTGCTCAGGCACTGCCTGCATGGGGCAGATCGTGGATGCATCGCATCAGCTCTTCTTTCACCAGAAGCTTGTTTTTCTTGAGATCAGATAAGGTTGCCATATCAGGCACCGGACGCAGCATTTCCTCACGGATTTGGTCATCAAGGTGCTGATGTTTGAGTCGTAGGGCTTCGATGTGATTAGTAAGAGCCATGAAAAACCTCCATGGAACAGGGTTGAACATCATCGATAGAAATGGCTGAAACCAGAGGAAGTAACGTTTACAATGTCTCAGCGATGCAACTATGGCATAATTTATGCTGTTCTACAACTCCATCAAGTTAAATTAATTTTTATTGATCGCGACTTCTGATAGATTTTAGTGTTTTTCTTTGCTACTATACACAGCTTCAAGGTGGGCGCTGACGCCCTCCCCCCATTCATTAACTTTTATGCGAGCAGAGTGTGACGCATGACGGACCATGAATTCCAACTTCTGAAGCTACTAGATGCGAAACGCCTTCAACACCGACAACTGGATGATACTATCGATGGGTTGGTCAAGGCGCGCCCTGATGCGGAGCTGGAAATCATCCGCCTGAAAAAACAAAAGCTGGTTATTCGTGATGAGATTATTCAGCTTGAAAACATGATCTACCCGAACATTCCTGCCTAACTGTGACCCCATTCATCACTTTGCGCCGGCTTGGGCCGGAGGATGTCGCGTGCTTCCGCGAGGTTCGTCTGCGCGCGTTACAGGAATTTCCTGAGCATTATGCCTCGTCTTATGAAGAAGAAGTGGCCATGCCTCCTTCGTTTCATGCGGACGTGCTGAGCCAGCATTATGTGCTTGGCGCATTTGATGGCAACGCGTTGATTGGCACCGTGGTCATGCGGCGCTATAGTTTCCTGCATTTTCACCACAAAGCGACGCTATCAGCGGTTTACGTGGCACCCGCCTATCAAGGAAAAGGGATTGGGAAACAGTTACTGCAAACGGTGCTGGTCCATGCGCAAACGGAAGTGGAACAGATCATTATTGCCGTCGGCGCAAACAATCCCTCTGGGGTACGTTTTTACGAATCACTCGGCTTTACACGCTATGGCTATGAACCGCGCGCCATGAAGCGTAGCGGAGAATATTTTGATGATATCTGGATGATCCGCCAGCTATAAATCCGTCGAGCCGGGGGGTGCCTAGTGCAAATTCATCAGCTCATCAACGGAGACACGATTCTGACCAGTATGACGAGCGATGAATAGGCGGCTTTCCGCCGTTTTGAGCAACTCCTGCGCATTTTGTGGATCATCAAAACGATCTGCCGCAACACCAATCGAGACCGTAACATTTAGCAAAGCACCAGATTCACTGGTAAATTGATGACGCAGCACCGTTTCGCGGATACGCTCCCCCACCCAGAAGGCTCCCTCTGCCTGCGTATCAGGCAGGCAAATCGCGATCTCATTATCGGAAAGACGCGCCGGCAAATCCGTTTCACGCAGGCATTGGCGCACCTGATCAGCCATTTCGCGTAGCACGCGCTCGCCACTAAGACGCCCATGCGCGGTGAAAATATCTTCCAGCCCGTCCACGCACAGGGCCAGCACTGCCACATCCATCCGGCTACGCTTAATTCGTTTAAGCTCTTCCTCCAGCCGCTCAAAAAAAGCGGCCCGTGATGCAAAACGCGTCAACGGATCCACTTGACGACTGCGCGCCACGGCCTCCATTGCCTGCGCTTCTGCCTCTACACGTTCACTAATGTCGCGCAAAGTACCCACAGAACCGATAATGGCACCATGACTGTCAAACCACGGGTAGGACACATCCGACACCCAGATACGACGTCCATCTTTGGTCCGCATCCGATAATCCGCCTGCCATTTGAGCACCTCACGTCGTTTGCGGCTATCTTCCAGTGGCTCGAATGATTCGACTGGACGCAGCCCATCGGTCACCAAACGCGTTTCCTCAATGAGGGAGCGCAGATTCATCTCCATCACCTCATCCGCCGAGAAACCAATCAGTTTCTCAATGCTCGGGCTTATGTAATCATAACGCATGGTCTCATAACGCAGACGATACATCACGTCACTACTGTAGCCCTGTAAAAGCTCCAGCTCATTTTTTAAGGTTTGCTCGTCCAACGCCATGAAAACCATCGCAATATTTAGTGGTCACGCTCACCCATATGCACCATATAGGCCTTTAAAATGTAGCTCTCGCGGCTTTTTTTGCAAAGCAAAAAATCAGGAAGAGATGCCTTTTTCCATGAAGCGACTGAGACGACGCGCAAATGCCGCCGGATCATTGATCGTCTCTCCTTCCACAATCTTCGCCTGATCAAGCAGTAAATAGGCCGCATCCTCGATCTCTGATGTCGAGGCTCCGGTTGCAACGCGAGTAGCCATTGCGCCAATTAAAGGATGGGAAGGATTGATCTCAAGAATTTTTGCCGATCGACGGGGTAACTGACGGTGCTCTAAAAGAAACCGCTCCATGCGCATATCCATGTCATATTCATCCACCGCAAGACAGGCCGGAGTGTCGCGCAGCTTACGCGTCGTGCGTACATCCTTAATTTCCTCCCCAAACGTTTGTTTGAGCAGGCTGACCAGCCCCGCGATTGCATCGGCAGCCGTTGTATCGTTTGGTGCTTCAGAGGCGTCCTCTGCCGCGCCAAACTTATCAAGATCGATATTGCTGCGTGTAATCGATTTAAGTTTTTTGCCCTTGTACTCATGCACCACGCTGACCCAGAAATCATCCACATGGTCATGGAACAGCAGCACCTCAATCCCGCGCTCGGCAAAGCCCTCCAGCAAGGGGCTCCGCCGCATGGCTTCGAGAGTATCGCCGGTGAGGTAATAAATTTCTTCCTGCCCCTCTTTCATGCGGCTGACATATTCTGACAAGCTTACCGATGCCGAGCCATGTGTGCTATCGAATCGGCAGATCTCAAGCAGCTTATCGCGCGGCGAAGTAGCTTCACACAGTCCTTCTTTCAGCACTGGGCCAAAATGATTCCAGAAACGTAAGAAGCCCTCCGGATCGGCCTCCACTTTTTTCTTCAAATCGCCCAGAACACGACTCGTCAGGCTTTCACGAATCTGATGTAAAAGTGGGTTATCCTGCAGTGTTTCACGACTGATATTAAGCGGCAAATCCTGCGAATCGATAACGCCACGCAGAAAGCGAAGATAGGGCGGAATTAAGTCCACGTTCTCATCGGAGATAAACACCCGTTTCACATAGAGCTTTACACGCCGCCGCCGCTCAGGATGAAACAAATCAAACGGTTTCATCGACGGTATAAACAGCAGGTTGGTGTAAGATAGTTTTCCTTCAACGGTGTTGTGAATGGTTAGCCACGGGTCATCCGGGGAGTGGGCCACATGGCGGTAAAACTCCTGATATTGCTCCGGGGTGATCTCTGCCTTTGAACGCGCCCAGAGGGCAGATCCCTCATTGAGGCGTTGCGGCTCATCATCCTCTCCGGCAACCTCAAGATAAATCGGAAATGCGATATGATCTGAGTATGTCTCCACGATATGGGAGAGCTTGAATTTATCGAGATATTCTTTTGCTTCCTCACGCAGACGAAGCACAATCGAGGTACCGCGAGGGCGCGCGGGAGCCTCATCCACGGTAAATTCTCCCAAACCTTCCGAGCGCCATACCCACGCCTGCTCTTCGCCTGCCTTGCGGCTGAACACCTCTACCTCATCCGCAACAATGAAACTGGAATAAAAACCCACACCAAACTGGCCGATCAGATTCGCATCCGGTGCACCACCCTGCGTTGAGATCTGCTCCAAAAACTCTCCCGTTCCAGATTTAGCGATAGTTCCGAGATGAGCAATCAGATCCTCGCGATTCATGCCAATCCCGTTATCGCGAACTTCAATCATGCGGGCCTTTTCATCCAGCCGCAAGGTGATGCGAAGCTCACCATCGCCTTGCATCAGCGACTGATCACTCAGCGCCAGATAACGGAGTTTATCGCATGCATCAGATGCATTAGACACCAGCTCACGCAGAAAAATATCCTTGTTCGTGTAAAGCGAGTGAATCATCAAATGCAGCACACGACTGATTTCTGCATTAAATGGAATTTTCTCTGAAACAGGTACTTTTGCCTCCGAAGCCTGTGCCATGGTGGATCCTCCATCTCTATGATACTTTTTAGCTGTGTTGTTTGATATATGAAGCCTTTGGTGTGTTTCAAGATACGGTGAGCATGGCATCCATTCCTTGGCTGTGATAGGCTCATTTTGTGGAGATTTTGCAGATATGAACTACGCTTACGTCATCCTGCTCAGCTTATTGTGCGTGTTGGAATTACCAACCTCTGCCACAGCATCCAGTGTGTATGACAAAGAGCTACTGTATAAAGTACGTTTTGGTCAGGCTGCGGATGTAGAGCTTCTGCTGAAAAAAGGGGCAAACCCCAACCAGCTTAATGAGGTGCAGATGCCGCTTGTGTCTGTTGCCGCATCCCGGCGGGATGGACAGGCCATTCCCATCCTGAAAGCCCTTCGTCAGGCAAAAGCAGATATCGATCAGGGGGGATTATCGAGGCAATATCCTATCCTGATTGCCGCACGTGTGGGGGATAAAGCGCTGATAGAATATCTGCTGTATGAAGCATACGCGGATACCGAAGTGCGCGATGCAAACGGCCAGCAAGCACGCGAAATCGCCACCCATTATGGCCATCGTGAAATTGCGGACATGCTTGATTACATCGCGCAGGAGCGTGACGCGACACGCCAGGCGATGCAAAGCCCAGAGCGGCGCACCCAACTGATACGTGATCTGGTGTTTCACTACTGCGCGAATAATTACCAGCATTATTACTTCAAAAGCAAACAAGACCCCATATCAGCCGCAAAACAAGAGGAAACACTAAGTTTCCACAAAGGCAAAGTGACAACCGCGCTGAATGATCTCAAGCAAGTGTTCGGCATGAATGGCGCCACCTTACTGGGTATGGGACAAGCGACCGGTGAGCCCCTGGTAAAGGAGCTGAATGCACTGGTTTCCAACCGGAATCGACGAAAGCATGGCTTTGGTACTCCGGAAGATCTGCACGCGCGTTGTGGACGTATCCGTGACCAGATTCTCAAAAAAAGTCCTTTGACTATTTCACCTAGCCCGGCGAAGACAGCGATTCCATGAATGATGTCGGCATCAATGATATCCTCGGTTGGACAGGGGCCTTCTTTGTGCTGCTTGCTTATGGGCTGCTGTCTGTTCGCCGCCTGAGAGCCGAGCAGCCTGCCTATCATTGGATGAATCTGGCGGGTTCACTAATGCTGGCTATTTATGCCCTGAACCTTCAGGCCCATGCGTCTGTGGTGGTCAATGTCATCTGGCTGCTTATTGCCATCTGGGCGCTGTTACAGGCATGGCTACGAACGAAACGCTAGGAAGCCTCTAGCGAAAAGCGGTCTTTGGCGAAGTGCAGGAAGCATGACTCAGGAAGCTGTGGCTAGGATCAATCAGGAAATCTCCCGTTTTCAGCACATTGCGTCCAATGAGTAGCGGATAGAGAAAACCCTTGCGATCCGCGAGATTTACCCGCGCCTCAATCTGCTTGCCGCCCAGGCAAAAATCCATGCGAACCACCGGGCGCGCAATCGTACCTGTGTCCCCTTTCTTTTTGATATTCACCCACTCCAGCACTTCCCGCTCAATGGTCTTGGCTTCGCCCTTTTCCGGCGTGATGGTGAAGATCACCCGTTGTTTTCCACCTTGGCGCTGTGGCTCGATCATTTTCAAAATATCCGCATGCAGGGAAGATAGCCCAGCTCCGGTATCCATGCGGGCTTTCATCACCAGGCCCACATCCTGCAATGTGACATTCTCTACCCAGCCAACCAATGGCCGACGGGACGCTGAAGATTTCGGTGCTGCCACAACGAGCGAAGGCAGCATGATGATGCAGACAACCAATAAATAATAGTAACGCATCGTGAATTATCCCTGTTGAGCGCGATGAAGCATAAAATGATCCGCCAGTACGCACGCCATCATAGCTTCTCCTACCGGCACCGCGCGAATACCCACGCACGGGTCATGGCGGCCTTTGGTGATGACATCCACGTCCTCTCCTGTCGCCGTCACCGATTTCACCGGCGATAGGATCGAGCTGGTGGGCTTTACCGCAAAACGGGCCACAATCGGCTGTCCACTGGAGATGCCACCTAAAATACCCCCCGCATGATTCGCAAGGAACGCGACAGTATCACCTGCCTGGCGCATTTCATCAGCATTTTGTTCACCGCGCAGTGTGGCAGCTGCAAACCCATCACCAATTTCGACCGCTTTCACGGCATTAATGCTCATCAGTGCTGACGCGAGATCTGCATCAAGTTTGCCATAGATCGGTGCCCCCCAGCCAGCGGGTACGCCCTCTGCAACCACCTCAATCACCGCACCAACCGACGAACCCTCTTTACGGATTGCCAATAGATAATCCTCAAAAGGTTGCACCATCGCCGCATCAGGCGTCCAGAAAGGATTACGCTCTACCTCATCCCAGTCCCAACGCGTCCGATCAATGGAAAGCTCGCCCATTTGCACCAGCGCGCCACGAACCCGCACCCCTACTGCATCCAACACTTTGCGTGCCAGGGCTCCCGCAGCAACGCGCGAGGCGGTCTCGCGAGCACTGGAGCGGCCACCGCCACGAAAATCGCGCAGACCATATTTCATGTGGTACGTATAATCAGCATGGCCGGGGCGAAAACGTTCGGCAATATCGCCATAATCTTTTGATTTTTGATCAACATTACGGATCATCAAGCTCACCGGCGTACCCGTTGTCACACCCTCAAAAACACCCGAGAGAATCTCCACCCGATCCGGCTCTTGTCGCTGGGTCGTAAACTTCGATTGCCCGGGTCGGCGACGATCGAGCCAGTATTGGATGTCTGCTTCGCAAATCGGTAGCTGGGATGGAATACCGTCCACCACGCAACCAATGGCCGGCCCATGGCTTTCTCCCCAGGTCGTGAAGCGAAAGACGCGGCCGAACGTGTTAAATGACATAAGCTAGCCAGAAACCGTGGCGATATCCGGGGCATCAACACGCTTCATACCGACCACGTGGTAGCCAGAATCCACATGTAGCACTTCCCCCGTGACGCCAGAGCCAAGATCAGAGCACAGGAACAGACCCGCCCCTCCGACATCATCGAGCGTGGTATTTCGCTGCAGCGGCGCATTCAGCTCGTTCCATTTCAAAATGTAGCGAAAATCACCAATGCCGGAGGCAGCCAACGTTTTTACCGGACCTGCGGAAATCGCATTCACACGCACATTGAACTCCCCCAGATCAGCCGCAAGATAGCGTACGCTGGCTTCCAGCGCCGCCTTAGCAACGCCCATCACATTGTAGTGCGGCATGACACGCTCGGCTCCGAGATAGGTCAGCGTGACCAAGCTTCCACCACGCGGCATCAGCGGGTACGCACGCTTAGCCAGCGCGGTGAAGGAATAGCAGGAAATATTCATGCTATTGAGGAAGTTGCCAAGCGAGGTATCGACATACTTACCCTTCAGTTCGTTCTTGTCAGAGAACGCAATCGCATGCACAAGAAAATCAAATGTACCCCAGCTTTTCTCCAGCGTGGCGAACACATCATCCATGCTTTTCTCATTGGTGACATCACAATCGAGCACAAGGGATGCACCCACGCTTTCGGCAAGCGGACGCACACGTTTTTCCATGGCCTCCCCCTGATACGTGAAGGCCAGTTCGGCGCCCTGCGCCGCCAGATGGGCAGCAATCCCCCACGCGAGGGAGCGATCATTTGCCACCCCCATGATGAGGCCACGCTTGCCCTGCATCAGTGTACCTTGCGGCGCACCTACCATGATCATTCTCCGTTGCTATGTTGTTGGACGCTACGCGCTATTGAACCATGCGCCAGCTGCCATCCGGCTGACGGCAGGCCCGGCCAACGCCTTCCTCGGTACGGCCACCCACATTGATGGTCTGGGTGTACTCGCGGCAATACTGGCCACCGGCCGTTTGATAGTAATTTGAGGGCGTCACCGTGCCAGATACTCCGGTTTGCGGATTATTCCACGGAAGACTCTGTCCAGGCTGCGAGGTTTCCAGCGCGCGCTGTGTGGTTTGGTTGGCATACGCAATGTCCGCTTTATCCAGCGACGAACCAATTTCCGATCCAATACCTGCACCAAGCAGCGTACCAATCGCAACGGCAGCAAGCTGGCCACGGCCACCACCGATTTGTGAGCCAAGCACAGCACCACCTGCAGCGCCGGCGAGCGTACCGATGCTCTGTTTGCTGATGCCCGTGCCGCCCGCATTGCTGTATGGACCTTGTTGGGCGCAGCCAGCCAGCAGCGAAGCTGAGGTCAGGGTTACCAGAAAAATCTTGCCGAAACGCATATAAACTCCTGAAATGTGCAAGGGTGTAGATTTCGGCGCGATGTTAGCGCCGCGCCGGGAAATTAGCAAGGGTGGCTTTTGCGCCGACGCCATGCGCGTACCATAACAATAATGAACAGCAAACCCCCAAGGCTAGCCAATCCTGAGCCGCCACCCAGTAAGCCCATGGCGAAGCGCACCTCCGGCGGATATCCATCCGTGCCGACTGTTTTACGCAGCACGCCATAACCACCAGACCACGCCAGTGCGCTGACGTGAATGATCTGGCCCACACACAGAAGCAGCGGAGCCAGACGCGCCAGACGCCAGACGTCCACACAGGGCAAACCGATCCGGGGCAGTAATAGATAAGCAAGGCCCATGAATGCCAGGGTAACCCCCACAATTGAGCCATGATAATGGGCAGGAATCACCACATTCTGCCCTTCAATCATCATGGCGAGCACGCCTCCATAAAAGAAGAGAATCAGCGAGGTGACGAGGCAGAAGAGTGTAGCAGAGCGCCAGACCACGACCCGACGATGCCGAAAAAGCGCATAAGCGAGAATAACCAGCATGAGCGCTGGGGAAAGCCCATTTCCCCAGATCATCCATTCAGTGAAAGCATCGCGAAATGGCTGGCTATCGGCAGGATAAGAAATAAATGGCAGCGGGACATACGCCATCATGGCAAGGTTGATGGTAAAGAGGATAGCAACCAGACGGCGGCCTCCCGGCACGGGCAGACCCGCCGCCTGAGCCAAAAGCAGCCAGACAACCATAGCCATCTGAACATAGGCAAATTGTATAACATGCCCACCCGCCCAGAACGCCATGTCAAAATACGCTTCCCCCTGAATCAGGGGGTCAATGCTTTCGGGCGCAACCGCAAATGCAACCAGCGAAACAGCGACCATCGCTGCACTACCCCATGCACCGTACGCTGCGAATATTCCGCTTTCTGAGTCGCGTTGAAATGCGCCACGCCACATCTCCAAGACGGGTATGGATAGCAATGCTTCGAGCAGCGAAAGGCTTAAGGCGCAGGCAATCAGAGCCAAACTAAGGAAAAATGCATCATTCGTCAGGATGGGAATGTAATTACTGCGTAGCCCCTCACCCTCCCCTAGAAAAGGTGAAAAAGCCATTAGCACCGCCCCGAGTGCAAAAAGCCCCTGCGCCGTTGGTTGAAAAAACGGCAGCGGCACCCCTTGCAAGGTGCCAGAAAAGGCTGGAATCAGGCGCCATCCGACAATGAGCATCGCTAAAAACCATAGAAAAATGCTCAAATCCACATGTACGGCCAGAACGATATTGAACCAGTGCTGCCAGTCCGCCTGAGAAACATTTTTTACGCCACGGCCAGCCGCTAAAGGCACCGCATATAGCCCCCCGGCCGCTAGACAAAAAACCGCGAGCGCTAGCCATCGGCGCACATCGCGCTGCATGTGATGATCAAGTGGCAAAAACATCGATGCAGTTATAGGGGGCAACATGCAATGGCGCAATCTGCCTTATCAGGGGTTCACGAGCGGTAAAAAATAGGCTACATGGACATCTGAAAGCCTTGTTTTTTGGCCACGACACAATACATAACGATTTATGAATATAACCACGTCTCGCTGGACCCTAAT